>NZ_JBXAFK010000030.1:0-94024 GCF_058793055.1 Pseudomonas sp. MPR-R2A5
GCGTCCCCTAGGGGACTCGAACCCCTGTTACCGCCGTGAAAGGGCGGTGTCCTAGGCCACTAGACGAAGGGGACACACGTACAACATTCACTCCCTACCGCGTTTCGCTGTGTGCTTTACGCTGTAAGTGGCGCGCATTCTATGGATGGATTGAAAGGTCGTCAACCCCCAAGGATAAATTTATTTAAATCAATGACTTCGCCCCCGTTTACCGGCCTGCTCAGGCATTCTGCCCGTCCGCCCCTTGACGCCTATATTCTGACGCCCTACAAGACGCTATAGTTCGCTCCAGCAAATGATGGCAATGTGCATCCATGCAGGGAGCGCTGACCTATATAGAAGAAACTACCTGGGCAACTGGTCGAAGAGTCCTATCCGTCGGTTGTTCCAGTCACTACACTCAACAGCAAACCCTATAAAGAGGTCACACCGGTGACACCACTCATGATCACCCTGCTGGTAATAGCCGGGATCGTAATACTGATCGCCATTGGCTACATGAACCACGTGGTGGAAAACAACAAACTGGAAAAGAAGCGCACCGAGATCGAACTCAATGATCGGCTGCGTCGCTGCGGTGAAATCACCGAGACTTTCCCTGGCCAGTTGATGACCCCGGCGCTCAAGTTGTTGCTGACCCGCCTGGAACTCAACGTCAACCAACGCCTGTTGCACCTCAATAGGACCAACGCCGCGGTCAAGGCACGGATCGCCGAGCTCAATGCCCTGGTGGCCCAGGGTGAGTCGATTCCAGTCAACAACCCGCCCGCCCCGATCCAGACCGAAACCAAGGCCAAGGACGTGCGTTTCCTGCTGGAAGCCCTGCACGGCCAGGTCACCCGCGCCGCCCAGGATGGTTTCCTGCCGACCAACGAGGCCAAGCACTGGATAAAGGAAATTCGGCATATCCTGGTGCTGCTGCATATCGAGTTCTTCAATAACCTCGGCCAGCATGCCTTGCAGCAAGGCCAGCCGGGCCAGGCACGCCTGGCCTTCGAACGTGGCGTACAGTACCTGCGCAAACAGCCCGAACCGGTGCTGTACAGTGCGCAGCTGCAATTGCTGGAGTCGCAGCTGGCTCGCGCCAACTCCACGGTGCTGACCAACAGCAAGCCTGCCGAAGACGAAGTCAACGAACTGACGGAAGGCCTGAAAGTCGTCGACGCCGACGCCGAGTGGAAGAAGAAAGTCATCTACGACTGATCCCCACCGCCATGTGGCGACCGCCGTCGCCACATGCCATCACTTTGTACCTATCCCCCCGCTCTCGACTAGCGTAAAAAAGTGCCCCTCACTCCGTGAAGTTAGAGGCCTGCTATGCCTGTCGCCGTGATTGATGGACAACCGCTGCACTATCTCGACCTGGGTACCGGCCCAGCGGTGCTCCTGGGTTCAAGCTACCTGTGGGATCGCGATATGTGGGCGCCGCAGATTGAAGCCCTGTCGCAACAGTACCGCGTGCTCGTCCCCGAACTGTGGGGGCACGGCGAGTCGGGCCCGCTGCCCGCGTCAACCCGCTCCCTCGACGACCTGGCGCGCCAGGCCCTGGCCCTGCTCGATCAGTTGGAAATTGCCCAGGTCAACCTGGTCGGCCTGTCGGTCGGCGGTATGTGGGGCGCACGCCTGGCGTTGCAGGCACCTGGGCGCGTCAACAGCCTGGTGCTGATGGACACCTACCTCGGCGCCGAGCCCGAAGCCACGCGCCAGTACTATTTCTCGCTGTTCAAGATGATCGAAGACACCGGCGCGATCCCCGAGCCCTTGCTGGATGTCATCGCGCCGATCTTCTTCCGCCCCGGCATCGACCGCGAATCCGCGCTGTACCAGGACTATCGCAGGGCCCTGCAGTCATTCTCCCGGGAACGCCTGCTGCACAGCATCGTGCCCCTGGGCCGGCTGATCTTCAGCCGCTCGGATGTGCTGGAGCAATTGCCACGCCTGGATGCCGACACCACCCTGGTGATGTGCGGCGAGCAGGACAAACCGCGCCCACCCGCCGAGTCCGACGCCATGGCCAAGTTGATTGGCTGCAGCCTGACCCTGATCCCAGACGCCGGGCATATCTCCAGCCGGGAGAATCCGGACTTCGTCAATGAAGCCCTGCTGACCTTCCTCGCCAACCACGCCTGATCGCCCTGCCTTTTGATCGCCGCCAGCACGCGGCGATCAAAGGCGGAAGTGCCCCACCATCCCCTTCAGCTCCGCCCCCAACTGCGCCAGCTGGATGCTCGACGCGGCGTTGCCTTGCATACTCAATGCCGATTGATCGGCACTCGCGCGGATGCTGGTGACGCTACGATTGATCTCTTCGGCCACCGAGCTCTGCTGCTCGGCGGCGGCGGCGATCTGTTGGTTCATCTGCTGGATCAATGACACCGCGACGGCAATGCTGCCCAAGGCGCTTTCGGTTTCCAGCGCATCGCTCACCGCCAGTTTCACCAGCTCGCCACTCTGCTGGATCTGCTGCACCGACGACTGCGCCGCAGCACGCAGGGTGCTGACCAGACGCTCGATTTCCTCGGTCGACTGCTGGGTGCGCTTGGCCAGCGCGCGCACTTCATCGGCCACCACCGCAAAACCACGGCCTTGCTCGCCGGCCCGGGCCGCTTCGATTGCCGCATTCAAGGCGAGCAAGTTGGTCTGTTCGGCCACGCTTTTGATCACGCTCAACACCGTGCCGATGTTCTGGATTTCCGTACTCAGGCTGTCGATGCTGGCACTGGCGTGGGCGCTGGAGGTGGCCAGCAACTCTATGCGCTGCAAACTCTGGCGTACCACCTGCTGGCCACTGTCGACCTTGTCATCCGCCGTCTGCGCCGCTTGTGCAGCCTCCTCGGCGTTGCGCGCCACATCGTGCACCGTGGCGGTCATCTGGTTCATCGCGGTCGCCACTTGCTCGGTTTCTTCCTTCTGGCTGCTGACCTCGACGTTGGTCTGCTCAGTCACGCTGGATAACGTATGCGCCGAACTGGCCAGTTGCTCAATACCCGCCTGCAACCCGCTGACCATATGGCTAAGGCCATTGCCCATCTGCTGCATGGCCTGCATCAGTTGGCCGATCTCATCGCGGCGATCAACCTCCATGCGCCCACTCAGGTCTCCGGCGGCAATCTGCTGGGCCACCGCAATCACACTGCGCAGCGGCGCCACGATCAACCGGGTGATCACCCAGGCAGCGATCAGCCCCACCAACAATGCCAAGGCTGACGAGCCAACGATCAACATCGCGCTTTCCTTCAGTTGCGCCTGCATCGATTGGTCTTCGGTGGCGTAGGCCTGGTTGACTCGGCTGACCACTTGATCGGCGCGGTCATGCAACTGCTTGTAGACCACCTTTTCCTGGGCCAGCAGGCCGGTGTATTCACCGAGCTTTTCACTGAACGAGGCAATATGCCCGGACACTTCGTTAAGCACCGTCTGGTAACCCGGGTCCTTGACCGAAGTTTTCAGTTGTTCGACCTGGGCCAGGGCCTGGTCGGCCTGCTCGATCTTGCCCTGCTGAGAGTCATCGGCGTCGGCCTTGCGGCTCTGGTCGAGGCGCACATGGGCTTCGTTCATGGCTTGCAACATCAGGCGCGAGACCTGGCTGACCTGCCCCGCCTGCTCGATAAACTCGGCACCTTCCTTGCCCTGGCTCTCCTTGAGACCATACGCGCCATCGTCCGCCAGGCCGGCCTGCAACACGTCGAGGTTATTGGCCACGCTGGACACCGACCAGGTGGCCATTTCCAGGGCCAGGTCCTTGGTTTGGGTCAGCTCGACAAACTCATCGAATGCCTTGCGATAAGCCGCCAGGGCCTGCTCCACATCGGTCATCACTGGCACATTGGCGGCGGACTCTGCCTTGAGCCTGGCCGCCAGCGCCGCCAACGCGTCGACGCTCTCATGCAGGGCATCGACAGCCTTGGGGTCGGCGTGCAGCGCGTAGTCCTGCTCGATCAAGCGCACCTTGAACAGGCCGTTGTTGAGCGAAGACATTGCCTTGAGGCCTTCGAAACGCTGGCCAACGGTTTGCAGGGACCACACACCGATGGCCGCCACCAAAGCTGTCAGCAGCAGGACAAGAAGGAAGCCCAAGCCCAGTTTTTTCGCCATACCGAGGTTGGCGAAACGTCGTTGCACGGCCGAAATCATTGCACTTGAATCCTCTTGCAATGGCAGATGCCATAAGCCCGGTTTACAAGAAGCGAGATTCGCAACCCCAAGGCATTGAGCACAAGCTGTTGGCGCCGGAATAATGGCAAAAAGCTACACGCTCGTCGTTTTCAGAATGGTCGAGGTCGATCTGGTAGGGCCCAAGGCGCGGAATAACGCAAGTGCCCGTTGATCATCAGCATAGGCCACATTGATGCGCAGCCACTCACTGGATTCACCCGTCGGGTTGAACAGCGCCCCCGGTGACAACAAGACGCCGAACTTGCGCGCATATGCCTGCAGCCGCGAACGATCCGCCACGGCAGGCCGCACCCACAGGAACATCCCGCCGGCCGGCACGGCAAACACCTGCCATTCCTCATCCTCCAGTACCTGCAAGGTGGCGGTCATCTGCGTGCCCAGGCGTTTGCGCAGGCGCTGCACCCACTTGCGGTAGGTACCATTGGCCAGCAACGTGGCCACCACCGCCTCGGCAAAGCGCGAAGTACCGATGCCGGTCAGGGTCTTGAGGTGAGCCAAGCGGGCAATGAGCGCGGTGCTGGCGCTGAGGTAGCCCACCCGCAAGGCGCTACTGAGGGTCTTGGAAAAACTCGAGACATAGATGACCCGGTCATCATGGGGCAGCGCCGACAGTCGCGTGCAGCTGGCGTGTTGCAGGTCGCCGTAGACATCCTCTTCGATGATCAGGAAATCCTCGCGGCGTGCCAGTTCGAGCAAACGCTCGGCGACCGCGCGGCACAGGCTGGTGCCGGTGGGGTTGTGATAGAGGCTGTTGATGAACAGGCACGTGGGGTGATGCCGTTGCAGCAGCGCCTCCAGCGCCGGGATGTCCGGGCCGCCACGGGTCCGAGGCACTTCCAGCAACGTGACGCCATGATGCGCCAATTGGCGATAGAGGTTGCCATAGCCTGGGGTCTCGACCACGACGGTGTCGCCCGCCTTGAGCAAGGTGCGTATCAACAGGTCCTGGGCATGGCTGGCGCCCTGGGTGGTGAGAATGCGATCGAGGCTGGTGGCCACGCGGATCTGGGTCAGGCGCTTGAGCAACTGCTCGCGCAACGCCGGCAACCCCAGCGGCGTACTGTAGTTGAACAAACCGCCGGTATCGGTGCGACAGATTTCGCGAATCGCATAGCTGATGTCATCACTTTCGCGCCAGGCGTCCGGCAACCAGCCACACCCCAGTTTCAGTTCACCCAATGGGCTATCGGTAAAGTCCCCCCATTCCCGTTCCGCGCCTTCATACCAGTGGTATTCGTGGACGGTGGGAGGACGCGCGACCACGAACCCCGCCCCCTGTTTCGAGGCCAGCACCCCTTGGGCCACCATGCGTTCGAATGCCTCGATGACACTGGACTGGCTGAGCAAGTTGTCGAGGGCCAACTGGCGGATGGACGGCAAGCGGGTACCGGGGCTGACCCCGCTCTTGCGAATCCATTCCGCCACCGCATTGACGATTTGCTGCACCACCGGTACAAGGGCTTGTCGATCGATCCCTAAATCCATGAGCCACTCACTTCAACTGTCTGTTATTCAACCTCAAACAGTTAAGCACAGAAGCCCAGCCAAACCGGCCGACAACTTTTATTAAAGTATTGATTTTATTAGCTTATTTACCTGGTGATACACATTCACACGCGGCGCTTTGCCAGCTCTGGAAACGCCCCACAGCGCCTCATGCCTTTTCGAATGGCGCGCTGCACGGAGTCCTAGATTGCCGTCGCGCCACCGTCCACCGCGAGCGCATGGCCAGTTGTGAAGGCAGCCCCATCACTGCACAGGTACAACACGGCGCTGGCGATTTCCTCGACCTTGCCGATGCGCCCTACCGGATGCATGGCCGCTGCAAATTCGGCTTTGCGCGGCTCGGCTTCATAGGCACGGCGGAACATATCGGTATCAATCACCGCCGGGCATACCGCGTTGACACGAATTTTCTTTTTCGCATATTCGATGGCCGCCGACTTCGTCAGGCCGATCACCGCATGCTTGGAGGCAGCGTAGATGCTCATCTTCGGCGCCGCGCCCAACCCCGCCACCGATGCGGTATTGACGATCGCACCGCCGCCCTGGGCCAGCAGCAACGGCAGTTGGTACTTCATGCACAGCCAAACCCCTTTCACGTTGACGCCCATGATGGCGTCGAACTCATCCAGGCTGCCGTCGGCCAGCTTGCCCTTCTCGATCTCGATGCCCGCATTGTTGAAGGCATAGTCCAGGCGGCCATACACGGCGACGGTCTGCGCCATCAGTTGCTGCACATCCGCTTCAAGCGTGACGTTGCAACGCACAAACAGCGCTTCACCACCGGCCTGCCGGATCAGCTCGACGGTGCCCTCGCCCCCTGCCACATCCAAGTCGGCTACCACGACCTTCAAGCCTTCACCTGCGAATGCCAGGGCGGTCGCGCGGCCGATACCGGCGGCGGCGCCAGTGACCAGGGCGACCTGGCCGGAAAACGTCATGCTCATGGAGGATGTCCTTTGGGAAAAGTTACCGTGGGACGAGTCTAGCCAACAGCCGGATAGGCGCGTCAGCACTATCAGAAGGCCGGTTGAGGCTGTATGCGTCGCAGTGATAAGGCGTCGCGGTGCACTATCATCACGGCCTATCGACGGGCATTCGCCCGCCTCGGACAACCTTGCTTCCAGGCCATCTTGGGTCTATCACTCAGGTTCATTTCTAAAGAGCCCTTGCCATGACCGCCCAGACCAACCGCCAGTTCCTGCTTGCCAAACGCCCGGTCGGCGCAGCCACGCGGGAAACCTTCACCTACCAGGAAGTGCCCGTGGGCACGCCCCAGGAGGGGCAGGTGCTGGTGCACAACGAATACCTGTCCCTCGACCCGGCCATGCGCGGCTGGATGAATGAGGGCAAATCCTACATTCCCCCCGTCGGTATCGGCGAAGTCATGCGTGCGCTGGGCGTGGGCAAGGTGATTGCCTCGAACAACCCGAACTTTGCAGTGGGGGACTACGTAAACGGTGCCCTGGGCGTGCAGGATTACTTTCTGGGCGAGCCGCGTGGTTTCTATAAGGTCGACCCGCAACTCGCGCCCCTGCCCCGCTACCTCTCGGCACTGGGCATGACCGGCATGACCGCCTACTTTGCCCTGCTGGACACCGGCGCGCCCAAGGCTGGCGAAACGGTGGTGATCTCCGGCGCGGCCGGTGCGGTCGGCAGCATTGCCGGGCAGATTGCCAAGATCAAAGGCTGTCGCGTGGTAGGCATTGCCGGCGGTGCCGACAAGTGCAAGTTCCTGGTGGATGAGCTGGGCTTCGACGCCGCCATCGACTACAAGAACGAAGACGTGCCCGCCGCTCTCAAGCGCGAGTGCCCCAAAGGCGTGGATGTGTATTTCGATAACGTCGGCGGCGATATTCTCGACGCCGTGCTCAGCCGCCTGGCACTCAAAGCCCGCGTGGTGATTTGCGGTGCCATCAGCCAGTACAACAATAAGGAGGCCGTGAAAGGCCCGGCCAATTATCTGTCATTGCTGGTCAATCGCGCGCGTATGGAAGGCTTCGTGGTGATGGACCATGCGGCGAACTTTGCGGCGGCCGGGCAGGAAATGGCCAGCTGGATGGCCCAGGGCAAGCTCAAGAGCAAGGAAGATATCGTGGAGGGGCTGGAGACATTCCCGGAGACGCTGATGAAGCTGTTCAACGGGGAAAACTTTGGCAAGTTGGTGCTCAAGGTCGACTGATCGACAACCGCTGTAAATATGGGAAGGGCTTGCCCCCTCCCATATTTTTGATCGGTGACTGATCAGGCGATCTCGGCCACTACCGCCGCCAACGCTTTGGCCGGATCGGCTGCCTGGCTGATCGGACGGCCGATCACCAGGTAATCAGAGCCTGCATCCAGTGCCTGACGCGGCGTCAGGATACGACGCTGGTCATCCTGGGCACTGCCCGCCGGGCGAATGCCCGGGGTCACCAGTTGCAGCGACGGGTGAGCGGTCTTCAGGGCCTGGGCTTCCAGCGCCGAGCAAACCAGGCCATCCAGGCCGGCTTTGTCGGCCAGGGCGGCCAGGCGCAGCACTTGTTCCTGAGGCTCGATGTCCAGGCCGATGCCGGCCAGGTCTTCACGCTCCATGCTGGTCAGCACGGTGACACCGATCAGCAACGGTTTGGGGCCGCTGCGCTGTTCCAGCACTTCGCGGCAGGCTGTCATCATGCGCAGGCCGCCGGAGCAGTGCACGTTGACCATCCACACGCCCATTTCAGCCGCAGCCTTGACCGCCATCGCAGTGGTGTTGGGGATGTCGTGGAATTTCAGGTCGAGGAACACTTCGAAGCCTTTGTCACGCAGGGTGCCGACAATTTCCGCGGCGCAACTGGTGAAGAGTTCCTTGCCGACTTTGACCCGGCAAAGCTTCGGGTCCAACTGATCAGCCAGCTTCAGTGCGGCGTCACGGGTGGGGTAATCCAGGGCGACGATGATAGGAGTCTGGCAGACGGACATTGGAATAGGCTCTCAGGCAAGTCGAAATCGGCGCGGATTGTAGCGCAAGCGGCGCCGTTGCGGGATCCGATGATCGGTAAATACTGACCAGGCGCCGTCGGACAGGCCTTTTCGGCGAATTATTTCAAAGCCGATACATTCACGACATGCCCTCAACACGCCCCAAGGCTAGGCTCGCCCGCACGACCCACCGTGCAGCACTTCCAGCCATGGGGCTGGGCGCCTATGCTGACCGCTACAACCAGGCAGATGATCGCACTATGCATACCCCTTCGGCTTCTGTGAACGACGAGCAAAAAAGCGCGGTGATCGCCGATGAAAAGCGCTGGAATACCCGAGCGCTGATCGTAGACGACGATGTGCCGATCCGAGAACTGCTGATCGACTATCTGGCGCGTTTCAATATTCTCGCCAGCGGCGTGACCGACGGCGCCGCGATGCGCGTGGCCATGCAAGCGGAAACGTTCGACGTGGTGGTGCTCGACCTGATGCTGCCGGGCGAAGACGGCCTGTCGCTGTGCCGCTGGCTGCGCGCCGAATCGGATATCCCGATCCTGATGCTCACCGCCCGCTGCGAACCCACTGACCGCATCATCGGCCTGGAGCTGGGCGCCGACGACTATATGTCCAAGCCGTTCGAACCCCGTGAGCTGGTCGCGCGTATCCAGACCATCCTGCGCCGGGTACGCGATGACCGCACTGAGCAGCGCGCCAACATCCGCTTCGACAGTTGGCGCCTGAACAGTGTGCTGCGCCAACTGGTGGCCGACGATGGCCTGGTGGTACCGCTGTCCAACGCCGAATTCCGCCTGCTGTGGGTATTTATCGAGCGGCCGCGTCGGGTGCTCAGCCGCGAACAATTGCTGGATGCCGCCCGTGGGCGCTCTATCGAGGCGTTTGATCGCAGCATCGACTTGCTGGTTTCACGCCTGCGCCAGAAGCTGGGCGATGACCCGAAGGCACCGCAATTGATCAAGACCGTGCGTGGTGAAGGCTACCTGTTCGACGCGCGGGATATCGGCTGATGCGCAACACCTTCAACACGCTGTTCGGCAGGCTGTTCGGCGTGTTGCTGATTGCGATTGTGCTGGCCCATGGCCTGGCGTTCTTTTGGTTTCACCACTACGGCCCGCCGCCGCCACCGCCTGCAGAAACCTTCGTGCAGCAGCCCGATGGCACGATGAAGCCCCTGCACAAGCATCGTCGCCCGTGGTTTGGTGGCCCGGTGGTACCGCTGACGTTTCAGTTCATCTCGTTGATCATCGCGGCCTGGTACGGCGCCAAACTGTTGAGCCGACCGATCCAGCGCCTGAGTGCGGCGGCCGAACGCTTGAGCCTCGACCTCGACAGCCCGCCCCTCGACGAATCCGGCCCCAGGGAAGCCCGACAGGCGGCATCGACCTTCAACCTGATGCAAAAGCGCATTCGCGAGCAGGTCAGCCAGCGTGCACGCATGCTCGGCGCGGTCTCCCATGACCTGCGCACCCCGCTGTCACGCCTCAAGCTGCGCCTGGAGCAGATCGAAGACACCAAGCTGCAAGGCCAGATGCGCCAGGACCTGGACGACATGATCGGCATGCTCGACGCTACCCTGAGCTACCTGCATGAACAGCGCACCAGCGAAACCCGACATTGGCTCGACGTCCAGGCACTGGTGGAGTCCCTCAGCGAGAACGCCCAGGACCAAGGTTCCGATGTGCAGTTTGCCGGCACCTGCGCGCCTTTGCAGGTGCAGCCCATGGCGCTGCGCTCCTGCCTGAACAACCTGATCGACAACGCCCTGCGCTACGCTGGCACGGCGCGTGTGGAACTGCAGGATAGCCGCGAGGCCCTGATTATCCGCGTGATCGACCACGGGCCGGGGATTGCGGCGGATAAACGCGAAGCGGTGTTCGAACCGTTCTATCGGCTGGAAGGCTCACGCAACCGCAACTCCGGCGGCGTCGGCCTGGGGATGACAATCGCCAAGGACGCGGTGGAGCGTCTCGGCGGCCGCCTGAGCCTGGAAGACACTCCGGGCGGCGGCCTCACCGCCGTCATGTGGCTCCCCCGCCGCTAGGGGGAGTTGAAGCCGTAGCGACTGCCTCTACAGCGTTTTGTCATCACGCCGCCCCTGGGCCTGGGTCGCGCTCCAATCCATCAAGAGGCTGTACGCCACCGCCAACAGGGTCGGGCCGATAAACAGGCCGATAAAGCCAAAAGCGATCAACCCGCCGAACACCCCAAGCAGCACGATAACCAGCGGCAGGTTGCCGCCACGGCTAATCAGGTACGGCTTGAGCACGTTGTCCACGCCGCTGATGATGAACGTGCCCCACACGCCGAGGAACACCGCATACGTGTAATCGCCCTTCCACGCCAGCCAGGCCGTGGCCGGAATCCACACCAGCGGTGGCCCCATGGGGATCAGGCTGAGCAGGAAGGTGACAATACCCAATACCAGTGCGCCCGGCACACCGGCGATCAGGAAGCCGATCAGCGCCAGCAACGCCTGGGCGGCGGCGGTACCGATTACGCCGTTGACCACGCGCTGCACGGTGCCAGCCACCAACTCGATGTAATAACCGGCACGGTCACCAATCAGGCGCTCCAGCAAGCGGTGCACGAACATCGCCAGGCGCGGCCCGTCACGATAGAAAAAGAACACGAACACCAGGCTCAGGGTCAGCTCCAGAATGCCGCCGCCGATCTGCGCACTGCGCGCCAGCAGCCAATTCCCGACCTGCCCCAGGTACGGCTTGAGGCTGACCATCAGCGCCGCGCCCTGCTGGTCAATGCTGTCCCACATCGCCACCAACCGCTCGCCGACAAACGGGATCGAACCCAGCCAGGTCGGCGCCGCGGGCAAACCGTCGACCTGAATATCCTTGATCAGCGCCACCGCATCACGCACATGGTCCGCCAGGTTGAACCCGAGCCACACCAATGGCACCGCCACCAGCAGCATCCAGCCCAGGGTCAGGATGCCGGCGGCCAGGGATTCACGACCGCCGAGCCAACGGGTGAGCAGACGCATCAGCGGCCAACTGGCAAACGCCAGCACCGCGCCCCAGAACAGCGCCGACCAGAACGGCGCCATCACCCAGAAGCTGGCACCGAACAGCACCAGCAGCAGGATTTGCACCAGCAGGCGATCGTTATTGAGCATGGGGTATCTCTAGCAAAAGGCTGTAGGAGGAGAGCTTAGGCGAACGGCACGGGTCCGTTCGCCCTGTTACGGTCAGCGTATCAGATGCAGGTGCAGACCCTTGGCTTGATCCGTGCCGGTCTCCAGCCGCGTAGCCCGCACACCGCTGTCAACCAGGGCCTGGCGCCACGCTTCGGCAGTAGGGCCGGTCAAACTGACACGCAAGGTGGTGTCGAGGTTCAACCCGCGGGATATCAAGGTCAACCAGGTGGCGTCAGGGTCTGTGCCCAAGGTCGGGAAGTCCAGTTCGCCGGTGCTTTTCAGCTCTCGCAACAGCGTGGCGGAGGTTGGCAGCAGCTCGCCGAGCGGTGCGCCAGCGTCTATTTGCTCGACATGCAGATAAGCCCGGCGATTGCCCCGGGTGATGCCGTACAGCGCCACGAGGGAGTTTTCCTGCGGGGCGGCCAGGCGCAAGAGCAGGTACTCCTGCTGGCCGTCGGCGCCGACCAGCTTGGCATTGCCGAACACTTCATTGGCCCACAGGCTGCTTTCGCCGCAATCGCGGGCCTGGCACCAGAACAGCAGTTGCGCGCCCTTGGCCTGCAAGGCTTCGCGCGTGGCAGTGAAAGCGGCGCTGGAGGTGTGTTCGGCGGGCAGTTCATAGGTGATCGCCGTGGTTCGCCCGCGGGCAGTGGCCTGGCCTTCGTAGCGCAGTTGGCCGCTGATCTTGCGGATCGCGCCCATGGGGTAGATGCGTTCCTTTTCTTCAGCGGGGCGGTAATCGACGATTTGCGCATCAACCTGGCGGGACACGGCAGGTAAATCCTGGCTTCCCGGCACATCGGCGGCGAACACCAAGGGGCTGAAACAGCACAGGCCGAGGGCACGGATACATCCTTTACGCAGGCTCATCGGATCGGCAAGCCCTGGCCATCGGAGGTCACAGCAGTTTCAAGATCGGTGTTGAGATCGTACATGGTTGACTCCCTTTCAATCCGCCCAGCCTCGGCAGTTGCCCGCGCCAAGTCAAGGCGCGTGGAAGAACCGATTGAAACAGTCTGCAACAAGGACCGCGCCCGGCTCATCATTCAGGTGTAAATGATGGCCTCCCGGCAGCGTTGTGACCGTAAAGGGTAGTTGAGAAAGCAATTCGGAATGTTTCGCCAGCATGCCGTCAGCCGCGACCACCAATTGCGTAGGGCAACTCACTCTGCGCACGAACGCCATCGCCTGCTCATCAGTCAGACGCATCGGCGACGCCAGGGTCAGGCGGCTGTCGGTACGCCACGTGTAACCGCCCGGCACCGGCATCAAACCGCGCTGGGCCAGCAGTTCCGCGGCTTCGCGGCTGACAGCCACCACCCCTTTCATGCGCGCCTCGACCGCACGCTCCAGGGTGCTGTAGACCGGTTTGCGCTTGTCCCGCAGGTTCAGTTGCGCCTGCAACGCCATGCCCAGGCGCTCAGCGGCATTCTCGCCACTGGCGGTCGGCGGGATCACGCCGTCGATCAACCCCAGGTGCGTCACGCGCTCCGGCAAGGCGCCGGCCAGTACCAACGAGACGATGGCGCCTAGAGAGTGGCCAAGTAATGCAAAACGTTTCCAGCCCAGTTGCTCGGCGACTTGCAGCACGTCAAAGACATAATCCCACAAGGCATAACCGGCTCCGACAGGGCGATGCGCCGAATGCCCGTGCCCGGCCATGTCCAGTGCGACGATGCGCAAGCCCTGCAGCTTCGGCGCCAACCGCGCAAAGCTGTTGGCATTATCCAGCCAGCCATGCAGGGCGATCACCGGCACGCCATCCTCGGGGCCGAACAGGTGCGCCGCCAATTCGATATGCGGCAAGCTCAGGCGAACCTCTTCGACCGGCGTACTCATGCGCAACTGCGCTCGCGGGTCTGCCAACGAGTGAACAGGTTCTTGATCAAGGTTGCAGTGTCCTGGGGGCGTTCAAGGGGAAACATGTGGCCGCCCGGCATGGTGAGCATTTCGCCCATGGGCAAGCGGTCGACGCCGCTGGCATGATGACGCATCACCACCCGGCTCTGGCGACCTCGCACCACTGCCAAGGGCACTTTCAACTGGCGCACCTGACCTGGGCTGGTGTGGGGCACGCCTCGGTAGATGCTGATTTCGGTAGCGGGGTCAAAGCGCAGGCGCAGGCGATCACCCACCTGGTGCAGGCCGTGTTGCAGATAGGCGTCGAAGCATTCCGGGTCGAAGCCGCGAAACAGGGTCTTGCCCGCGAAATAACTGCGCGCGGCCTCCAGGTCTGTGAACTCTTCGCGACGCCCCAGGGTACGCCCGGCCGGCGTGAGGCGATCGATAAAGCCAAAGCGCTTGGCGGCACGGATCACCCAACGGTCCGCGCGGGTCAGCACTGGCGAATCGAGCATCACCACGCCGCGATACAGCTGCGGGCAGCGCATGGCCGCATGCAAATGCAGTACACCGCCCAGGGAATGGCCTACCCCCCACACCGGTTCTGGCTGTTGCTCCAGATGGTGGATCAGTTCGTCCACCAGGTTCTGCCAGTTATCGTCCACTGGGAACCTGGGGTCGTGGCCGTGCTGCGGCAGATGGGCCACGGCATATTCCGGCGCCAGGGCGGCAAACAGCTTGCCGTAGGTAGCGGAAGGAAAGCCATTGGCGTGGGCAAAAAACACAGGCTGCGACATACCGGTTCCATCGACAAAAAACAGACACTGATTGTCCCACGCCTGGCTCGGACAGCAATGACCGTAACCGCCAGGAATGATGACACTCACGCCACGCCTATCGCGCCGGCGGGGTCTCGCCCAGGGGCACCACGGCCATGGTCAGGCGCGAGACACAACTGGTCTTGCCTTCATCGTTGGTCAGGCGGATGTCCCACACCTGCGTGGTGCGGCCGATATGAATCGCCTTGGCCACCGCCGTCACCCGCCCGCTGCGCACCCCGCGCAGGTGGTTGGCGTTGACCTCCAGGCCCACGCAATAGAACTTGCTGGCATCGATGCACAGGTAGGCGGCCATGGAGCCGACACTTTCGGCCAGCACCACCGACGCCCCGCCGTGCAGCAGGCCGTAGGGCTGGTGGGTGCGATGGTCAACCACCATGCTGGCGGTCAGGGACTCGTCGTCGAAACTTTCGAAACGAATATCCAGCAACTCACCAATGGTGTTTTTCTGGCTCGCGTTGAGTTGCTCGATATTGGGTTGGGTGCGCCACAGGCTCATACCGTTGTCCTTGTTGGTTTTATGATGGCCCTAATCCTGCCACAGAATCACTTCGGTGCGCTCGCTCCACACCTGAAACTGTGGACCGTAAGTCGATTCAATCACGTTGCGCTTGATCTTCAGGGTCGGCGTCAGAAAGCCGTTTTCTACCGCCCAGGTGTCTTTTACCACCACCAGTTGCCGCAAACGCTCATGTTTGTCCAAGGCCGCGTTGACCTGTTCCAGCCAACGCTCGAGGCTGTCCTGCAAGGCATGGCGCGCCTCGGGCTGGCCCACCGTTGACAGCACGCACAGGCCCATGGGCGCGGTAAGGCCGTCACCGACCACACATACCTGTTCGATGCGCGCATGTTCGGCCAGGCGGTTTTCAATCGGTGCCGGGGCCACGTATTTGCCTTTGCTGGTCTTGAAGATTTCCTTGAGCCGTCCGGTCAGGCGCAGGCGGCCGTCGGCGTCCTGCTCCCCCTTGTCGCCAGTGCGCAGGAAGCCATCTTCGGTCAGCACTTCAGCCGTTCTTTGCGCGTCCTTGAAGTAGCCCAGCATGGTCGCGCCACTACGCACCTGCACTTCACCGGCCTGGTCAATGCGCACTTCAACGCCGGGGCACGGCAGGCCGATCCAGCCGATCTTCTGCTGGCCAGGGCGGCACACATGGGAGTAGCCACAGTTCTCGGTCATGCCATACACCTCCAGCACATCCAGACCCAGGCGCTGATACCAGCGCAGCAAGGCCTCAGGCACCGGCGCCGCGCCGGAGAGTGCAATGCGCAGCGCGTCGAGCCCCAGGCCGGCGAGGACTTTATGGCCCACGCGCTTACCGATAAATGGCAGGCGCAACAACCTGTCCAGGCGCTTTCCCGGGATCCTGGCATAGACGCCCATCTGGAATTTGGTCCAGATACGCGGTACGCCAAACAACGCCGTGGGCCGCGCCCGACGCAGATCCGTCAGAAAAGTATCGAGGCTTTCAGCGAAATAAACGGTTTGCCCGGTATAGATAGAAGCCATTTCCACAAACATCCGCTCCGCCACATGGCACAGCGGCAGGTAGGACAACAGCCGGTCGCCCTCCCCCAGGCCAAACAACTCAGTGCCGTGCGTAGCGGCAAAGCCCAGGGCGCCAAAGCTGTGCATCACGCCTTTGGGCAGGCCGGTGGTGCCGGAGGTATAAATGATGGTGGCGAGGGCCGAGGCCGGCGGTAGCGGATCATCCTGGATCGGTGAACAGGCTTGCAGGTCGGCCCAGCGGTAATCAAAGTCGCCGGCCGGGCAAAGCGGCAGGCTGATGGTGGGCACGCCGGCAGGCACGCCGGGGGCCATGGTCGGCCAGTCATCGAGCTTGCCGATGAATGCCAGAACGGCCTCGGAATGCTGCAGCACATGGGTAACGGAATCGGCGGTGAGGTTGGGATAGAGCGGCACCGAGACATGCCCGGCCATCCATATCGCGAGGTCAGCGATGATCCAGTGCGCGCAGTTTTTCGAGATCAGAGCGATATGCGAGCCCTGGGGCAGCTCCCTGGCGCGCAGCCAATGCGCAGCGCAGCGTGCCTGGTGGCCGACATCACCCCAGGTGAGGGTCTGTACCGCGCCACCCCCGATGGGCTGGACAAGAAAAGGTTGGCGCGGGTGCCGCGCTTCACGTTCGTAGAAGACCTGCAACGGCAAACGAAAAGCGACAGGCATGGGACGCGCTCCTTTGTGATCCGGCGATAGCCAACCAAGCACTTGCTTGGTTGGCTATATAGCACACACAAAGCCGCGAGAAAGCCTACGGATTCTTCACACTGACCAGGCTCATCAGCCCCGCCAACGGGAAGTCGCCCTCTAGCTCCGCCAGGCTGGCGGTGTGCATGGGCTGCGGCTGACGCTGATGACCATGCTGCAGAAAGCTGATCAAGCTGCCGACCAGGGGCTGATGGCTGACCAGCAGCACATTGTCATCGCTGTCGAGCTTGTTCAGAACCTCCAGCGGATTGCCCTCCGGCGTGAGCCAAGGCACCGTGCGGATGTCCGCTTCAAAACCCAACGCCTGCCGCACCAACTGTGCAGTTTGCTGCGCCCGCACGTACGGGCTGGCAATGATCGCGTCCACAGGCTGGCCGATCAGGTGCGCCGCACTGCGCAACACCTCGGCACGGCCATGCTCGGTGAGTTCGCGCTCGGCATCGGTACGGGCATGGCCCTCGGCCTCACCGTGACGCAACACCCACAACTTCATAGCTTCGGCTCCTCGTCGCGCACCGGGTGCGGTGCCGGCGGCACGCTGTGGGCGGCTTCACCTTCCGGCGCGCGCGGGGTTGGCCAATCGGCGAACGGCCATGGCTTTTGTTCGGTGTGGAAACTGCCAAAGCGGCCGATCTGCGCGAGAAACTGGCTGAGGCTATCGCCAAAGTTCATCAGGCCCAGGTTCGGTGCGCCGTAGACCAGGCGGTAAACCAACTGCACCACCACCAGCGCGCCGAGCAGGAACTGCGCCACTTGCCACACCAGGGCAAACACCAGCATCCACAGGATGCGCAAGGCAATGGATTCGTACTTGGGAGCTGCTTTCGGATCGTTCATGACGCGTTCCTCAGTTGAAACCACTGGTGGAAATAAAGTCGACATCGGTTTTCGGCTCGGCGCGCATCAGCAACTCGATGACCTGGTTCAAGGTGCGCCCTTCAAACAGGATCGCATGCAAGCCGGCCACCAGCGGCATATACACCCCGACTTCCTGGGCCTTGGCCTTCAGCACCTTGAGGGTATTGACCCCTTCGGCCACTTCACCCAGGCGTGTGACGGCGTCTTCCAGGCTCAAACCCTGGCCGAGCGCAAAGCCAACCTGGTAGTTACGGCTCTTGGGCGACGAACAGGTGACGATCAAGTCGCCCACGCCCGCCAGGCCCAGGAAGGTCATCGGATTGGCCCCCTGGTTCACCGCAAAACGGGTCATTTCCGCCAAGGCGCGAGTGATCAGCATGCTCTTGGTGTTCTCCCCCATGCCCAGGGCCACCGCCATCCCGGCGATGATGGCGTAGACGTTTTTCAGCGCACCGCCCAGTTCGACACCGAAGCGGTCGCCACTGGCATAGACCCGGAAGGTCCGGCCATGCAGTACCGCCTGGACACGCTCGCAGAGCGCTTCGTCTTCACTGGCGATCACGGTGGCGGTCAGCGCGTGCTCCGCCACTTCCCGCGCCAGGTTCGGCCCGGACAACACGCCAATGCGCGCCTGCGGAGCGATCTCCTCGAGAATTTCGCTCATCAGCTTGAAGGTGTGCGCTTCGATGCCCTTGGTCAGGCTGACCAGCAACTTGCCCGCCAGGCGCTCGGCATGCGGCGCCAGCACCGAACGCAAGGCGCTGGAAGGCAGCGCGACGAAGCACAGCTCGCACGCCTCCAGCGTGGCCTGCAAGTCGGTAACCGGCTCGACCGCCGGATGAATCTTGATGCCTTTGAGGTAACGGGGGTTTTCCCGATGCACGCGAATGGCCTCGGCCTGCTCGGGATCACGCATCCACTGACGCACCGGGTGACCGTTCTCAGCCAGCAGGTTAGCCACGGCGGTACCAAAACTTCCGCCTCCCAGGACCGCAATAGGGCGCTGTTCAGTCATATGCAATCCGTTAATCCATACCAGTGGCGATGGCGGCATTATACGGGCCGACCCGCTTGCGGCCAGCCCCCGTGTCAATTCGCACGCCTGTCGGAAAATGCCATGCCTGTGTGAAGTAATTGCAAGGGTGGCGACTGGCAAATGGCCCCGCCTCAGTTAACATGGGCGGCTATCCGTAATTATCAAGGCCGTGCCGTGTATTTGGGCCCTCCTCCCCGTTCATCCCTGTGGTGGTTGCTGCTGTTCAGCGGCGCTGTGTGTGCCGACGACCTGTTCCTCGACAGCCAGCCGCTGCCCCAGGTCCTCACCGCCACGCGCCTCAAGCAATCGGCCGCCGCCGTGCCCGGCAGCATGACCGTGATCGACAGCGAGCTGATCAAAGCCAGTGGTGCGCGAGACATCGCCGAGCTGCTGCGGCTGGTGCCGGGGATGATGGTGGGCTACACCACCGGTAACCAGGCGGCAGTGAACTACCACGGCACCAGCGCCAGCGATGCGCGACGCATGCAAGTGCTGATCGACGGACGCTCGGTGTACCGCGCAGGCCTGGCAACCGTGGACTGGAGCGATATCCCGGTGGCCATGGAGGATATCGAGCGCATCGAAGTGTTCCGTGGGCCCAATACGGTCAGTTACGGCGCCAACGCGTTGATGGCCGTGGTCAATATCCTCACGCGCGCGCCGGCCAATAGCCATGGCACGCGGGTGAAAGTGGTTCGTGGCGAACGGGGGATCAACGATTTCTATGCCAGCCAGGGCGTGGGCTGGGAAACCGGTGACTTGCGCCTGTCCATGTCCGGGCAGCAGGACGATGGCTTCGACAGCGATGCCGTGGGCGCCGACCGCCGTGACGGTCGGCGTCTTAACCGCTTCAGCCTGGCGGTCAGCCAGACATTGAACGCGCAACAAAGTATCGACTGGCAACTGAACGCCAAGGAAGGGACCAACCAGCGTCCCTATACCTACACACCTGTATTTGCCGGGATTACCGAAGGCGGTGACAACTCCGACGTCACTGCCAAGGACTATGCCGGCTCGCTGCGCTGGAACTTCGATTTCAACCCCGAGCACAGCCTGTACATCCAGGGCTCAGCGCAACAATGGGACCGCCGGCAGGTCTGGAAAGCCTGTGACGCCAAGGTGTCGTTCAGCCCGGAGCTGACCCGCCTGTGGCAACTGAACCCCAACTACGCCGAACAGTTGGCCCGGCACATGGACACCTACAGCCAGGGCACCGCCCCGCCCGGTGGCGCCGCCGAGCAAGCCTTGGCCAACGAAGTGCTGGACCAGTGGCGCAACGGCGCTAACCAGAGCGTATGCGGCAATATCGACCAGAGCACTCGCGAAAGCCGCTACGACCTGGAGGTCCAGGACACCCTGAGCCTCTCCGACAGCCTGCGCCTGGTCAGCGGCATGAACTATCGCTACGACCGCGCCGACTCCGACACCTATTTCAATGGCACCCTGGACGACACCACCTGGCGCCTGTTCGGCCAACTGGAATGGCGCGTCAGCGAACACTGGTTGCTGCAAGGCGGTGCCATGTATGAAGACACCCACCTGAGCGGCAACTCGCTGACGCCGCGGGTGGCGGTCAACTACCTGATCAACCCGCGCCACGGCCTGCGCGCGGTGTACTCCGAAGCCATCCGTTCCCCGGACATGTTCGAGAACAACGTCAACTGGAGCTACCGCGTCACCAACCTCAGCTCCCCGACCTACGGGCAGAATTCCGGGCAATACTTTGTAGTGACACGCGGCCCCGGAAACCTCGATAAAGAGCTGATGAAATCACGGGAACTGGGCTATAACGGCTTTTTTGCCGACCTCGGACTGAACATGGACGTGAAACTGTTCTACGACGAAATCACCGACATGATCAGCTCGCCGTTGCGCAATAACCAATACATTGCCAGCAACGCCAACAGTTCGCGGTTTACCGGCGCCGAATCACAGTTCGACTGGCGCATGAGCAACGCCGACCGCCTGCGGCTCACCTATGCTTATGTCGACGCCACCACCAGCAACCCGCGGGACAAGGCACAGACCGCGCGCAACAGCGGCTCGGCCGGCTGGCTGCGCGAATGGGGGCAAGGCTGGTCCAGCGCGCTGTTCTACTATGGCGACGACGCACTCAACCAATATCGCTTCGAACGGGTCGACCTGCGGGTGGCCAAGCGCCTTGCCCTGGGCAAAGCCAACGTGGAGCTGGCCGGCATGTTGCAAACACGCCTCGACAACCAGCCCACCACCTGGGCTGATAACAATTATGACCATCGCCACGTACTCTACTTCAGCGCGGAGTTAGAGTTCTGACATGGGCGATCAGTCAAGGATGACCCTCTTTTTTATCTCAAGGTTTTGCCAGCGCTGTGTGCTGCTGGCATGCCTGCTGCTGACCGGGTCGGCCTGGGGTGCCGACATCCTGCTGACCGCCGCCGAAGACGGCACGGGCGTCCAGGCCTTCGCCCAGGCACTGGCCCGCCAGCGTCCCGAAGACCACGTGACCTTTACTCCCCTCAAGGACCTGCCGGCGCCAAACCGTTTGCCCGCCGGCACCCGCCTGATCCTGCTGGACCTGCCCGGCCTCGACTGGCGCCTGCAGGACACCCAGGGCCCGCCGACCCTGGTCTTGCGTATCAGCCGCCTGCAAGCCCGGCAACGCCTGGGCAGCAACCTGCCCGCCAGGATCAGCCTGCTCTGGAGCGACCCGCCCCTGGATCGTCAGTTACGCCTGATCACCGGCATCCTGCCCCAGGCGCGGCGCATCGGCGTGCTCTACGGCACCGACAGCGAATTCCTGCTCCCTGAGCTGACCCAGTACGCAGCGCCCCTGGGCCTGGAGATCGTGCCGCAGCGGTGGGACAACATTAATGACAGCCGACCGTTGTTGAACCTGTTCAAGAACAGTGACGTGCTGCTCGGCCTCGACGACCCGCAGCTGTATAACCCGAAAACCGCGAAGAACCTGCTGCTGAGCAGCTACGCCCGGCAATTGCCGCTGGTGGGCCCCAACGCCGGGTTCGTCAAGGCTGGCAGCCTGGCCAGCACCTACAGTGACCAGGCCGACTGGCTCGCCGTGCTCGACCGCCTGCTTGACCATTCGCCGGCCAATTGGCCGCGCGCGCTGTACCCGGAACACTTCAAAGTGGTGGGCAACCCGCAAGTCGCACGCTCACTGGGCATCGAACAGGTCGACGAAGCCAACGTCGCCGCCCGCCTGGCCGAAGGAGAAAAACGCCCATGACTCTGCGTCGTCGTTGGGACATCAACACCCGCACCCAGCTCATCACCCTGGGCCCGGCGCTGTTGCTGACATTGCTGCTGATCAGTTTCTTCACCTTCGTGCGTATCCAGGACCTGCGCCAGGAACTGGACCACACCGGCCAATTGATCGCCAACCAACTGGCCCCCGCCACCGAATACGGGGTGATCTCCGGCAACAACGACGTACTCGACAGCCTGCTGCGCGCGACGCTGGCCACCCCCCATGTGCGCTTCCTGGAGATCCAGGACAGCGCTGAGAACATCCTGGTGTACGTCGAACAACCCTCGGAAAAACACGACCGCTCGCTGTCGGTAAAAGTGTTCCAGGCACCGATTCGCCTGCAACATATCCAGCTGGGCAATGACTTTTTCCAGGACAACCTCAACGAACCCAAGGCTCCCCGCGCCGACTACCTGGGTCGGGTGATCGTCGGCATGTCCAATGACGCCTTCAGCCAGCGCCAGCAGGAGATCCTGTTCAAGGCCGGCATCCTGGCCCTCTTCGCCCTGCTGTTTACCTTCCTGCTCGCCAGGCGCCTGGCGGCGAGCCTGTCGCAACCGATCAGCGCGATGGGCAACGCGGTAAAAGCCATCCAGCAAGGCGACTACAAGACGCCGCTGCCGATTGTGGATGATTCGGAGCTGGGCGACCTGTCGCGGCATATCAACAACCTGGCCGCAGGCCTCAACCAGGCCAGTCGCGAACAGCAGCAGGCCATGGCCCAGTTGATCCAGACCCGGGAGGAAGCTGAACGGGCAAACAACGCCAAGTCGGAATTCCTGGCAATGATGAGCCATGAGCTGCGCACGCCCATGAACGGGGTGCTGGGCATGCTGCAACTGCTGGAAACCACCGAAATGACCGAGGAGCAGACCGAATACGCGGCGCTGGCGTCCGAGTCCACCGAGCATTTGCTCAAGGTCATCAATGACATCCTCGACTTCTCGCGCATCGAACGCGCCGCCCTGGAGCTGGAACATATTCCATTCAACCTGGCGGACCTGATCAATAGCTGTGCCCAGGCCTTCCAGCACAGCGCCCAACAGCGCGGGCTGGCCCTGACCCTGCCGATTCCGCCTGGCATGGGGGCGTTGCGGGTGCTGGGCGACCCCACGCGTATCCGCCAGATCCTGGTGAACCTGATCGGCAATGCCCTGAAGTTCACCGAGCACGGCACGGTCAGCGTCGAACCCCAATGGCAAACCCTCGACCATGAACTGCTGTGGTTTACCTGCACCGTGCGCGACAGCGGCATCGGCATTTCTGCCGAGCGCCTGGAGTTGATGTTCGACGCGTTCCAGCAGGCTGACAGTTCCATTTCAAGACGTTACGGCGGCACCGGCCTGGGCCTGCCTATCGCCCGGACCCTGGCCGAACGCATGGGGGGCACCCTGCGGGCCCAGAGCGAAGAAGGCCGTGGCTCGGTGTTTACCCTGGAAATCCCCCTGGCCATCGACCAGCACAGCCTGCCGGCCATTGCCCAGGATGCCGAAGGCAAAGCCGGCGCCGGCGAAGGCCGGCACGTGCTGCTGGTAGAGGACAACCCGGTCAACCGCACGGTGGTCGAAGCTATGCTGCGCAGCCTCGGATTTGAGGTGAGCCTGGCCACCGACGGCGCCGAAGCGATCCGCAGCGCCGAGAGCCTCATATTCACCGCGATCCTGATGGATTGCCGACTGCCGCTGATCGACGGCTACGAGGCCACCCGGCAGATTCGCCAACTGCCGGGCTGCGCCGATCTGCCGATAATCGCCCTCACCGCCAATGCCTTGCAGGGCGACCGTGAAGCCTGCCTCGCTGCCGGAATGAACGATTACCTGGCCAAGCCGTTCAAACGCACGGATTTGCAGCAAATCCTGCAGCGCTGGGTGCAATAGCCCAGCGCCATCAGCCAAGTCCGACTGGCGTGAAACACGAAAGTGCGGCAGTCTTAGGCACCCGAACGGGCCTATAAACGGGTCCGGTTTAAAATTTCAGTGAACAAGTGTACATTCAGTGCCTTGACGCTGTGACTTTCACTACAACGCAATAGTCTATGTGTAGGCTGCCGAGATGAGGCATGAACGCTTCAGTCGGTTCGGGAAGATTTGCCCTACCCTGCCGCATGGGATTATTGAGGAGCTCGCATGACCAAACAAAACGCCTTTACTCGGGAAGACCTGCTGCGCTGCAGTCGCGGTGAGCTGTTCGGCCCAGGTAACGCGCAACTGCCCGCCCCGAACATGCTGATGGTGGATCGCATCACCCATATCAGCGAAGAGGGTGGCAAGTACGGCAAAGGTGAATTGGTCGCCGAGCTGGATATCACCCCGGACCTGTGGTTCTTCGCCTGCCATTTCGAAGGCGATCCTGTCATGCCGGGCTGCCTGGGCCTTGACGCCATGTGGCAGCTGGTCGGTTTCTTCCTCGGCTGGCAAGGTCTGCCGGGCCGCGGTCGCGCCCTGGGTTCGGGCGAAGTGAAGTTCTTTGGCCAGGTCCTGCCGACCGCCAAGAAAGTCACCTACAACATTCAGATCAAGCGCGTCCTCAGGGGCAAGCTGAACCTGGCCATCGCCGATGGTTCGGTGAGCGTCGACGGTCGCGAGATCTATACTGCCGAAGGCCTTCGGGTCGGCGTATTCACTTCCACTGACAACTTTTAAGGGTTATCCGCATGCGCCGCGTCGTTATCACTGGTCTGGGCATCGTTTCTTGCCTGGGCAATGACAAAGAGACCGTCACCGCTAACCTGCGTGCAAGTCGCCCTGGCATCCGATTCAACCCGGAATATGCCGAAATGGGTCTGCGTAGCCAGGTTTCCGGCTCCATCGACCTGCCCCTCGAAGAATTGATTGATCGCAAGATCTACCGCTTCGTCGGCCACGCTGCCGCCTACGCCTACCTGGCCATGAAAGATGCGATCGCCGACTCCGGCCTGAGCCCTGACCAGGTCTCGAACGTGCGCACCGGCCTGATCGCCGGCTCCGGCGGCGCGTCCACCCTGAATCAGATGGAAGCGCTGGACATCCTGCGCGAAAAAGGCGTGAAGCGCGTTGGCCCGTACCGCGTTACGCGGACCATGGGCAGCACCGTTTCCGCCTGCCTGGCCACGCCGTTCCAGATCAAGGGCGTGAACTATTCGATCTCCTCCGCATGCGCGACCAGTGCTCACTGCATCGGTACTGCCGTTGAGCAGATCCAACTGGGCAAGCAGGACATCGTGTTCGCCGGTGGCGGTGAAGAAGAACATTGGAGCCAGTCGTTCCTGTTCGACGCCATGGGCGCCCTGTCCACCCAGTACAACGACACCCCGGAAAAAGCCTCCCGCGCCTACGACGCCAAGCGTGACGGTTTCGTCATCGCCGGCGGCGGCGGCATGGTCGTAGTCGAGGAGCTGGAACACGCCCTGGCCCGTGGTGCGAAGATCTACGCGGAAATCGTCGGCTACGGCGCCACTTCCGATGGTTACGACATGGTTGCGCCAAGCGGCGAAGGCGCCATCCGCTGCATGCAGATGGCAATGGCAACCGTGGATACCCCGATCGACTACCTGAACACCCACGGCACCTCGACTCCGGTCGGCGATGCCAAGGAAATGGAAGGCGTACGTGCGGTATTCGGTGACAAGGCCCCGGCCATCAGCTCGACCAAGAGCCTGTCCGGTCACTCCCTGGGTGCCGCCGGCGTTCACGAAGCGATCTACTGCCTGCTGATGATGGAAGGCAACTTCATGGCCGGTTCGGCCAATATCGAAGAGATCGACCCGGTCGTGGCCGATATGCCGATCCTGACCAAGACCGTGGAAAACGTAAAAGTCGACACCGTGATGAGCAACAGCTTCGGCTTCGGTGGCACTAACGCCACTCTGGTGCTGAAACGCTGGCAGGGCAAGTAAGCCCCGCAGGTTGATCACATGAAAAAGCCCCGACTGGTTCGGGGCTTTTTTTTGGCTGATGAAATCTCAGACGGTGTCGACTGCATCGCGAGCACGCCCGCCTCAATCTAACCGCCGCGACGGGGCTTGGGCAGGATGGCCAGAAAGTTATCCCGCGCCACCTTGTGCGCAACCTCCTCAGGCAACGCATTCAGGAAGGGATCAAAGCCCCGCATTTCCTTACCCAGCTTGTTGAAACGCCCTACCACATCCGACCCCAGCATAAAGCGCTCCGGGAAGCGCTCTACCAGCGCAACCCATTCCGGCCGGGGCTTACCCGCCTCATCGAGCAAATACGGCGTGAGCATGCTCCAGGACAGGTCGATATACAGATTGGGGTACGCCTCCAGCAGGCGGCTCAGCGTGGGCAGCAAAAAATCCATCTGCACCTGATGGCGATGGATTTCCTTGCTGGTGCCGGCATGGGCCCAGATAAACCGAGTGTGCGGATGATTACGCAGCGGTTGTTCGACTTCAGCGAGGTACAGCGGGTTGCGCTCGCGCTTGGAGGTGATGTTGGAATGCAACATCACCGGCAGGTCATTTTCGGCGGCCAGGTGATAGATGCGCGTCATGGCTTCGTTATTGGCCCGCGGTGTATCACCGGAAGTCAGCGCGGTCAGGTCATCATGCCGGGTAAACACTTCGCCAATGCCTTGCCACAGCCCCGGGTTGAGGTCGAGCATGCGCTGGATATGGGCGGCGGAATTCTTGTCGTTGGGGTTGAAGCCGGAAAGAAACGGATGAAAGCGCGAGCGTTGCTCCGGCGTCAGTGCATTGATCGCTGCCGCGACGATGACATCGGTGGCGCTGTACCAGTAGGCATCCGCGTCATCGCCGGCGTAGTAGCGCGGGCGCTTGGGTTCGTCTTCGTGCCATTTCTTCGCCACAGGGATGCCGGAAATCATCACATGCTCAATGCGATTATCCGCCATCGCCTTGAGCAGCTTGTCCATGCCCGCCGTTTCCTGGAAGAAGTCCACGTAATGCAGGTGCGCATCGCTGTAGGCATAATCGCGAGCCTGTACGGCAAGGCTGCTGGCAGCGAGCAACAGGGCTAGACTCAGGCGGGTCCAGGGCACGGTAACACCTCGATAGGGGCTGATACGGGTAGACCTTGGGTGATACATCCGGGTTCATCATGAAAAACACGGAACACCTAAGTGCCAGCATGCTCTATAACTGCAAGACCTTCATCCTGCCCCCTTAGTGAGGTTTGCCATGCCTGTTACCGTCAACACGCTGAACCACGATAACTTTCGTCACAGCGTCAATATCAATAACCATGAGCTGTTCACCGACCTGCCCAAAAGCCTTGGGGGCGACGATTCAGCGCCCTCTCCCCACGATTATTTCGATGCCGCACTGGCGTCCTGCAAGGCCTTGACCGTCAAGCTCTATGCACAGAAAAAGGACATCCCGCTGACGGGCGTCACCGTGGAAGTCACCCACGATGCGACCGAGGAGCAAAAGGGCAAGTACAAGCTCAACGTCAAGCTGACCCTCAAGGGCGTGCTCACCGACGAGCAGCGCAACGAATTGCACCGTGTTGCCGACCGTTGCCCGGTACACAAGCTGATGACTACCGCCGAAGTCACCATTGAGACTCAATTGTCCGAAGGCGCCTTCAGCCAATAGCAGCAACCTCCCGTCGAGCGGGTTATGCTCTGCATCATCTAACCCGCTCAGACTGGGACGCACCATGACCACCCTCACCGTGATCCGCCCTCGCGCCGAAGATGTCGAAGGCCAACCCATCCTGCGCCCGCTGCCGTCGCGCGAATGCCGCAGTGTCGGGCCCTTTGTGTTCTTCGACCATATGCTGCCCACCCACTATGCACCGGGCAGCGGCATGAATGTCCGCCAGCACCCGCATATCGGGCTGTCCACCCTCACCTACCTGTTCGACGGCGCATTGCAGCATAAGGACAGCCTAGGGTCGGACCAGGTGGTGCAAGCTGGCGATGTCAGCTGGATGACCGCCGGCAGCGCGATTGCCCACATCGAACGCACGCCGGAGCCGCTCAAGACCAAGGGATCCAACCTGCACGGCCTGCAAGTGTGGCTGGCCTCGCCCAAGGATCATGAGAGCGGACCTGGCCATTACAGCCATCACCCCGCGGCAAGCCTGCCAGTGAGTGACAATCTGGGCGTACAGATCCGCTTGATCGCCGGCAGTGGCTTCTGCCTCACATCGCCGGTACCGGTGCTATCGCCCACGTTGTATGCCGAGGTGCAGATGCAGCCGGCCACTACCTTGCTGATCCCGGATGAACACGAGGAACGCGCGGTGTACGTACTGGAGGGTGAAGCTCAGTTGGACGGTGAGCCACTTGAGGTGCACAGCCTGGTGGTATTGCCAGCCGGCCAGGAAATGACGCTGTCTGTCGAAAGCGACTGCCACTTGGTGGTGTTTGGCGGTGCGCCGCTGGATGGGCCGCGAAGGATCAACTGGAATTTTGTCGCGAGTGACCCGGCCAGGATTGAGCAGGCCAGGCAGCGCTGGGCCGCAGGGGATTGGCCGACGGTGCCGGGGGAGTCAGAAAGAATTGAGTTGCCTGTGAGATAGCTATCGGGGGCAAGTCGAATCGTCGCACCGCCCCTCCCACATTTTGACCGTGTGAATCCAATCAAGTGTGGGAAGGCGCGTGCCCCCGATCAGGCCGGAACAGACGCTGAAGATTTAGCCCTTGAACACTTCATCCAGCAAGTTGTGCATCGACTGGAAAGCCCGCGCAGCGGTCTTCGCGTCGTACATCATCATGCCCGGCACATTGGCGTGCGGATCGGTGAACGAATGCACCGCGCCGCCATAGCTCAGCAGTTGCCAATCCACACCGGCCGCGTTCATTTCATCTTCGAAGGCCGGCAACTGCTCCTTGGGCACCAACGGGTCGCTAGCGCCATGCAACACCAGCACCGAGCCCTTGATGTTCTTGGCATCCGCCGGGTTCGGCGTATCGAGGGTGCCGTGGAACGACACGGCAGCCTTCAACGGCGCACCGGTACGCGCCAGTTCCAACGAGCAGCAACCACCAAAGCAGAAACCGAAGGTCGCCAGCTTCGAGGTATCCACGGCGGCTTCGGCCTGGCCCTGCAACTGCTCCAAGGCTGCCTGCATACGCTTATTCAGCAACGGGCGGTCGTTTTTCAATGGCATCATCGCCGCGCCGGCTTCATCACCATTCGATGGGCGAACCTTTTGCCCATACAGGTCGGCGATCAGCACCACGTAGCCCTTGGCGGCAACGCGCTTGGCGATCTCCTCGGCACCCGCACTCACACCCATCCAGTTCGGCGCCATCAGCAGGCCTGGCAACGGACCTTTGTGGCTGGCATCAAACGCCAGGCGGCTTTCATAAGACTGGCCATCAATCTGATAGACCACGGAACGCACGGTGACTTGGCTCATCATTTTCTCCAGTTGAAGATCACTAGAACGGAAATGGGCTGTAGGAACGAGCTTGCTCGCGCCTCCAAACGAAAAAACCCGCCGAAGCGGGTTTTTCTACAACGGTGTTAAACCGACAGTTCAACCAACAGCTTGTTCAGTCGGCGCACATAGGCGGCCGGGTCTTTCAGGCTGTCGCCAGCGGCCAGGGCCGCCTGGTCGAAGAGGATGTGCGACAGGTCGCCAAACCGCTCTTCGCTCTGCTCGCCGTCGAGTTTCTCGATCAGCGGGTGAGCCGGGTTGAATTCGAAGATCGGCTTGGAATCCGACACCTTCTGGCCGCTGGCCTCGAGGATCTGGCGCATCTGCATGCCCAGGTCCTGCTCACCAATAGCCAGGATCGCCGGGGAGTCGGTCAGACGGTGGGAGACCCGCACTTCACTGACCGCATCCCCCAAGGACGCCTTGATCCGCTCAACCAGGCCTTCTTTGGCCTTGGCGACTTCTTCGGCTTCTTTCTTCTCTTCTTCAGAGTCCAGGTTACCCAGGTCCAGGTCGCCACGCGCCACATCGACGAAAGATTTGCCGTCGAATTCGTTGAGGTAGCTCATCAGCCACTCATCGATGCGGTCGGTCAGCAGCAGCACTTCGATGCCTTTCTTGCGGAAGACTTCCAGGTGCGGGCTGTTCTTGACCTGAGCGTAGGTTTCGCCGGTCAGGTAGTAGATCTTGTCCTGGCCTTCCTTGGCGCGCGCCAGGTACTCGGCCAGGGACACCACTTGCTCGCCGTCGTCACCCTGGGTGGATGCGAAGCGCAGCAGGCCGGCGATTTTTTCCTTGTTAGCGAAGTCTTCTGCCGGGCCTTCTTTCATGACCTGGCCGAAGTTTTTCCAGAAGCCCTTGTATTGCTCAGGCTCGTTCTTCGCCAGTTTTTCCAGCATGTCGAGCACGCGCTTGGTCAGCGCCGACTTCATGGAGTCGATAATCGGATCTTTCTGCAGGATTTCCCGCGACACGTTCAACGACAGGTCATTGGAGTCGACCACGCCCTTGATAAAGCGCAGGTACAGCGGCAGGAACGACTCTGCCTGGTCCATCACGAACACCCGCTGCACGTAGAGCTTCAGGCCCTTCGGCGCTTCACGCTGGTACAGGTCGAACGGCGCACGGGCCGGCACGTACAGCAGCGAGCTGTATTCCAGCTTGCCTTCAACCTTGTTGTGGCTCCAGCTCAGCGGGTTTTCGTAGTCGTGACCGATGTGCTTGTAGAACTCCTGGTATTCCTCGTCCTTGATCTCGGTACGCGGACGGGTCCACAGCGCGCTGGCGCGGTTGACGGTTTCCCACTCAACCGCTGGCGCTTCTTCGCCTTCGGCAGCAGCCTGCTCTTTCGGCAATTCGATCGGCAGAGCGATGTGGTCGGAGTACTTCTTGATAATGTTGCGCAGGCGCCAGCCATCGGCGAACTCGTCTTCACCGGGCTTGAGGTGCAGCACGATGCGGGTACCGCGGTCAGCCTTGTCGATCGTGGCGATTTCAAACTCGCCCTCGCCTTTCGAAGCCCAATGCACGCCTTCGCTGGCGTCAAGGCCGGCGCGACGGCTGAACACTTCGACCTTGTCGGCGACGATGAAGGCGGAGTAGAAGCCCACGCCGAACTGGCCGATCAGGTGCGAATCTTTCTTCTGGTCGCCCGAGAGGTTTTTCATGAAGTCAGCGGTACCGGATTTGGCGATGGTCCCCAGGTGGGTAATCGCTTCTTCGCGGCTCATGCCGATACCGTTGTCTTCGAGGGTGACGGTCTTGGCGTCCTTGTCGAAGCTCACACGGATTTTCAGTTCCGCGCCGCCTTCCAGCAACTCAGGCTTGGACAGGGCTTCGAAACGTAATTTGTCGACAGCGTCAGAGGCGTTCGAGATCAATTCGCGAAGGAAGATTTCCTTGTTGGAATACAGCGAATGGATCATGAGGTGCAGCAGTTGCTTCACCTCGGTCTGGAAGCCCAGGGTTTCCTTTTGAGTTTCCACACTCATGGTCATCAAACTCCAATTGGATGGCAGTGGCCGCGCCCTAGAGGGTTGGCGGCGGGTTGTCATCAAAGTTGGGGGCTAAGACCAGGATTTCAAGGGCGGGCCACTTCCTCAATCTTGAAATGCGCACGCGCAGTGGCAATCGGTTCCGCTGGGGTGCTTTGCCAGGCGGTGATCGCCACATTGGCCACGCGACGGCCCTGGCGCCATACCTGGCATTTGGCATAGGTGTCGCGAAACTGCCCGGCGCGCAGGTAATCCAGGGAGAAATCGATAATCTTCGGCAGCCCCGGCGCACCGGTAAACACCAGCAGGTGCAACGCCGCCGACAGTTCCATAAAGCCGGCAATCACGCCACCGTGCAGTGCCGGCAATATGGGGTTACCAATGTTGTCCTGGTTGGCCGGCATGCGGAACAACAATTCATCGCCCAGGCGGGTGCACTCGATGCCGATCAGCCTGGCGTAGGGGATCAGGTCGAGCAGCACCGCGTAGTTACCGCGCTGATGGGCTTGTTCGAGTCGGGTTTTGAACCGGTGCGTCATGCTTTCTCTCCCTGGACAGTGCTGCCCAATCCCTGCGTGCCCTTGAGGCGTTTACCCATGCGCATGAACGTGCCCACCACATGGGCAATGGGCTGCTGGGGGTCGTCCTGATAGGCGAAGCCCCGAGTAAAGATCACGTCGCTGGTCACCCGGTAGCACTGGGCGAAGCCGTACACCGGCTTGTGCGGTTCGGCCGGATGCATGTAGTCCACACGCAGATCCAGGGTCGGACACACCTCGAATTCCGGCAAGACACACAGGGTGGCCATGCCGCAGGCAGTGTCCATCAACGAGGTCAAGGCGCCGCCATGGATCACCCCGCTCAGGGGGTCTCCGACTATGTGCGGCCCGTAGGGCAGGACCAGCGTCATACCCTCTCCATCTGCGTGATGAACGGTAATACCCAGGACCTGACAATGGCGCAACGCCGATACAAAGCGTGTGGCACGCGCTAACAGTGGATTTTCGGTCATTCGTTCCAGACTCTTATTAGTGTTGATCCGCGGAGTGGGCGCCACGGGCGAAAGTTCCTTGGCGCGCGAGGTTTATATATCTACGCAATAAAAGGAACTAATGCTGGCCCCCCACGTTCGAAAGGCCAGTAGATATCTTCAATAAGGAGAAACACCCCATGCGCAAGACTTTAGCTATTTCCATGATGTTGGCCGCTGCCCTCGGTCTCGCTGCCTGCGATAAAAAATCCGAAGACAAAGCCCAAGATGCCGCCGCGCATTCTGAGCAAGCTCAGAAAGATATGGCCAAAGCTCAGGATAAAGTGAACGACGCTGCGAAAGAAAACGCCGATGCTGCCAAAGCTCAGGCTGAATCGAACGCCGCCGCTGCGAAAGAAGCTGCACCCGCTACCCCTGCCACCGGTTCTTGAGACCGCGGCTTGAATTAGCTTCGCTGCAAAAAGAAAGCCCGCTTAAATAGCGGGCTTTACTTTGTCTGCTGTTCTTTACTCTCCGTATTAATACGCTGATCCAGCCTAAGCCACTTCTTTGAGCGCTTCCGGAGGTGGCGTATCCGTCTGGGTATACACCATCACTTGCAGTACGTCGGAATGAAACTCTCGGCGATACAGCACCAGCACCACCCCGCCGCTCATCAACATGAATAACCACGGGCTGACAAACCACGCCAGCATGGTCATGCCGAAGTAATAAGAACGCAGGCCGAAGTTGAACTGATTGGCTGCCATCGAGATAACCCGTGCCGCTCGCAAGGCAAATGCCTTTCGCTCCTGCTCGGACACATGCCGCTCGCCGATCATCGGCGCCGAACCTACCAGCACCGCTGCAAAGTTGTACTGGCGCATGCACCAACTGAAGGTGAAGAAGGCATAGACGAAGACCAGCGCCAGGCAGAGCAGCTTGATCTCCGACATACCCTGGGAGGCCTGCTGCACCATGGGGATGTCCGCCAGCAATGACACCGCCCGCTCGGAAGCACCCAGCACCGTGAGAATGCCGGCGAGGATGATCAAGGTGCTGGAGGCGAAAAATGAGGCATTACGCTCCAGATTGCCGATCACGCTGGCGTCGGCGATCCGGTTGTCACGCAGCAGCATGCGGCGCATCCAGTCCTCGCGATACAAATGCAGCACGCTGGCCAGGCACGCGGTGTCTCGGGCTTTCCAGGTGGCATAACGGGTGTAGCCACCCCAACACAGGATGAACCAGAGGGCAGCAAGCAGGTGGATCTGATTGGCTTCGACGAACGACATGCGGGTCCTATTACAGGGTGAATGATGGCGGAATGCGGTTCAAAGGTGGGATGGACTTGCCCCCTCCCACACTGATCCAGTTCCAACTTTAGAAGGTGTAGTTTCATAAAGCATAAAAAATGCCCCGTATCGATTGATACGGGGCATTTCTGTATTGCATGAAACCCGCGTGTTACGCGATGGCTTCGCTGCGCTTACCCAGCATGCGATCAATGACGACCGCCACACCCAGCGTCATCACCGACGGCACCAGCCAGGCCAGGCCTTGCTCGCTCAGCGGCAGGTTCGCCAGCTGCGAAGGCATCCAGCCCGCCAGGCCGGCGCCCTTGAGCGCGTCGATGCAGCCAAAGATAAACGACACCAGCATCACCGGCCCGACGATACGGCCCTGCTCCTGCCAGAAGTCTTTGCAGAAGCTCAAGGCCACCAGCACGATGCACGGCGGGTAGATCGCGGTGAGTACCGGGATCGAGAACGCAATCAGCTTGGTCAACCCCAGGTTCGACACGAACAGCGAGAACAGCGCCAGGATCACTACCAGGGTCTTGTAGGACAGGGGCAGGATTTTGCTGAAGTACTCGGCGCAAGCGCACGTCAGGCCGACGGCGGTGACCAGGCACGCGAGCGAAATCAACACCGCCAGGAAACCACTGCCCAGGGAGCCGAAGGTGTGTTGCACATAGGCGTGCAATACAGCCGCACCATTGGCTGCGCCAGCAGCGACTTCATGGCTGCCCGCCCCGAGGCGGAACAAACTGATGTACACCAGCGCCAAACCTACGCCCGCAATCAACCCGGCAATGATCGCGTAGCGGGTGATCAACTTGGGCGATTCAACACCACGGGAACGGATCGCATTGACGATCACAATGCCAAACACCAGCGCCCCCAGGGTATCCATGGTCAGGTAACCATTGATAAAGCCTTGAGAGAACGGTGCAGCAACGTATTCCGGGGTGGCGACACCCACCTCACCGGCCGGCAGGGCAAACGCGGCAATGCCGAGGATGGCCAGCGCGATGATCTTCAGCGGCGCCAGGAAGCGACCCACGGTGTCCAGGAGCCGGCCTGGGTACAGGGAGACAAAGAACACCACCAGGAAATACACCGAGCTGTAGAGGAACAACGCCAGCGGGCTCTCGCCGGTCAGCGGCGCCAGGCCCACTTCAAAGGACACGGTCGCGGTACGCGGAGTGGCGAACAGCGGCCCTACCGCCAGGTACGCCGCTGCCGCGAGCAGGCCACCGGCGATCTTGCCGATCGGGCTGCTCAATGCGTCCATGCCGCCACCGACCTTGGCCAGGGCAATCACGGTGACCACCGGCAAGCCGACCGCAGTGATCAGGAAGCCCAACGCCGCCATCCAGACATGAGGCCCGGACTGCAAACCAACGATAGGCGGGAAAATGATGTTGCCAGCGCCCACGAACAGGGCAAAAGTCATGAAGCCCAACGCCAGGATATCCTGGCTTTTCAACACTTTCATTTGAGGAAATACCACACTACTGAATCGGAATTTAGAGAGGGATTCCCTATGGATGAGGGAAATACGGCCGGCCCTTATGGGGACCGACGGGTCTAGCGCGCGGCTTCCTTTTGGGATGTCGGCGCATAAAGAGGCGGCTAGGGTACAGAATTAGCCTGACGAACGCACTGTTGCGGGGCGGACTGTCCGATAAGCGACACTTTCATGTCGCGTTTTCATACCTAATTTGGCAATACAGGCAAATGAACAAACTCAGAACGCACAAAGGCCACCCGAAGGTGGCCTTTGCCTGGTAAAGCGTCAGTTAAGCGCGAGGCTTACTTGACAGCCCAACCGGTCAGCTCGGCCAGGGCCTTGCCGATGTCTGCCAGCGAACGCACGGTTTTAACGCCTGCGTCTTGCAGTGCAGCGAATTTCTCGTCTGCAGTGCCTTTGCCGCCAGAGATGATTGCGCCAGCATGGCCCATGCGCTTGCCAGCAGGGGCAGTCACACCAGCGATGTAGGAAACAACCGGCTTGGTCACGTGTGCCTTGATGTAGGCAGCCGCTTCTTCTTCAGCCGAACCGCCGATCTCACCGATCATCACGATCGCTTCGGTCTTCGGGTCTTCCTGGAACAATTTCAGGATGTCGATGAAGTTCGAACCTGGAATCGGGTCACCGCCGATGCCGACGCAAGTCGACTGACCGAAACCGGCGTCAGTGGTCTGCTTCACAGCTTCGTAGGTCAGGGTGCCGGAACGGGAAACGATACCGACTTTACCTGGCAAGTGAATGTGACCTGGCATGATGCCGATCTTGCATTCGCCTGGAGTGATCACGCCTGGGCAGTTAGGGCCGATCAGGACTACGCCCAGCTCGTCGCACTTAACTTTAGCGTCCAGCATGTCCAGGGTAGGAATGCCTTCGGTGATGCACACGATCAGCTTGATGCCGCCGAATGCCGCTTCCAGGATCGAGTCCTTGCAGAAAGGAGCTGGAACGTAGATCACGCTGGCGGTGGCGCCAGTGGCAGCTACAGCGTCTTTCACGGTGTTGAACACGGGCAGGCCCAGGTGCTCGGTGCCGCCTTTGCCCGGCGTTACGCCGCCAACCATCTTGGTGCCGTATTCGATGGCTTGCTGGGTGTGGAAACTACCTTGCGAACCGGTAATACCCTGGCAGATAACTTTGGTGTCTTTATTGATCAGGACGCTCATTATTTGCCCTCCGCAGCTTTGACAACTTGTTGAGCAGCGTCGGTCAGGCTGGTAGCCGCGATGATGTTCAAACCGCTTTCTGCCAGTACTTTAGCGCCCAGTTCAGCGTTGTTGCCTTCAAGGCGAACAACAACCGGGATTTTAACGCCGACTTCTTTCACTGCACCGATGATGCCTTCGGCAATCATGTCGCAACGAACGATGCCGCCGAAGATGTTGACCAGTACTGCAGCGACGTTGGAGTCGGACAGGATGATCTTGAAGGCTTCGGTTACGCGTTCTTTGGTAGCACCACCGCCTACGTCGAGGAAGTTGGCTGGTTTGCCGCCATGCAGGTTGACGATGTCCATGGTACCCATGGCCAGGCCGGCACCGTTGACCATGCAACCGATGTTACCTTCCAGGGCTACGTAGTTCAGTTCGAACTTGGCAGCGTGCGCTTCGCGCGGATCGTCCTGCGACGGATCGTGGAAAGTCTTCAGCTTAGGCTGACGGTACATGGCGTTGGCGTCGATGTTGATCTTGGCGTCGAGGCAGTGCAGATCGCCGTCAGCCTTGATCACCAGCGGGTTCACTTCCAGCAGGGCCAGATCGTGATCCTGGAACAGTTTGGCCAGACCTACGAAGATCTTGGCGAACTGGGCAACTTGCTTGCCTTCCAGGCCCAGCTGGAAAGCCAGCTCGCGACCCTGGAATGGCTGAGCGCCAACCAGTGGATCGATCGTGGCTTTCAGAATTTTTTCTGGGGTTTCGTGAGCGATCTTCTCGATGTCCACGCCACCTTCGGTGGAAGCCATGAACACGATGCGACGGCTCGAACGGTCAACGACAGCGCCCAGGTACAGCTCTTTAGCGATATCAGTGCACGATTCAACCAGGATCTTGGTGACTGGCTGGCCATTGGCATCAGTCTGGTAAGTCACCAGACGCTTGCCCAGCCACTGCTGTGCGAAGGCCTTGGCGTCTTCTTTGCTGCGAACCAGCTTAACGCCGCCCGCTTTACCGCGACCACCAGCGTGGACCTGGGCTTTGACAACCCATTCAGTGCCGCCGATTTTGTCGCAAGCTTCTGCTGCTGCTTCCGGGGTGTCTACTGCGTAGCCCTTGGAAACTGGCAGGCCGTATTCAGCGAACAGCTGCTTACCCTGATACTCGTGAAGATTCATGCTTTTTACCGTCTTCGTTAGGTACTGCGCATTCGGCGCTGCGCTCATTATGAGTGCCGCGCCACCTGTGACTGCTGCTTACGCAACTTGCCGGACTTGGGCCCGGTCAAGCTGCGCAAGACTGCGTCCAGCGGATATTCCGCGGTGAGTCTTGCGCGCAAGGCTCACGACGGGCAACCGCCGTGGTTTCTTATTATCTCGTTCAGCGCTTCTTCTTGTTGGCGATGTGGATGGCATGGCCATTCACTGCCAGCGCGGCTTCGTGCAACGCTTCGGACAGGGTCGGATGGGAGAAGACCATCATGCCGATGTCCTCGGCACTGGTGCCGAATTCCATACCGATTGCGCCCTGCTGAACCAGCTCTGCTGCGCCTGGGCCAATCACGTGGACGCCCAATACGCGGTCAGTCTTGGCATCAGCGATGACTTTGACAAAACCACCGGTGTCGTTGGCTGCCATGGCACGGCCAGAAGCGGCAAACGGGAAGGTGCCGACGTTAACTTCAACGCCTTCAGCTTTCAACTGCTGTTCGTTCTTGCCGACCCATGCAATTTCCGGGTGGGTGTAGATAACCGATGGGATCAGGTCGTAGTTCATCTGGGTTTTATGGCCCTTGATGCGCTCGACAACCATGATGCCTTCTTCGGAAGCCTTGTGCGCGAGCATCATGCCGCGAACCACGTCGCCAATGGCGTAGACGCCAGGAACGGTGGTAGCGCAGTGATCGTCAACGTGGATGAAGCCACGCTCGTCGATGTTCACGCCGCTGTCGGAAGCCAGCAGGTCGGTGGTCACTGGACGGCGACCCACGGCGACGATCAGCTTGTCGAACGTGATGGTCTGTTCGCCATCCTTGTCGGTGTAGGTCACAACGACTTCTTCGCCGTTAACCTTCGAGCCGGTCACGCGAGCGCCCAGCTTGATGTCCAGACCTTGCTTGGTCAGGGTTTTCAGCGCTTCCTTGGACACCGCGGTGTCGGCGGCCAGCAGGAACGTGTCCAGGGCTTCGAGCACGGTGACCTGGGAACCCAGGCGGGACCAGACGGAACCCAGCTCCAGGCCGATCACGCCAGCGCCGATCACGCCCAGGCGCTTAGGCACGGCTTGGAATTCCAGGGCGCCAGTCGAATCAACGATGACTTTCTGGTCAACAGGTGCCGGTGGAATGTCGATTGGACGCGAACCTGGCGCCAGGATCACGTTCTCGGCTTCGATGATTTCTACCGAACCATCTGGCTTGGTGATTTCAACTTTCTTGCCGGCCAGCAGTTTGCCGTGGCCTTGCAGGGAAGTGACGCCGTTGGCCTTGAACAGGGTCGCAACGCCAGAGGTCAGGCCTTTGACGATGTTGGCTTTACGGCCGACCATCGCGGGTACGTCCATGGTCACGCCAGCGTGGTTGATGCCGTGGATGGCAAAACCGCTTTGCGCTTCGTGGAATTTCCAGGAGCTGTCCAGCAGCGCCTTGGAAGGAATGCAACCAACGTTCAGGCAGGTACCGCCCAATGCCAGTTTGCCTTCCTTGTCGGTGTATTTTTCGATGCAAGCAGTCGAGAGGCCCAATTGTGCGGCCTTGATGGCGGCAACATAGCCGCCAGGGCCTGCACCAATCACTACAACGTCAAATTTCTGCGACATGAAAATAGTTCCTCTATTTAGCAGCAAGCTTTCAAGCCGCAAGCCCCAAGCCCGGCTGCCTTCTCCGGCAGCCTGTCACTCGAGGCCTGCAGCTGCTTCTATCAGATATCCAGCAGCAGACGAGCCGGGTCTTCCAGCAGGTTCTTGATGGTCACCAGGAAAGTCACGGCTTCTTTACCATCGATCAGGCGGTGATCGTACGACAGCGCCAGGTACATCATTGGGCGGATCACGACTTGGCCGTTGATGGCCATCGGACGCTGGATGATGTTGTGCATGCCCAGGATTGCGGCTTGTGGCGGGTTGACGATCGGTGTCGACATCATCGAACCGAAGGTACCACCGTTGGTGATGGTGAAGGTACCACCGGTCATCTCGTCGATGGTCAGCTTGCCGTCACGGGCCTTCTTGCCGAAGCCGGCGATGCCGCCTTCGATTTCAGCCAGGCTCATCAGCTCGGCGTTACGCAGAACCGGAACCACCAGGCCACGGTCGCTGGACACGGCAACGCCGATGTCTGCATAGCCGTGGTAGACGATGTCGCTGCCGTCGATGGAAGCGTTGACTGCCGGGAAGCGCTTCAGCGCTTCGGTGGCCGCTTTCACGAAGAACGACATGAAGCCCAGGCGCACGCCGTTGTGGGACTTCTCGAACAGGTCCTTGTACTTCGAACGCAGGGCCATGACTTCGGTCATGTCGACTTCGTTGAACGTGGTCAGCATCGCCATGTTCGACTGGGCTTCAACCAGGCGCTTGGCCACGGTGGCACGCACGCGGGTCATCGGTACGCGCTTCTCGGTGCGGTCGCCGGCAGCGAACACAGGCGCAGCGGCGGCTGGGGCAGCAGCCTTGGCAGGCGCGGCAGCCGGAGCGTTTTTCTTGGCTTCAACTGCAGCAACCACGTCTTCCTTGGTCACACGGCCGTCTTTGCCAGTGCCTTTGATGGAAGCCAGGTTGATGCCGTTTTCTTCCGCCAGCTGACGCGCAGCCGGGGCAGCGATTGGGTCTTCACCACCAGCAGCCGGTGCGGCAGCTGGAGCCGAAGCAGCGACAGCCGGTGCAGCGGCGGCTGGAGCGGCGGCGGCACTGCCCTCTTCGATCGAGCCCAGGACCTGGTTGGACAGGACGGTGTCGCCCTCGTTGGCAACGATTGCGCCCAGGACGCCGTCGGCTTCGGCCAACACTTCCAGTACGACTTTGTCAGTCTCGATGTCGACGATCAGGTCGTCACGCTTGACGGCCTCGCCCGGTTTCTTGTGCCAGGTGGCAACGGTGCCATCGGCAACCGATTCCGGGAATGACGGGGCTTTGATTTCGATAGCCATTATCTGTGGGTCCTTAAAATTCGGTTTCAGTCAGCGCGAAGGCGTTAAACAGTGAAAGCATCTTGCAGCAGTTTTTCCTGCTGCTCGGCGTGCATCGACGCATAACCACAAGCAGGTGCAGCAGAAGCATCACGACCGGCATACTCCAGGCCCAGGGCCTTGTTGTGGTTACCGATGCTGCGACGCAGGTGATGCTGGCTGCTGTACCACGCGCCCTGGTTCATCGGTTCTTCCTGACACCACACGACATTCGTGAGGTTGGTGTAAGGCGCGATGATCTCCATCAGGTCATCTTCCGGGAACGGGTAAAGCTGCTCGATACGCACGATGGCGATGTCTTCGCGGCCTTCGGCACGGCGTTTTTCCAGCAGATCGTAGTAGACCTTGCCACTGCACAGGATCAGGCGAGTGACCTTGGCGGCGTCCAGCGTATCGATTTCTGGAATCACGGTCTGGAACGAACCATCCGCCAGATCTTCCAGGGTCGAGATGGCCAATTTGTGACGCAGCAGCGATTTCGGGGTCAGCACTACCAGCGGCTTGCGCAGCGGGCGGATCACCTGGCGACGCAGCAAGTGGTAGATCTGCGCCGGGGTGGTCGGCACGCACACCTGGATGTTGTGCTCGGCGCACAGCTGCAGGTAACGCTCCAGACGGGCCGAGGAGTGCTCCGGGCCCTGACCTTCATAACCGTGTGGCAGCAGCATGGTCAGACCGCACAGACGGCCCCACTTGTGCTCACCGCTGGTGATGAACTGGTCGATCACCACCTGTGCGCCGTTGGCGAAGTCGCCGAACTGGGCTTCCCAGATCACCAGCGCGTTAGGCGTAGTGGTCGAGTAACCGTATTCGAACGCCAGTACGGCTTCTTCGGACAGGAACGAATCGTACAGGTCGAAACGTGGCTGGCCTTCGTACAGGTTCTGCAACGGGATGTAGGTGCCCGCGTCTTTCTGGTTGTGCAATACCGCGTGACGGTGCGAGAACGTACCACGGCCGATGTCCTGGCCGGTCATGCGGATCGGGTGACCTTCGAACGCCAGGGTCGCGTACGCCATGGTTTCGGCATAACCCCAGTTGATCGGCAGGCCGCCGGCTTGCATCTTCTGACGGTCTTCGTAGATCTTCGCAACCTGGCGCTGTACCACGAAGCCATCCGGGATTTCCAGCAGCTTGGCGGACAGTTCCTGCAGGGTCTTCAGATCGAACGAGGTGTCGTGACGCGCCGTCCAGGTGTGACCCAGGTACGGACGCCAATCAACGAACAACTCTTTGTTCGGCTCTTTGACCAGGCTTTTTACTACATGCAGACCATTGTCCAGCGCGTTGCGGTATTCATCGATCTTCGCCTGAACACGCGCATCATCAACGATACCGGCCTTGATCAGGCTTTCGGCATACAGCTCACGGGTGGTGCGCTGCTTGGTGATCTGCTGGTACATCAACGGCTGGGTGCCGCTTGGTTCATCGGCTTCGTTGTGACCGCGACGGCGGTAGCAAACCAGGTCGATCACCACGTCACGCTTGAACTGCATGCGGTAGTCGACAGCCAGTTGGGTCACGAACAGCACGGCTTCCGGATCATCACCATTCACATGGAGGATCGGCGCCTGGATCATCTTGGCAACGTCGGTGGCGTACTCGGTGGAACGCGCGTCCAACGGGTTGCTGATGGTGAAGCCCACCTGGTTGTTGATGACGATGTGAACGGTGCCGCCGGTCTTGAAGCCGCGAGTCTGCGACATCTGGAAGGTTTCCAGGACCACGCCTTGACCGGCGAATGCCGCGTCACCGTGGATGGAAATCGGCAGGACCTTTTCACCGGTGGAATCGTTACGACGATCCTGGCGAGCACGGACCGAACCCTCGACCACTGGAGAAACGATTTCCAGGTGGGATGGGTTGAAGGCCATGGCCAGGTGAACTTCACCACCGGTGGTCATCACGTTGGACGAGAAGCCCTGGTGGTATTTAACGTCACCGGAACCCAGCTCGACCTTCTTCTTGCCTTCGAACTCGTCGAACAGCTCGCGCGGGTTCTTGCCAAAGGTGTTGACCAGCACGTTCAAGCGGCCACGGTGGGCCATGCCGATCACGATTTCCTTGGTGCCGTAGGAACCGGAACGCTGGATCAGCTCATCGAGCATCGGAATCAGGCTCTCGCCGCCTTCCAGGCCGAAACGCTTGGTGCCCGGGTATTTGGTGCCCAGGTATTTCTCGAGACCTTCGGCTGCGGTCACACGCTCAAGCAAGTGGCTGCGCACATCGGCGGACAACACCGGACGGCCACGCACGCCTTCGAGACGGTGCTGGAACCAGTGGCGCTGTTCGGAATCGGTGATGTGCGTAAACTCAGCGCCGATGGTGCGGCAATATGTCTGCTGCAACGCTTCGTGAATTTCGCGTAGGCTCGCTTCCTCTTTGCCGATGAACAGGTCGCCGGCACGGAAGGTCGTATCAAGATCGGCATTGGTCAAGCCGTAATGATTGATCGACAGGTCTGCAGGTGCAGGACGCTTCCAGAGCCCCAGCGGGTCGAGCTGGGCCGCCTGGTGGCCACGCATACGGTAGGCCTGGATCAGTCGCAGTACTTCAACTTGCTTCTTCTCGTGCTCACTGCTCACGCTTGCGGCGGAAACCGGCTGGGCGCGGCGCTGGTTCTTTGCCAGCAGCACGAACTGATCGCGAATTGTTGCGTGCGATACATCGGTGGCAGCGTTGCCGTCTGAAGACAACGTCTGAAATTTGGTGCGCCATTCTTCTGGCACAGCGTTAGGGTCGTGCAGGTAGAGCTCATAAAGCTCTTCCACATAGGCAGCGTTACCACCTGAAAGATAGCCGCTGTTCCACATGCGCTGCATCACGCTTTCTTGCATGCTTGGTCACCCTCGATTTGGGGACACCACCGGCGAAAACACCGAGTTTGCTTGCAAAAGGCCAAGTGCAGCGACCAAAACAAGCCACTTAGGATCACGCTGATAGTTCGGGTACCAACCCGAATGCCCCTGCTTGTCTCATTTCTTCAAAATAAGAGCCGCGGCTTTGTAAGTCGCTGCTCAAGTTAAAACTACGGCGCCGGTTGAAGCCTGCGCCGCAGCATTTACGGGCACAACGGTCCTGCTTTGCTACAACGTCAGTTACACGCCGCTTTGCAGCAACATGTTACGGATGTGACCAATGGCTTTAGTCGGGTTCAAGCCTTTGGGACATACGTTGACGCAGTTCATGATCCCGCGGCAGCGGAATACGCTGAACGGGTCATCCAGTGAAGCCAGACGCTCGGCAGTCTTGGTGTCACGGCTGTCTGCCAGGAAGCGGTACGCTTGCAGCAGAGCGGCTGGGCCCAGGAACTTGTCCGGGTTCCACCAGAAGGATGGGCACGACGTCGAGCAGCAAGCGCACAGGATGCACTCGTACAGGCCATCGAGCTTTTCACGCTCTTCCGGGGACTGCAGACGTTCGATGGCCGGAGCCGGCGTGTCGTTCTGCAGGAATGGCTTAACTTTCTCGTATTGCTTGTAGAAGATGCTCATATCGACGACCAGGTCACGGATAACCGGCAAACCTGGCAGTGGACGAACGATCAGCTTGTTGCCTTTAACAACGGCGGACAGCGGCGTGATGCACGCCAGGCCGTTCTTGCCGTTGATGTTCATGCCGTCGGACCCGCACACACCTTCACGGCAAGAGCGACGATAGGAGAAACCTTCGTCCTGCTCTTTGATCAGGGCCAATACATCCAGCACCATCAGGTCTTTACCACCGGTATCGACCTGGAACTCCTGCATGAACGGCGCAGCGTCCTGATCAGGGTTGTAGCGATAAACACTGACTTTCAACATGGCAGCCACCCTTAGTAAGTCCGAATCTTCGGTTCAAACGTCGGAACCGTCTTCGGCGAGAAGTTCACGGCACGCTTGGCAACGCGCTTTTCACCCGGGAAGTACAGGGTGTGGCACAGCCAGTTCTCGTCGTCGCGATCTTCATAGTCTTCACGAGCGTGAGCACCACGGGATTCCTTACGAACCTCAGCGGCAATCGCAGTCGCTTCGGCCACTTCCAGCAGGTTTTGCAGCTCAAGGGCTTCGATACGAGCGGTGTTGAACGCCTGGCTCTTATCGTTGATCTTGACGTTGGCGATACGCTTGCGCAGGTCAGCCAGCTGGGCAATACCCTTCTGCATGTATTCGCCAGTACGGAATACACCGAAGTAGTTCTGCATGCAGCTTTGCAGCTCGCGACGCAGGGTAGCCACGTCCTCGCCATCAGTACGCTCGTTCAGAGCGGTCAGACGTGCCAGGGCCGCTTCGATGTTGGCGTCGGTAGCGTCATCGTATTCGATGCCGTCGGTCAGCGCCTTTTCCAGGTGCAGGCCAGCAGCACGACCGAATACCACCAGGTCAAGCAGCGAGTTGCCGCCCAGGCGGTTGGCGCCGTGAACCGATACGCAAGCCACTTCGCCCACGGCGAACAGACCATGGATGATCTCGTCCACACCGTCTGCGTTCTGGGTGATCGCCTGGCCATGAATGTTGGTCGGAACACCGCCCATCATATAGTGGCAAGTCGGAACGACCGGAACCGGGGCAACGACCGGGTCAACGTGCGCGAAGGTCTTGGACAGCTCGCAAATACCGGGCAGGCGGCTGTGCAGCACTTCTTCGCCAAGGTGATCGAGCTTGAGCAGCACGTGGTCGCCATTCGGGCCACAGCCGTTACCGGCAATGATTTCCTTGACCATCGAACGGGCTACAACGTCACGACCGGCAAGGTCTTTCGCGTTCGGAGCATAGCGCTCCATGAAACGCTCGCCGTTCTTGTTGATCAGGTAGCCACCTTCACCACGGCAACCTTCGGTAACCAGTACACCAGCGCCGGCAATACCGGTCGGGTGGAACTGCCACATTTCGATGTCCTGTACCGGCACGCCGGCACGCAGTGCCATGCCGACGCCGTCACCGGTGTTGATCAGGGCATTGGTAGTCGAAGCGTAGATACGACCTGCACCACCGGTCGCCAGAACAGTCGCCTTGGCGCGGATATAGGTGGTTTCACCGGTTTCGATGCAGATGGCGATCACGCCGACGAATGCGCCGTCCTGGTTTTTCACCAGGTCAACCGCGTAGTACTCGTTCAGGAACGTGGTGCCGGCTTTCAGGTTGCCCTGATAAAGGGTGTGCAGCAACGCGTGACCGGTACGGTCGGAGGCGGCGCATGTACGGGCAGCCTGGCCGCCTTTACCGTAATCCTTCGACTGGCCGCCGAATGGACGCTGGTAGATACGGCCCTGCTCGGTACGGGAGAACGGCAGGCCCATGTGGTCCAGCTCGAACACCGCGGCCGGGCCTTCCTGACACATGTATTCGATAGCGTCCTGGTCACCGATGTAGTCGGAACCCTTGACGGTATCGTACATGTGCCAGCGCCAGTCATCGTTCGGGTCGGCAGACGCGATGGCGCAGGTGATGCCACCCTGGGCCGATACGGTATGGGAACGCGTCGGGAACACCTTGGTGATCACGGCAGTCTTGTGACCACCCTGAGCCAGCTGCAGCGCTGCGCGCATGCCAGCACCGCCACCACCAATAATGATGGCGTCGAAGGAAATAGTTGGAATGTTAGCCATGGATCAGATACCCCAAAGAATCTGCACACCCCAGACGAAGTAAGCGAACATCGCGACGCCGCATACTGCCTGGAAGAGAAACCGTACTGCGGTCGCGGGCTTGCCCAGCGCCATCGGCGTCAGGTAGTCGGTCGCGATGGTCCACATGCCGACCCAGGCGTGAGCGCCCAGGGCTACAAGGGCCAGCAGACTGAAGATTCGCATCGCATTGTGGGAAAACAACCCGTGCCATTGCTCATAGCCAATGCCCGGGTTTGCGACGAGGTATCCGATCAGGAAAATGAAATAAGCCGCGAGAACGACCGCAGACACACGCTGTGCCATCCAGTCATAGAGGCCCGAACGCGACAGATTCGTTACGCTGGTTACCATATCCAAACTCCTGCCAGAACGATCAGCACCACGGAAATGGCGATGACGATTTTCGAGCCGCGGCGGCCGCCTTCCAGCGTCTCACCGATGCCCATATCCATAATCAAGTGGCGCACGCCGGCTACCAGGTGATAAAGCAGAGCGGACAGGAGGCCCCATGCTACGAACTTGGCCAGCGGGCTGGTCAAGCATGCCTTCACCTCGGCATAACCTTCCTCGGAACCCAGGGATTTGCTCAATGCATAAAGCATGATGCCCAGGCCCAGGAACAGGATGATGCCGGAAACACGGTGCAGGAACGACGTAACGCCGGTGATGGGGAGTTTGATGGTCCTTAGGTCAAGGTTTACAGGTCGTTGGCTATTCTTCACGGCTTTTTTTTCACACTGAAGAGCCCCTAACAATCAGGGCAAAGTTGTAGGGGAGTGCACTGGTCAGGTAAGCACCACCCAGGGAGTGCGACCCCCAATGAAAGCAAGCCCAAAAGCCCTTGGCGGTCGGTGGCCGAGTATAGACAGTTAGGTTACTAATGACAACGCGCGCACCTCACCCTAATAGCGGATTGCGCTGGAGGGATAAAAGGCGTAAATGGCAGTCAATTTCGAGGAAAAAGTACGGTTAAAGCCTTCTGGAGCAAGACTTTAGGCAAATTGACATCTGAATTTATCTCACTATAGTGGTGCGGGCCCTGCGTGGGGGGTCTGTCTGATGATTTGAAGCATAAATAGGAGGCCACATGGCTGACAAAAAAGCGCAGTTGATCATCGAGGGCGCAGCCCCCGTCGAGCTGCCCATTTTAACCGGCACCGTTGGTCCCGATGTTATCGACGTACGGGGCCTGACGGCCACGGGCCGTTTCACTTTCGACCCAGGCTTCATGTCGACCGCCTCTTGCGAGTCGAAGATCACCTATATCGATGGCGATAATGGCATTTTGCTGCACCGGGGCTACCCGATCGAGCAACTGGCTGAAAAATCGGACTACCTGGAAACCTGCTACCTGCTGCTAAATGGCGAACTGCCAACAGCCGAGCAAAAAGCCCAGTTCGTCAGCACCGTCAAGAACCACACCATGGTTCACGAGCAGTTGAAGACCTTCTTCAACGGCTTCCGCCGCGACGCCCACCCGATGGCCGTCATGTGCGGTGTGGTTGGCGCCCTGTCTGCCTTCTATCACGACTCCCTCGACATCAATAACCCGCAGCATCGCGAAATTTCCGCGATCCGCCTGGTTGCCAAGATGCCGACCCTGGCCGCAATGGTTTACAAGTACTCCATGGGGCAACCCATGATGTACCCGCGCAACGACCTGACGTACGCGGAAAACTTCCTGCACATGATGTTCAACACCCCGTGCGAGATCAAACCGATCAGCCCGGTACTCGCCAAGGCAATGGACCGGATCTTCATCCTCCACGCCGACCACGAGCAGAACGCCTCCACCTCTACCGTGCGCCTGGCAGGCTCTTCGGGTGCCAACCCGTTCGCCTGTATTGCCGCCGGTATCGCCGCACTGTGGGGCCCTGCCCACGGCGGTGCAAACGAAGCCGTACTGACCATGCTCGATGAAATCGGCGATGTCTCGAACATCGACAAGTTCATCGCCAAGGCCAAGGACAAGAACGATCCGTTCAAGTTGATGGGCTTCGGTCACCGGGTCTACAAGAACCGCGACCCACGCGCCACCGTCATGAAGCAGACCTGCGACGAAGTGCTGAAGGAACTGGGCATCAACAACGATCCGCAACTCGAACTGGCCATGCGCCTGGAAGAGATCGCCCTGACCGACCCGTACTTCATCGAACGCTCGCTGTACCCGAACGTCGACTTCTACTCGGGGATCATCCTCAAGGCGATCGGCATTCCAACCAGCATGTTCACCGTGATCTTCGCCCTGGCGCGGACCGTGGGCTGGATCTCCCACTGGAAAGAAATGCTCTCCAGCCCGTACAAGATTGGCCGCCCGCGCCAGCTGTACACCGGCTACGAGTCGCGTGACATCACCAAGCTGGAAGATCGCAAGTAAGCATCGCTTAGTTGCACCGAAAACGGCCTCCCTCAGTGGAGGCCGTTTTTGTTTGTGTCGCCTGGTCTACCGCCATAGGGGGCTTGCCCTAATGCCATTCAGTTAAGGCTTTTTTGTAGGAGCGAGCTTGCTCGCGAAGAACTTACAGGCGCCGCGTTCATTCAGGAAACACGCGTTATCGTTGACGTTTTTCGCGAGCAAGCTCGCTCCTACAGAAGGCGATGTACGCTTAACTGAATGGCATTAGGGCTTGCCCCCGATGACATTGGTACAGACAACCCGGAACCCCAGACAAAAAAATGCCCCGGCCTTTCGACCGGGGCATTTCCTTATCCAGCTACTACCTTAGTGAGAAACCGCCCCACTCGCCCCCAGGCCAGTCTGCGAACGCACAAACTGCGGGAAGTACAGCGCACGTTCCTTGACTGCCGCCGCCGACTTGTCGGTGATGGAGAAGAACCAGATACCGATGAACGCAATGATCATCGAGAACAACGCCGGATATTCGTACGGGAAGATCGCTTTCTCATGGTGCAGGATCGAGACCCAAATGGTTGGCCCCAGGATCATCAGGCCCACCGCGCTGACCAGACCCAACCAGCCGCCGATCATCGCGCCACGGGTGGTGAGATTCTTCCAGTACATGGAAAGCAGCAACACCGGGAAGTTACAGCTGGCGGCGATGGAGAACGCCAGGCCGACCATGAACGCAATGTTCTGGCTTTCGAACAGGATACCCAGGCCGATAGCCAGCACCGCCAGGGCGATGGTGGTGATCTTCGAGACACGGATCTCGTCCTTCTCGTTGACCCTGCCCTTCCTGATCACGCTGGCGTACAGGTCATGGGACACCGCCGAGGCACCCGCGAGGGTCAAGCCGGCTACCACTGCCAGGATGGTGGCAAACGCCACGGCCGAGATGAAGCCCAGGAAGATACTGCCGCCCACCGCATTGGCCAGGTGCACCGCCGCCATGTTGTTACCGCCCAGCAAGGCACCTGCCGCATCCTTGAACGCCGGGTTGGTACTGACCAGCAGGATCGCGCCGAAGCCGATGATGAAGGTCAGGATGTAGAAGTAGCCGATAAAGCCAGTGGCATACAGCACGCTCTTACGCGCTTCCTTGGCATCGCTCACCGTGAAGAAGCGCATCAGGATGTGCGGCAGGCCGGCGGTACCGAACATCAGCGCCAGGCCCAGGGACAATGCCGAGATCGGGTCTTTCACCAAACCGCCGGGGCTCATGATCGCCTCACCTTTAGGGTGAACCTTGATCGCCTCGGAAAACAGCATGTTGAAGTCGAAGTTGACGTGCTTCATCACCATCAGCGCCATGAACGAGGCACCGGACAACAGCAGCACGGCCTTGATGATCTGCACCCAGGTGGTTGCCAGCATGCCGCCGAACAGCACGTACATGCACATCAGGATACCCACCAGGATCACCGCCACATGGTAATCCAGGCCGAACAGCAGTTGGATCAGCTTGCCCGCGCCAACCATCTGCGCAATCAGGTAGAACGCAACCACCACCAGCGAGCCACACGCCGACAGGCTGCGGATCTGGGTTTGCCCGAGGCGGTAGGACGCCACGTCGGCAAACGTGTATTTGCCCAGGTTACGCAGGCGCTCGGCGATCAGGAACAAAATGATCGGCCAGCCCACCAGGAAGCCGATCGAGTAGATCAGGCCATCGTAGCCAGAGGTATAGACCAGTGCGGAAATCCCCAGGAAGGACGCGGCCGACATATAGTCGCCGGCAATCGCCAGGCCGTTCTGGAAACCGGTGATCTTGCCGCCGGCCGCGTAGTAGTCGGCCGCCGACTTGTTGCGCTTGGATGCCCAATAGGTAATGCACAATGTCGCGCCGACAAAGGCCACGAACATCAGGATCGCTGGAATATTCAGCGGTTGTTTGTGCACTTCACCGGTCAATGCATCCGCCGCCCAGACAGCGGGCGCGAAGACCGAAGCGCCGAATACAGCCAATAGACGACGGATCATTGCGCAGCCTCCTTGAGAATCGCATTGTTCAGGTCGTCGAATTCGCCGTTGGCGCGTCGCACGTAGATGCCGGTGAGCACAAAGGCCGAGACAATCAGCCCGACACCGATGGGGATTCCCCAGGTGATGGATGAACCGGGGCTGAGTTTAGCGCCCAGTATTTGCGGCCCGTAGGCGATCAACAGGATGAATCCGGAGTAAAGCCCTAGCATGATCGCCGAGAGAATCCAGGCGAACCTTTCCCTTTTTCTCACCAGCTCCTTGAAGCGCGGGCTGTTTTGAATCGAGAGGTAAATGCTGTCGTTCATTGTTTTTATCCTCGCAGCACAGCTTTTTTATTATTGGAACGTATCCACTGTATGCGGCTGCCGTAGAGGTTCCAGACGACCTTAGTCTTAGATCGAGTGTAGCGAGGGATCGGGAGAATGCAGGAGGATTTGCAAGGGATGAAATTAATGTGGGAGGGGGCTTGCCCCCGATGACAGTGTGTCAGCCAGCACATCGATAGCTGACAGATTGCCATCGGGGGCAAGCCCCCTCCCACAAAGGTATATCAGGGTCTGTTACTTACCGATCCACTCGGCTACACGCTCAGGGTGCTTTGCAACCCAATCCTTGGCCGCTGCATCAGGCTTGGCGCCCTCTTGAATGGCCAGCATGACTTCGCCGATTTCGTCCTTGGAGGCCCACTGGAATTTCTTCAGGAAGGCCGCGACTTCCGGCGCTTTCTTCTCCAGGCCCTTGCTGCCGATGCTGTTGACGGTTTCAGCAGCACCATAAATCCCTTTTGGATCGTCCAGGAAACGCAGTTTCCACTTGGCGAACATCCAGTGTGGCACCCAACCGGTGACCGCGATGGATTCCTGCTTGTCTTCGGCACGGGTCAGTTCGGCGATCATTGCGGCGCCGGAGCTGGCTTGCAGCTTGTAGTCCAGGCCATAAGCCTTGATGGCTTCGTCGGTCTTGAGCATCACGCCTGAACCGGCGTCAATCCCAACGATCTTGTTCTTGAAGGTGGTATCGGTCTTGAGGTCTTCGATGGACTTGGCCTTGACGTACTCCGGCACGATCAGGCCGATCTTCGCATCCTTGAAGTTGGGGCCGTAGTCGACCACTTTGTCCTTGTTCTTGGCCCAGTACTCACCGTGCGTCACGGGCAGCCAGGCGGAGAGCATGGCGTCGAGCTTGCCGGTGGCCACACCCTGCCACATGATCCCGGTGGCGACCGCTTGCAGTTTCACGTCATAACCGAGCTTTTCCTTGATCACCTCTGCCGCCACATGGGTGGTGGCAACGCTGTCGGACCAGCCGTCCACGTAGCCGATGCTCAGGGTCTTGCTGTCGGCGCTGGCCAGTGTGGAGCCCATCGCAACTACCAGAGTGGCAGCTGCGCCCAAGAGTCGTCGCATCTTCATAGTACTTCCCCGAAAGTGCTGCGCCCGACGGATGCCGAGCGACGTCAACCTGTTGTTATGTGGTGCACCGCGCCCCCTTCACGCGCATCGATTCGGCTGTTGCGACATCAGTGGAGTGCTGACACTTCGATCATCAACCTGCGCCAATCTTCGACCTGCTCTGTCCGCGACCTCAGGTAAGCAAGAAACGACATCACATCGCCAGCAAGTCATTTTGTAGGACATAGCGCCACAATCCCGCCCGAACTTTGCATGTCAAAATTATGCTGCTGCACTGGGACGGGCTAAATCCGGGTAAGATGCGCGCCTTTGCCCCCCCAGATAAGCCGACCATGCCCGCCAATGCCCGCTTCCCTGCCCTGCCCTATTGCTTCGCCCTGATCCTTGCCGTGCTTGCCCTTGTCGGCTACTGGTATGGCCTCGGCCGGCCGGTGGTCCTGCCGGACGTCGCCAGCGCCAGCCACAAGCTGCAATGTGCGTCCTACACGCCATTCGACAAGGACCAATCGCCGTTCGACCAGCCGTTCACGCTGCGCCCCGAGCGCATGGACGCCGACCTGGCCCTGCTCGCCACCCGCTTCGAATGCATCCGCACCTATTCCATGACCGGCCTGGAAGCCTTGCCGGACCTGGCGCGCAAGCATGGGTTGAAGTTGATGATCGGCGCCTGGGTCAACAGTAACCCCGTCGACACCGAGAAAGAAGTCGACGCCCTGATCGCCTCGGCCAATGCCAACGCCGACGTGGTGACCTCGGTGATCGTCGGCAACGAAACCCTGCTGCGCAAGGAAGTCACCGCCGCGCAGTTGGTGAAGCTGATCCATAAAGTCAAAAGCCAGATCAAGCAGCCGGTCACCTACGCCGATGTCTGGGAGTTCTGGCTGCAACACCCGGAAATCGCCCCGGCGGTGGATTTCCTGACCATTCACCTGCTGCCGTACTGGGAAGATGACCCGTCGGGCATCGACCAGGCGCTCAAGCATGTAGGGGATGTGCGCCAGACCTTCGGCAATAAGTTCGCCCCCAAGGACGTGATGATCGGCGAGACCGGCTGGCCGAGCGAAGGCCGCCAGCGCGAAACCGCCGTGCCGAGCCGAGTCAATGAAGCCAAGTTCATGCGTGGTTTTGTCGCCATGGCTGAGGCCAACGGCTGGCGCTACAACCTGATCGAAGCCTTCGACCAACCGTGGAAGCGCGCCAGCGAAGGCGCCGTAGGCGGTTACTGGGGCCTGTTCGATGCGGATCGCCAGGACAAGGGCATCCTTGCTGGCCCGGTGACCAATGTGCCGTACTGGCCACTATGGCTGGGCATGGGCGGGCTTATCCTGCTGGGTACCCTGGTGCTCGGTGGCCGCGTCCGCAGCACCCGCGCTGCCTGGTTGTTGCCGCTGCTGGGGGGCGTCGCGGCCTGCTCTATCGGCACCTGGGCCGAACTCACCCGCGTGACCGCACGCTTTAATGATGAGTGGGTATGGGCCGGCTTGCTGGTGGCGCTGAACCTGCTGGTGCTGGCCCATGCCGCCCTGGCCCTGAGCACTCGCCATGGTTGGCGCGCGCGTGCCTTCGACTGGCTGGAGCACCGCGCCGGTTGGCTGGTGGCGACGGCCGGGTTCGCGGGCGCGGTGATGATGCTGGCACTGGTGTTCGACCCACGTTATCGCAGCTTCCCAAGTGCCGCGCTGGTACTGCCCGCCTTGGTCTATCTGGTTCGCCCAGTGACCGGGCCGCGCCGGGAAATTGCCCTGCTGACCTTTATCATCGGTGCCGGCATTGCGCCGCAGCTGTACCGCGAAGGGCTGTTCAACCAGCAGGCATGGGGCTGGGCGCTGGTCAGCGTGTTGATGGTTGTGGCCTTGTGGCGGTGCTTGCGGATGCGCAAGGCTTAAGACCGCCATCGGCTGTCGCCCTCTCCTTACAAATGTGGGAGGGGGCTACGCTTCGGATCAGCCCTATCAGGCGCCCCGCGGCTGCCTGACCAACCGCAACCCCGCAATCACTACCGCAAACACCGCAAACGTGGTGTTGTACAACGCCAGGGCCGGGAACCCGAACACCAGGCCCAACACGGCCAAGCCCCACCCCGCACGACCCGGCACGAAAAACGCCAGCACCGAGGTCACCAACGCAGCCCAGCCCATCACTTTGAAGTGAATCATCAAGCCCAGGTTCGACCGCACCTGGCATTCCCAGCGGCTGGCCTCATCGGCACAGATGCCAACCCACTGGCCATCCTCCATGAAGCCGTAACGTGCGGCATAACTGGCAGCCAGCCATAACGGCAGGGCGATAAGCAGCAGGATCAACGGCAAGCGGCGGGACATGGGGCACTCCGAAAGGCAAAAACGGCGCTCAGCTTAATGCGCCAGCGGCCGTTAGCAAGATACATACACACAATTAGTGTTCACCAATACGTGGCAAAGTGTATCGTCTGCCGACTATTACCCCGATTCCGACGTTTTTTTCCGACTTTTCGTGCCGAAGGCTGGCACTTCGGTGGCAACGCGGTGGTCATAGCCTGCGAACTTCATTCAGCACGTTTCCTCTTAGGGATTAAGTCATGCTCCGTTCCTTGCGCTGTGCTGCCTTGCTGGGCAGCCTATTTTTGAGTGCGTCAGCACTGGCCGTCGACATTGACCAAGCCAGCTATGGCTTCCCTTTGACGAACCCGTTCGAAGCGACCATCGCCACCACCCCGCCTGACCTTCGGCCCAAACTGCCGACCGACGACGAGATCAACCAGTCCGACTACACCCTGAACATGCGCCCCGAGCGCGAATTCAGCCTGCCCGACAATTTCTGGGCGGTGAAGAAACTGACCTACCGAATCGCCAAGCAGGATCGCGCCGCGCCGCTGATCTTCCTGATCGCCGGCACCGGCGCGCGCTTTGACAGCAGCATCAACGAGTACCTGAAAAAGCTGTATTACCAGGCCGGCTACCACGTGGTGCAGTTGTCTTCGCCGACCAGCTTCGACTTCATCGCCTCGGCTTCGCGCTTCGCCACCCCCGGCATCAGCCAGGAAGATGCCGAAGATATGTACCGCGTGATGCAGGCCGTGCGCGCACAGAACGCCTCGCTGCCGGTGACCGACTTCTACCTTACCGGCTACAGCCTTGGCGCCCTGGACGCGGCGTTTGTCAGCAAGCTCGACGAGACCCGTCGCAGCTTCAACTTCAAGAAAGTGCTGCTGCTTAACCCACCGGTCAACCTGTATACCTCCGTCACCAACCTCGACAAGCTGGTACAGACCGAGGTCAAGGGCATCAACAACACCACCACTTTCTATGAGCTGGTGCTGAATAAACTGACCCGCTACTTCCAGCAAAAGGGCTACATCGACCTCAACGATGCCCTACTCTACGACTTCCAGAACTCCAAGCAGCACCTGACCAACGAACAGATGGCCATGCTGATCGGCACCTCGTTTCGCTTCTCGGCGGCCGACATCGCCTTCACCTCGGACCTGATCAACCGCCGCGGCCTGATCATCCCGCCGAAGTACCCGATCACCGAAGGCACCAGCCTCACGCCGTTCCTCAAGCGTGCGCTGCAATGCGACTTCGACTGCTACCTCACTGAGCAGGTAATCCCGATGTGGCGCGCCCGTTCCGATGGCGGCAGTCTGTTGCAACTGGTTGACCAGGTCAGCCTGTACGCCCTCAAGGACTACCTGCACGACAGCCCGAAAATCGCCGTCATGCACAATGCCGACGACGTGATCCTGGGCCCCGGCGACCTCGGTTTCCTACGTAAAACCTTCGGCGATCGCTTGACCGTCTACCCACTGGGCGGCCACTGCGGCAACCTCAATTACCGCGTCAACGCCGACGCCATGCTGGAGTTCTTCCGTGGCTAAATATCTTCTTCTGCTCGCCGCTTTAATGTGCGCAGGCGTGGCCAATGCCGACAACAGCAAGGCCCACACACCCACCGTAGTAGACTCCGACGGTTTCAAGGAACCGCTGACCAAACTCAAGTTCAACCCGGGCCTGGACCAACGCGAGTTCGAGCGTTCGTCGCTCACCGCACTCAACGTGTATGACCCGCTGGAGTCGTGGAACCGCCGCGTTTACCACTTCAACTACCGCTTCGACCAATGGGTGTTCCTGCCGGTGGTCGACGGTTACCGCTACGTCACGCCAAGCTTCCTGCGGACCGGCGTGAGCAACTTCTTCAACAACCTGGGCGACGTCCCCAATCTGTTGAACAGCCTGTTGCAGCTCAAGGGCCATCGCTCCCTGGAAACCACCGGGCGCCTGTTGCTCAACACCACCATCGGCATCGCCGGCCTGTGGGACCCGGCTACCGCCATGGGCCTACCGCGCCAGAGCGAAGACTTCGGCCAGACCCTGGGCTTCTACGGCGTACCCGGCGGCGCCTACCTGGTGCTGCCGATCTTCGGCCCGTCGAACCTGCGCGACACCACCGGCCTGATCGTCGACTACGGTGCCGAAACCGAGATCAACTTCCTGAACGTCTCCGAAGTCAGCTCCAACCACCCGGAAATCTGGGCCCTGCGTGCCGTCGACAAGCGCTACCAGACCAGCTTCCGCTACGGTCAGATGAACTCGCCGTTCGAGTACGAGAAGGTGCGCTACATCTATACCGAATCACGCAAGTTGCAGATTGCCGAGTAAATAACGCCGACAAAAAAGGCCATTCGATTGAATGGCCTTTTTTTTTGTGTCGGCGATTTATGCCTTGAGCGCTTTCCAGGTCTTGCCCACCACGCTGACCAGCGCCAATACGAGCGCACCCGCAATAACCCCCGCCACCGCATTCAGTAACGTCGGCATCAACCACGCCAATCCACCGGTGCTCTGGCTCACGCCCTCGATCCAGTGATGCACCACCGGCACGCCATGGGTCAGGATGCCGCCGCCGACCAGGAACATCGCCGCCGTCCCTATCACCGACAAGCTCTTCATCATGTACGGCGCCGCCCGCAGGATCCCGCCGCCGATACTGCGCGCCATCTGGCCGGGCTTCTGGGTGAGCCACAGGCCCAAGTCATCCAGCTTGACGATACCGGCCACCAGTCCGTAGACGCCGATGGTCATGACAATGGCAATGCCCGACAGCACGATCACCTGTTGCATCAAGGGCGCATCGGCCACGGTGCCGAGGGTGATGGCGATGATTTCCGCCGAGAGGATAAAGTCGGTGCGGATCGCCCCTTTGATCTTGTCCTTTTCAAAGGCCACCAGATCGGTTGCCGGGTCGGCCACGGCTTCGACCAATTGCGTGTGTTCGGCCTGGTCTTCAGCTTTGCTGTGCAGGAATTTATGCGCGAGTTTCTCGAAGCCTTCGAAACACAGGTAGGCGCCGCCGAGCATCAACAACGGAGTCACTGCCCAGGGCGCGAAAGCACTGATCAACAGCGCAGTGGGCACCAGGATCAACTTGTTGATAAACGAGCCCTTGGCCACCGCCCACACCACCGGAATTTCCCGTTCGGCGCGCACACCGGAAACTTGCTGGGCGTTGAGCGCCAAGTCATCGCCGAGCACGCCGGCGGTCTTCTTGGCGGCCATCTTGGTCATCAGGGCGACATCGTCGAGGACGGCGGCGATGTCGTCGATCAGTACCAGTAAGCTGCTTCCTGCCATGTTCCGCTCCTCGGAAAAGTTTTGCCGAGGATAGGAGGCTCGGGGGGTTATGGATAGTGGTAAGGCGTCAGCGCGGTGCGATCGATGTTTCGATCCAGCCGTTGCAAGGCACTGGCTAATGGACACAGTACGCCCGCGTTTGTGTCGACACAGCCCTCAGCACCGGCCATATCGGCGTGTAACGGCGGCTGAGACATCGACAACGGCGTCAACTGACGAATCTGCTCCAGGGACTGCGCCTCGAACGCCACCCGCAGGAAATAGCGCCCGCTCGCGACCTGCTTGTAGCGCTCGAATTGCAGGCTGCCCACCGGCGGGATATTGCCCTCCAGGTAGTCCCCCAGGGTCCAGCGAAACCCCAGCAGCGTGCGCAGGTAGGAAATATTGGTGTCATGGGCCACCAGCAGGGTGAAACGCGCGTCGGGCGGCATGCCCAGGGGGTCTGGCGCGGCCTGTGGCGTGCCTTGTTTGAGCGCCAGGGAAATCTGGTTCATCAGTTGCGAACCACCGCGGCTGGCGATGTACAGGCTGTCGTTGATGAAGTCGTACTTGGCCTTGGTCAACGCAGTCAGTTGAGACACCTGCTGCGCACTGCGCCCATGGCCAAAGGCGACTTGATCCAGCGGCAAGCCTTCGCTGTACTCCAGGCGAAAGGTCTCGCCGAGGTTGGCTTGGGTGTTCAACCCCTTGATCGCCAGGCGACCGTCTTCATCCTGGGTCAATTGCCAAGGCTCAGCCGCGTAGGCACACGCGCCGGACGTACCGCAGATCACCTTGCGCAATTGCTGTTCAGCCTCGTGGTAACGGGCTTGAGCACCGGCCACGCTACCGCCCATGCGGGCCAGCACGCTGTCTTCAGCGCGCTGCGGGTCCAGGCGAGCGAAAGGCATTTTGTCGGCCTGGAACAGCGCATCCTTATCGCCCTGCACCACGCTCGGTTGCAACCCGCAGCCAGGAAACAGGCCATCGAGCAACGCCGACGCCGTGGCCTGGGTGCGTTGCAGGGGGCTGGCGCGCACAAACACTTCACCGGGCGCCGGGCAGCCATTGGGCAGCAGGCCGGCGGCGCGCAAGACCTGGCCACGATAGCGGCCCATCTCCACGGCCGCTGCGTAACCGTGGCCGGTCAAATGCCCATCCGGCACCGACCAATTGGGCAACGCGCGACCGGTGACCTTGGCCAGTTTCGCACTGTCGGTGGGCGGGCGTACGCCGTGGCGGCTGACCTGCACCACCTTGTCCAGCACAAAACCGTCGGCGGGTGCGGCCTGGGTCTGGAGTGAAACCAGACCGGCCAGTAACAAGGGGGTCAATCGTACGAAGCAAGCGAACATAACGGTGTCCTGTGTCGGGTCTACGGAGGGCCATTCCCACGCTGGACGAACGGGAATGGCCATGCCGGATCAGGGATAGCGGTAAGCGGTCAGCGCCGTGCGGTCGATGGCGCGACCCGTGCGCTCGACAAACTGCGCCATCGGGCACAGGGTACCAACAGCGGTGTGCTGGCAGCCTGGCTGATCGAAGTCGGCTTGCAACGGTGGATGCTCAGGCCCCAGACGTTGCAGGGCGCGTATCTGATCCATGCCCTGGGTGATAAACCGCGTGCGGATGAAGCGCTCACCGGTCTGGGTGTCGCGGTAGCGCTCGAACGCCAAGGTGCCGGTGGGCGGGATATTGCCCGGCTGATACTCGCCAAGTTGCCAGGTAAACCCGAGCATCGTGCGCAGGTGCGAGATATTGGTGTCGTGGGCCACCAGCATCAACAGGCGCGCCGGCGGCGGGTTGCCCAGCGGATCATTTTTCTCCAAGGGGGTGCCCTGTTCCAGGGCCAGCACAATCTGGTTCATCAACTGCGAGCCGCCACGGCTGGCAATGTGCGGCGTGTCGTTGATGAAGTCGTATTTGGCCCGGTGCAGACGCCCCAGGGCCGAGACTTGCGCAGCATCGCGAGCATGGCCGAAGGCGACATCGGTCAGGGGCATGCCCTCGCTGTACTGCAGGCGAATGGTCTCGGCCATCGACGACGCCTTATCCAACCCCTTGATCTTGAACAGCCCGCCATCCCCTTCTTTCAAGGCCCATGGCGTGTCGAAGAACGGGCACGCCTTGCCCACTTCGCATACCGCGTTTTTCAGGCGCTCCAGGTCCGGGCGCAGGCGCTCCTCGGCGGCTTGCAGGTTACCGCCCAGGGCTTGCAGGATCTGGGCCTTGGCGATGGCCGAGTCGATCTTGGCGAAAGGCATTTCATCTGTCTGGAACAACGGGTCTGGCTTGTTGCGTGCAAGGGCTTTTTCGCCGCAGCCGGGGAACATGCCATCGAGCAGCGCGGCGGCGGTGGAACGCGTGCGCTGCTTGGGACTGGCCACGGCGACCAGGCTCCCAGCTTGCGGACAGCCACTGGCCAACAGGCCGGCATCGCGGTAATACGCCGCTTGCCAGGCGCCCATGTAACTGGCGGCCAGGTAGCCATGGCCGGTCAGTTCGCCATCCTGCACCAGCCATGGGGTCCAGGCACGGCCGGTAGCTTTGACCAGCTTGTCGGTATCGGTGGGTGAGCGCACGCCATGGCGGCTGACCTGCACGGCTTTTTCCAGCACGTAATGGCTGGCTTCGGCAGCCTGGAGGCCGGTGCATAGCATCAGCGCAGCCGCAGCCAGGCCCATACGATTGAATAGGGTCATGCTCAGGTTCCTTTCATCAGAATTCGTAGGAGAAGCCCACGCGGTAGCGGGCCTGGCGCTGGTCAGTGTTCTTGTCGACATACACGTCGGCCACTTCCAGGTATGGGGTCAAGTAGTTGGTGAGTTTGTATTCGAACAGCAGCTTATTGCTGTAATTCTGGCGTGTACCGTCGAAGACAATCTGATTGCTGTATATCTGCTTGCGCCCGACACCGACCGACAACAGGCCAAACTTGTACTTGGCGCCCAACTCCAGCGCATCGTCGTGTTTATCCGCCTTGCCCTCTTCGTCATACCGCGTGAGTTTGTGGTAATACCCCGGGGTAATGGAGAACTTATCAGTGATGGCATAGGACACTTTCAACGACGGCTTATAGGATTTCTTATCCTTGCCGTCGGCATAGGTGAACTTGGGCTTGACCTTCCACTTGGCCCCCAACTTGTGGCTGTACTTGACCTTGGCCTTGAGTTCGTCCTTGGTCAGCCGCGAAAACGCCTTGCCCGGCTGGCCGTCGCTGTCGGGCGCGGTGGCCATCACCGCTTCGAAGGAGAACGCCAGGCCATTGTCCAGGGCCTGGGTCAGCATCACCTTGTCCTTATGCTCACGCTCCACTTCCGAATACTGGTGCTGGTAGTCCAGTTCCAGCGCCTGGGTGGTGCTAGAGGCAATGACCAGACCAATAAACGAATATCGCCTTAATGCTTTCTTATGATGTCCAGCGCTCAATTTCTTCATGTTTTTACCTGTTATTTTTATTGTGGATGACACGACAACTTTGCTGTTTTACGCGCACAGCGGTACGGCTTCCGATGACTCGGAACGGGTGAAACCAAGAGGTGGTCAGTTAGTTAACGGGGTATCGATCAAAAGCTGTTGTTTTCGTTTACGGCGGTGAACTTGCCCGGAAAACAGCGCGGTCATCAATACCGAAATCAGCGAAGCGCCCAGCCAGAACAGCGACAGGGTATGGAAGTCGTACAGCTTGCTGCCGTCCTGGGCCAGGGTGGTGCCGTGTTCGATCAACACCCCGGTGAGAATCTCGCCCGCCGCTGCCCCGGCGTAGCTGGCAATGCCGATCATGCCCAGCGCTGCACCGGCTGCGCTTTTGGCGGCAATGTCCACGGCCATCAAGCCGCCGAGAAAACACAGCAACGCGCCCATGGAAAGGCCGAACAACATCATGGCCAGCGCATCCAGCCAGTAGTGGCCCCCAGGCAGGAACAGAAACATCCCCAGCGACGCACTGTTCATCAAGCCGAACAGGATCGCCAGGCCATGACGCCGGCCATCGAAGAAGCGATCGGACACCAGCCCACTGAGGCCCGTGCCGACAATGCCGAATACACCGGTGATGGAGATCAGCGCCGAAGCCGACAATGTGTTGTAGCCCTTGGCGTTTTCAAGGAAGAACACGCCCCAGGAAATCACCGCATAGCGGCCGATATACATCAGGCAGGAGGCCAGGGCCAGCAGCCACAGCGCCGGATTTTTCAGGAGTGCCAATTGCGCGCCCCACTTGCCGACGGTCTTCAACAGCACTTCTTCGCGGCCACCGTCCACTTCTGCAAAGCCTGCGCTCTGCGGCGAGTCGGCCATGAACAGGTAGATCAGCAACATACCGAGCACGCCCATGGCAGTCGCCAGGAAATAGCCGTACTGCCAGCCCCAGGTGACGATCACGGCGGCGACTGCGATGTAGGTCAACGCCTCGCCCAGGCTGTGGGCAATCGACCAGAAGCCATAGAACGTGCCGCGCTCCTTGTCGGCGTACCAGCGCGACAACGACACCACGCACGGCCCCACGCCCATGGACTGGGCCCAACCGTTCAGACCCCAGGCCAGGGTGAGAATGATCGCGTTGGTGGTCAGGCCCATGCAGGCGTTGACCACCGCGCTGATCAACAACCCGAGCATCATGAAGCGCCGCACATTGGCATGGTCGGCCAGGAAGCCGTTGACCAGCTTACCCACGGCATAGGTGAAGAACAGCGCGGAACCGATCATGCCCAGTTGCGTTGGGCTGAGCAGGTTCTGCCCCACCAGCGCCGGCTTGGCCACATTGAAGGACAGCCGGCACACGTAGAACAGCGCATAGCTCAGGGACATGGATAAAAAGGTCAGCCAACGCACCCGGCGAAAACGTCGCCCATCGGGGTCGGCCACCAGAGGTCGCGCAGGCGCGGCATGGAACAAGGACAGCAGGGAATTCATGGCGGACAGTCTCCTATTGTTATTATTCGCTGTACGTTCAAACGCAGATCGTAAAAAGGGCTCAAGCCTCCAGTGACGGGCCGATCAACTCGGCCAGTTGCGGGTACACCTGGGCGCTGGCCACCAGCAACGGGTTGCCGCCGAGCAGACCATCACCGCGCAGGAAATCGCTGCAACGGCCACCGGCTTCACTGACCAGCACCAACCCCGCCGCACAATCCCAACTGTTGATATGGGTTTCGTAGTAGCCCACCAGGCGCCCAGCCGCGACGTAGGCGATCATCAGCGCGCCGGAACCATTGCGAATAAACATGCCGCCGCCCTCCAGCAAGCCAGTGAGAAACGGGATGAAGTGCTCCTTGCCACGCCGGTGGGAGGTGCCGACGCCGGTCACACCGTATCGAATATCGGCGGCCGGGCTGACCCGGATCGGCGTGTCATTCACATAGGCGCCCAGGCCGCGGCAGGCGTGGAACAGCTCGTTGTGGTTGGCGTCGGCCACGGCACCGAGCCAGGGTTGACCGTCCACCAGCAGGCCGATGGACACGCACCAGGTGTGCAGGCCATTGACGAAGCAACTGGTACCGTCAATGGGGTCGACCACCCACACACAACGCGCTTGCAAGCCGGCCGCGCCGCCCTCCTCGCCCACGAAGCCATCCTCGGGAAACTGCTCGGCCAGGCGCGCCTTGATAAACACCTCCAACTCGCGGTCGGCGATGCTGACCACGTCCTGGGGGACAGCCCCTTTATGTTCAACATGCAATTGCTCGCGCTGCTGGTAATACGTCATGCCACGCCGCGCGGCTTCCATCGCGACCTGACGCACCAGCGCGTAACGCGCGGCCAGATGATCGAGGCGCGGTAATGTCTCTGCTTGTGTCATAAGCCTTACCTTCAGCGTCGATTGCACACGTGTGCAATCGTTCGGGAAAAAAAAGTGAAGGCACGCCTTTTTGGGGAGGCCGGCCATTCACCGATTACTGCCCATACAACACGAAATAAATTTTCTCTTCAAGCTATTATTGAAATTTTATTTCTGAATTTTCGTCGTGCCGCGTTCGATCAAGGTCACAGGCACCGGCTCGAATTCAGCGACCCGCATGAAGTTCTCCCCCCGCGCGACGATAGCACCGACGGCGCGTTGCGCCAGTTGCACACTGTCCTGGCGCACGGTGGTCAGGTCGTAGGCCAATTGCGCAGCCTGGGCGATATCGTCAAAGCCGATCACCTGCACCTGTTGCGGCACCTGGAGGTGCAACGTAAAGCGCAATGCGTCCATCACCCCGAGTGCCAGCATATCGGTTGCACAGAAGATCGCGTCCGGTCCCTCCCCCTGGCTGAACAACGCCAGCAACGCCTGCATGCCGCCCTGATAACCCGGGGTTTCATTAAACACCGTCTGCGCCTCGACCCCCACCTCGGCCAGGCGCTGGGAAAACCCCAGCCAGCGCTCGCGGCTGCTGAAGTTATGCGCGCCCTGGCCCACAAACGCCAGGCGCCGCGCGCCGCCCTTGAGCAAGGCATCGGCAGCCATACGCCCACCGGCGCGGTTATCACTGCCCACCACTTCAGCCCCGGCCAGTTCATGGCCACGGTTGATCATCGCCACCGGAATCTGCCGATCCAGGTAATGCTGGACCACCGACAACGGCGGCGAGGCCGAGGTCAGGATCACCCCGGCAATCTGGTAGCTGAGCAACGCATGCAACGACTGCTCAAGCTGCGCCGGGTCATCGGCATTCATCAACAAGGGCATCAAGCCACGACGGCTCAGGCTATGGGCGATGGGGCTCAAGAGGCTGGCGCGAAACGCACTGTCGAAACCGGCAGTGACCACACCGACAAAGTTGCTGCTGCCCTTGTTCATGGTGCGGGCAATCATATTGACCTGATAACCCAGGGCCTTGGCCGAGGCCAGCACCTTTTCGCGGGTGGCGGGGGCCACGCTGGCACCCGGGGTGAACGTGCGCGACACCGCCGAGCGCGAAACACCGGCATGCCGGGCCACATCCAGGGACGTAATCACGTTTTTTTCAGAGGTGTCCATCGGCAATCGACCACTGCAAAAGAGCCGATACGGTAATGGCAAACGCAGCCCAGGGAAAGCGCGGCAATGGCGCATTCTTGAGGCTCGCGCGAAGCCGGTGCTACCATGCCCGACCGCCTGTCCTGGCAAGGAAACATCCCGTGCTCAGTTTCATAGATACGTTTCTCTTTTGGCGAGTGGCTGTTGTCGTCAGGCAAGGAGCCGCGACGACTCATAGCTCGCTAGGGGGAGGAGCGGCGACGCAGAATGGCGGCAACAGACGCCGTCAAAAAAAAACAGTATCTGTGAGACTGAGCACTTTATGAGCACCATTCGCGAGCGCAACAAAGAAAAGATCCTGCGGGCGGCCAGCGAGGAGTTTGCCGACAAGGGCTTCGCCGCGACCAAGACCAGCGACATCGCCGCCAAGGCCGGGTTGCCCAAGCCCAACGTCTATTACTACTTCAAGTCCAAGGACAACCTCTACCGCGAGGTGCTCGAGAGCATTATCGAGCCGATCCTGGCGGCTTCCACGCCGTTCAACCCCGAGGGTGAGCCTTCGGTGGTGCTCAGCAACTACATCCGCTCGAAAATCCGTATCTCCCGCGACCTGCCGTTCGCCTCCAAGGTGTTCGCCAGCGAAATCATGCATGGCGCCCCGCACCTGAGCACCGAGCAGGTTGAACAGCTCAACGCCCAGGCCAAGCACAATATCGACTGCATCCAGAGCTGGGTGGATCGCGGGTTGATTGCACCGATCGATCCAAATCACCTGATGTTCAGCATCTGGGCGGCGACGCAGACATATGCGGATTTTGACTGGCAGATCTCGGCGGTGACCGGCAAAGCCAAGCTGGATGAGGCCGATTATGAAGCCGCGGCGCAGACGATTATTCGGTTGGTGCTCAAGGGGTGTGAGCCGGACTGATACACCGGGGGGCCTGGGCCAATCGGGGGCAAGCCCCCTCCCACAATTTTGACCATGTTCGCAGTTCAAAATGTGGGAGGGGCTTGCCCCCGATGAGGCCCTGACAGTCACCCAATCCTCAAGCTGACACCCCCGCATCCGCCATCAACCCCACCCCCTCGATCGCCGTGATCGCACACTGCTCGTCAATATCCGACGTATCCCCACTGATCCCGATCGCCCCCAACACCAACCCCGCCTGATCGCGAATCAACACCCCGCCCGGTGCCGGCACCACGCTGCCCTGCCCCAGGCTGTTCAACGCCGCGATAAACGCCGGGCGCTGCTGCGCATCCAGCGCCAGCAGGCGTGAGCCTTTGCCCAAGGCGATCGCCCCCCAGGCCTTGCCGATGGCGATTTGCGGGCGCAGCAGGCTGGCACCGTCTTCCCGTTGCAGGGTGATCAAGTGACCGCCGCTGTCCAGTACCGCGATGGTCAGCGGCGCGGCTGAAATCGTACGGCCAGCGGTAAGGGCCTGGCTGGCCAGTTGGGTGGCAATTTTCAAGGTTAAAGCGCTCATGGTGCCGTCCTTATCTTGTTATGGGTAACGCCGTGGAGGTCTGTTTGATCAGATGCTCGATCAAACAAATAGAACACAATTATTTTATTTATTGTATACAATATTTCTTAACAAACCCTCCATCCGTCGAAAAACTGCCTTCCGACGAACGCAAAGGACCGCACATAAAATGCATTGACCTATGTCGCTCGCCGTGAATACACTTTGGACAAACACCACTTGTATACAATTACAAAACGCAAGAGGCACCAAAACAATGAGCAAAATGAGAGCAATCGAAGCCGCCGTTTTAGTGATGCGCCGTGAAGGCGTGGACACCGCCTTCGGTATCCCAGGCGCCGCGATCAACCCACTGTATTCGGCCTTGCAGAAAGTGGGTGGCATCGATCACGTCCTTGCTCGCCACGTTGAAGGCGCCTCGCACATGGCCGAGGGCTACACCCGCACCAAGGCCGGCAATATCGGCGTGTGCATCGGCACTTCGGGCCCGGCGGGCACCGATATGGTCACCGGCCTCTACAGCGCCTCGGCCGACTCGATCCCGATCCTGTGCATCACCGGCCAGGCGCCGCGGGCACGCATGCACAAGGAAGACTTCCAGGCCGTGGACATCACCAGCATCGTCAAGCCGGTGACCAAATGGGCAACCACCGTCCTGGAACCCGGCCAGGTGCCCTACGCGTTCCAGAAAGCCTTCTACGAAATGCGCTCCGGCCGCCCCGGTCCGGTGCTGATCGACCTGCCGTTCGACGTGCAGATGGCCGAGATCGAATTCGATATCGACGCCTACCAGCCACTGCCCCTGGCCAAACCCCTGGCCACACGCATCCAGGTGGAGAAAGCCCTGGCACTGCTGGACCAGGCCGAACGCCCGCTGCTGGTAAGCGGTGGCGGCGTGATCAACGCCGACGCCAGCGAGCTGCTGGTGGAGTTCGCCGAGCTGACCGGCATTCCAGTGATCCCGACCCTGATGGGCTGGGGCACCATCCCGGACGATCACCCGCTGATGGTGGGCATGGTCGGCCTGCAAACCTCCCACCGTTACGGCAACGCCACGCTGCTCAAGTCAGATGTGGTGCTGGGCATCGGCAACCGCTGGGCCAACCGCCACACGGGCTCGGTGGAGGTGTACACCCAGGGGCGTAAATTCATTCACGTCGACATTGAGCCGACGCAGATCGGCCGCGTCTTCACCCCCGACCTGGGTATTGTTTCCGACGCGGGCGCCGCCCTGACGATGTTTATCGAAGTGGCCCGCGAGTGGAAAGCCGCAGGCTTACTCAAGGACCGCAGCGCCTGGCTGCATGATTGCCAGCAGCGCAAAGCCACCCTGCACCGCAAGACCCACTTCGACAACGTGCCGGTCAAGCCGCAACGGGTGTACGAAGAGATGAACCAGGTGTTCGGCAAAGACACCTGCTACGTCAGCACCATCGGCCTGTCGCAGATTGCCGGCGCGCAATTCCTGCACGTCTACAAGCCACGCCATTGGATCAACTGCGGCCAGGCTGGCCCATTGGGCTGGACCATCCCGGCAGCGCTGGGCGTGGTCAAGGCCGACCCGAGCCGCAAAGTGGTGGCGCTGTCCGGCGACTATGACTTCCAGTTCATGATCGAAGAGCTGGCCGTGGGTGCGCAGTTCAAGCTGCCGTACATCCACGTGGTGGTGAACAATTCCTACCTGGGGCTGATCCGCCAGGCCCAGCGTGGCTTTGAAATGGACTACTGCGTGCAGCTGTCCTTCGACAACCTCAACGCCCCGGAACTCAACGGCTATGGCGTGGACCACGTCGCGGTTGCCGAAGGCCTGGGGTGCAAGGCCCTGCGCGTGTTCGAGCCGAGCCAGATTGCGCCGGCGTTGCGCAAGGCCGAGACGATGATCGAAGAATTCAAGGTCCCGGTGATCGTTGAGATTATTCTGGAGCGCGTGACCAATATTTCCATGGGCACCGAGATCAACGCCGTCAATGAATTCGAAGACCTGGCCCTGGTCGGCAATGATGCGCCGACCGCCATTTCCCTGCTCGATTAAGGAGAACCCTATGCCGCGCTTCGCCGCCAACCTGTCCATGCTGTTTACCGAACAGGACTTTCTTGCTCGCTTCAAAGCCGCTGCCGAGGCAGGCTTCAGTGGGGTGGAATACCTGTTCCCCTACGAGTTCAGCTCAGCCGACATCAAGGCACAGTTGGATGCCCATGGCCTGACCCAAGTGCTGTTCAACCTGCCGGCCGGTGACTGGGCCAAGGGCGAACGCGGCCTGGCCTGCCACCCGGATCGGGTCGAGGAATTCCGCGCGGGGGTCAACTTGGCCATCGCCTATGCCCAGGTGCTGGGTAATACGCAGGTCAACTGCCTGGCGGGTATCCGGCCCCAGGGCGTTGATGATGCAACCCTGGAAAAAACCTTTGTCGCCAACCTCAAGTACGCCGCCGACAAACTGCAAGCAGTGGGCATCAAGCTGGTGATGGAGGCGATCAATACCCGTGATATTCCAGGCTTCTACCTGAATAACACCGCCCAGGCCCTGTCGATCCGCGAGCAGGTGGGCAGCGCCAACCTGTTCCTGCAATACGACATCTATCACATGCAAATCATGGAAGGTGATCTGGCCCGCACCATGGCCGCGCACCTGAGTGAGATCAACCATATCCAGCTGGCGGATAACCCGGGGCGTAATGAGCCGGGGACTGGGGAGATCAACTATCGCTTCCTGTTCGAACATCTGGATCGGATTGGGTACCAGGGTTGGGTGGGCTGTGAGTACAAGCCGTTGACCACCACCGAAGCGGGTTTGGGTTGGCTCAAAACCCATAACGCCATCTGACAGGCACCACCCAAAACCAAAATGTGGGCGGGGGCTTGCCCCCGATGGCGGCGAGTCAGTCAACACCATTTCGTCTAACACACCGCTATCGGGAGCAAGCCCCCTCCCACCTTGAATCTGCGGTGTCTGGCGGACCGCGCTAATAAAAAGAGGATTTCATCATGGCTAAAATCGGATTTATCGGCACCGGCATCATGGGCCAACCTATGGCTGCCAACCTGCAAAAAGCCGGTCACCAACTGTTCCTGTCCGAGCATCACGGCAAGGCGCCAGAAGCACTGATCGCAGCCGGTGCCGTGGCCCTGGCCAACCCGCAGCAAGTTGCCCAGGAAGCCGAGTTCATCATCGTCATGGTGCCCGACACTCCGCAGGTCGATGACGTGCTGTTCCGCGCCGACGGCGTGGCTGCCGGGTTGTCGTCGAACAAGGTGGTGATCGACATGAGCTCGATCTCGCCCACTGCGACCAAAGCGTTCGCCGCCAAGATCAACGAGACCGGCGCACAGTACCTGGATGCCCCGGTGTCCGGCGGTGAAGTCGGCGCCAAGGCCGGCACCTTGAGCATCATGGTCGGCGGCGAACCGCAGACCTTTGAGCGTGCCCTGCCGCTGTTCCAGGCCATGGGCAAGAACATCACCCTGGTCGGTGGCAATGGCGATGGCCAGACCGCCAAGGTGGCCAACCAGATCATCGTCGCGCTGAATATCCAGGCGGTGGCCGAAGCGCTGCTGTTCGCGGCCAAAAACGGCGCCGACCCGGCCAAGGTACGTGAAGCGCTGATGGGTGGCTTTGCCTCGTCGAAGATCCTCGAAGTGCACGGCGAACGCATGATCAAGGGCACCTTCGATCCGGGCTTTCGCATCAACCTGCATCAGAAGGACCTGAACCTGGCGCTGGCCGGGGCCAAGGAACTGGGGATCAACCTGCCGAACACCGCCGGCACCCAACAGGTATTCAGCACCTGCACGGCGATTGGCGGCGGTAACTGGGATCATTCGGCGTTGATCAAGGGGTTGGAGCATATGGCGAATTTCTCGATTCGCGATAAATAACCCCTCTACACAGTCCCCTGTAGGAGCGAGCGCGCTCGCGAAAAACCCGAGAGCGCCACTGGGTATCAGGTTACCCGCGTTATCGTTAACGACCTTCGCGAGCAAGCTCGCTCCTACAGGTTGCACCACCTTTCCAATAATAAAAATTCCCCGGAGCCCGCTTATGTCGGTCGATCCGCAACACCTGCTTCGCGAGCTGTTTGCCACAGCCATCGACGCTGCCCACCCCCGGCAAGTCCTTGAACCCTACCTGCCCGCCGACCGCAGCGGTCGGGTGATCGTGATCGGCGCCGGCAAAGCCGCGGCCGCCATGGCGCTGGTGGTGGAAAATTGCTGGCAAGGTGAAGTCAGCGGCCTGGTGGTCACCCGCTATGGCCACGGCGCGCCGTGCCAGAAAATCGAAGTGGTCGAAGCCGCGCATCCGGTCCCGGATGCGGCCGGACTGGCCGTGGCCAAGCGAGTGCTCGAACTGATCAGCCACCTTGGCGAAGACGACCGCGTGATCTTCCTGCTCTCTGGCGGCGGCTCTGCCCTGCTGGCCCTGCCCGCCGAAGGCATCAGCCTGGCCGACAAACAGGCCGTCAACAAGGCCCTGCTCAAGTCCGGCGCGACCATCGGCGAGATGAACTGCGTACGCAAGCATCTCTCGGCGATCAAGGGCGGACGGCTGGCCAAGGCGGCCTGGCCGGCGACGGTCTATACCTATGCAATTTCCGATGTGCCGGGTGACCAGGCCACGGTCATCGCTTCCGGCCCGACCGTCGGCGACCCAAGTACGTCACAACAGGCCCTGGCGATCCTCAACCGCTACGGCATCGACACCCCGGCATCCGTGCGCAGCTGGCTGCAGAACCCGGCGTCAGAAACCATCAAGCCCGGCGACCCGATACTGACCCGCAGCCACTTCCAACTGATCGCCCGCCCCCAGCAATCCCTGGAAGCCGTCGCGGTTAAAGTGCGCCAGGCCGGTTTCAGCCCGCTGATCCTCGGCGACCTCGAAGGCGAAGCGCGGGAGGTGGCCAAGGTGCACGCCGGTATCGCGCGGCAGATCGTGCAGCACGGCCAACCGCTGGCGGCGCCGTGCGTGATCCTCTCGGGGGGCGAAACCACCGTCACCGTACGTGGCGATGGCCGTGGCGGGCGCAATGCGGAATTCCTGCTGAGCCTCACCGATAGCCTCAAGGGCTTGCCCGGCGTGTACGCCCTGGCCGGCGACACTGACGGCATCGACGGCTCGGAAGACAACGCCGGCGCCATCATGACCCCGTGCAGTTACGCGCGTGCCGAAGCGCTGGGCCTTTCAGCCAGCGATGAGTTGGATGACAACAACGGCTACGGCTACTTCGCCGCCCTCGACGGCTTGATCATCACCGAACCGACCCGCACCAACGTCAACGATTTTCGCGCCATTCTGATTCTTGAGACTGCCCAACATGACGCCTGACAAGAAAGTCAAAATCCTCGCCACCCTGGGCCCGGCCACCGACGGTATCGATCACATCCGCGAACTGGTGGAAGCCGGGGTGAATATCTTCCGCCTCAACTTCAGCCACGGCGAGCATGCCGATCACGCCCAGCGCTACCAATGGATTCGCCAGGTGGAGCGCCAGCTCAATTACCCGTTGGGCATCCTCATGGACCTGCAAGGGCCGAAGCTGCGGGTCGGGCGTTTTGCCGAGGGCAAAGTGCAACTGGTGCGTGGCCAGGCGTTGCGCCTGGACCTGGACCCGACGCCGGGCGACCAGTGCCGGGTCAACCTGCCCCACCCGGAAATCATCAAGGCCCTGGAACCGGGCATGGACCTGCTGCTGGACGACGGCAAACTGCGCCTGCGGGTGATCACCAGGCACACCGATGCCATCGACACTACCGTACTCAATGGCGGCGAACTGTCTGACCGCAAAGGCGTGAACGTCCCACAGGCGCTGCTGGAACTCAGCCCGCTGACCGCCAAGGATCGTCGTGACCTGAGTTTCGGCCTGGAGCTGGGCGTTGACTGGGTGGCACTGTCATTCGTACAGCGCCCGGAAGACATCCGCGAAGCCCGCGAGCTGATTGGCGACAAAGCCTTCCTGATGGCCAAGATCGAGAAGCCTTCGGCCGTGCAGCGCCTGCACGAAATTGCCGAACTGAGCGATGCGATCATGGTGGCCAGAGGCGACCTGGGCGTGGAGGTACCGGCCGAAAGCGTGCCGCAAATCCAGAAGGACATCATCAGCACCTGCCGCCAGTTGGGCAAACCGGTGGTGGTGGCCACGCAGATGCTTGAATCCATGCGCTTCTCCCCGGCGCCGACCCGCGCCGAAGTCACCGATGTTGCCAATGCGGTAGCCGAAGGCGCAGATGCGGTGATGCTGTCGGCGGAGACGGCGTCGGGCGAGTACCCACTGGAAGCCGTGCAGATGATGAGCAAGATCATCCGCCAGGTGGAAAACGGCCCGGACTACCAGGCCCAACTCGACGTCAGCCGGCCCAAGGCGGATGCCACGGTGTCGGATGCCATCAGCTGCGCGATCCGGCGCATCAGCAGCATCCTGCCGGTGGCGGTGCTGGTGAACTACAGCGAGTCGGGCAGCTCCAGCTTGCGCGCGGCGCGGGAACGGCCGGTGGCGCCGATCCTCAACCTCACGCCGAACCTCTCGACCGCGCGACGTTTGAGCGTGGCGTGGGGCGTGCACTCGGTGGTCAATGACCGGCTGCGCCAGGTGGATGAAGTGTGCTCGACGGCGCTGGAGATCGCCCAGGCCCAGGGCATGGCGCAACGCGGGGATACCTTGGTGATTACCGCCGGGGTGCCATTTGGGCAGCCGGGGTCGACCAACTCGCTGCGCATCGAGACGCTGATCTAGCGCCTGTCAGGGCCCCATCGGGGGCAACTCGGTCCCACTGAATACCCACCATGCCCAACCCAACCTGCCCCGACTGGGCCGAAGCCCTGCTCAACGGCTTCAGCCAGATTGTCCTGCAACGCCATCCGCTGTGCGGCCTGCTGTGCCTGCTGGCGATCCTGGTCGGCGCCCCGGCTTTGCTCGGTGGCGCGCTGCTGGGTGGCGTGGCGGGCTTGCTCACGGCCCAGCGTCGCGGTTATCCCAAGGCTGAGCGCCAGGCCGGGCTTTATAGCTACAACGGCGTGTTAGTGGGCGTGTTGATCAGTCAGCAGTTCGCCTGGACGGCCGTGCTGCCACCGTTGATCCTGGCGTGCGGCGGCTTGAGTGCGATCCTGATGCGGCAATGGTTGAAACGCGCCAGCCAGCCCGATGACTTGCCGGCCTATACCGCGCCTTTTGTCGGCCTGGGTTGGTTGCTGCTGGGAACAGTCCCCGCGAGCACGCTTACCCCGGCCCAACCCGACATCGTTTCCCTCAGCGCCGCGCCGTTGACCGGGCTCGCGCAAATCATGCTGTTGGATCAGCCCCAGGCCGGCGCCCTGATTGCCCTCGGCCTGTGGCTGGCGAATCGACGCTCCGCGATATGGGCCTTGACCGGCACCAGTGCCGGCGTGCTGCTTGCGCTGTGGCTGAAGGAGCCCACCAGCGCCCTGCTCGGCCTGCACAGCTACAACCCCGCGCTGGCGGCGTTGGCGCTCAGCCAGGTACGTTGCCAAGCGTGGCTGCCGCTGCTTGGCATCCTGCTGGCCATCATCCTCACGCCCGGCTTTGCCGCCCTGCACCTGCCAGCGCTGACCGCGCCGTTCATCCTCGCCTGCTGGCTGGTGCGCGCCAGCCTTCGCGTGCTTCGGAAACCGCGCATGGACAGCCCCTTTGAATCCCCCTAGGCTTGCTCGATATTCGATTCAGGCGGGCTTTATGGACAGCAACAACGACTGGCGCCAGCGACTCTACGTCATGGTTTTTCAGAGCGACACCGTCGCCGGACGGCGCTTCGACGGCATCCTGCTGTTGATCATCCTCGCCAGCCTGGTGATCGTGATGCTCGACAGCATCGACCAGATCCACCAGAACTACGCCGATGTGCTGGCCTACATTGAATGGGGCTTTACGCTGATCTTCCTGATCGAGTATGGGTTGCGCCTGTACTGCTCGCCCAAGCCGTTGCGCTACGCCTTCAGCTTTTACGGGCTGGTGGATTTGCTCGCCATCGTGCCCGGCATCCTTGCGCTGTATTACAGCGACGCGCAGTACCTGCTGATCATCCGCATCATCCGCATGCTGCGGATTTTCCGCGTGCTCAAGCTCAGCCCCTACCTCAAGCAGGCCAACTACCTGATGGCGGCGCTGCGCGGCAGCAAGCAGAAGATTGTGGTGTTCCTGGTGAGCGTGTGCACCCTGGTGACGGTGTTCGGCACCTTGATGTACGTGATCGAAGGCCCGGAACACGGCTTTACCAGTATCCCCAAAGGCATCTATTGGGCGATCGTGACCCTGACCACCGTGGGCTTCGGCGATATCGTGCCAAAGACACCGCTGGGCCAGGTGATTTCCTCGCTGGTGATGATCACCGGTTACTCAATCATTGCCGTGCCCACGGGTATTTTTACCGCGGAGCTGGCCAGTGCCATGCGCGGCGAGCAACTGCACACCGACTGCCCGGTGTGCAAGAAGGACAGCCACGAGCCCAACGCAGCATTTTGCTCGCGCTGCGGCAGCAATCTTTTTAAGAAAGTGGAATAAGCAAAGTTCTTTTTAATCTTTAAACGACTATGCCGCCCCAGCTATAGTCGCTGGCAATGTGCCTCCCCCTCTTCTCGAACAACAAGGAATGAGCAGTGAAAAAATTCGTTAGCGCCTCTCTCCTGGCCGCCGGCCTTGCCCTGGTGGGCGCCGTCCAGGCTGCACCGGTCACCCTGCTCAACGTCTCCTATGACGTGATGCGCGACTTCTACAAGGACTACAACGCCGCCTTCCAGAAGCACTGGGAAGCCGAGCACCCGAACGACAAGCTGACGTTGCAGATGTCCTTCGGCGGTTCCAGCAAACAAGCGCGCTCGGTGATCGACGGCCTGCCGGCTGACGTGATCACCATGAATATGGCCACTGACATCAACGCCCTGGTCGACAACGGCAAGCTGGTACCGGACAACTGGGTAACGCGCCTGCCGAACAACAGCGCGCCGTTCACCTCCGCCACCGTGTTTATCGTGCGCAAGGGCAACCCCAAAGCCCTGAAAGACTGGCCTGACCTGCTCAAGGAGGGCGTGCAAGTGATCGTGCCCAACCCGAAAACCTCGGGTAACGGCCGCTACACCTACCTGTCGGCCTGGAGTTATGTGCTCAAGAACGGCGGTGATGAAGAGAAGGCCAAGGCGTTTGTCGGCAAGCTGTTCAAGCAAGCGCCAGTGCTGGATACCGGCGGCCGTGCAGCCACCACCACGTTCATGACCAACCAGATCGGCGACGTGCTGGTGACCTTTGAAAACGAAGCGGAAATGATCGCCCGTGAATTCGGCCGTGATCAATTCGAAGTGATCTACCCAAGCGTCTCCGCCGAGGCCGAGCCGCCGGTGTCCGTGGTCGACAAAGTGGTCGAGAAAAAAGGCACCCGCGTGGCCGCTGAAGATTACCTGAAGTACCTGTGGTCGCCAGAAGGCCAGGAAATCGCGGCCAACAACTACCTGCGCCCACGTGACCCGAAGGTGCTGGCCAAGTACACCGACCGCTTCCCGAAAGTCGACTTCCTGTCGGTGGAGAAGACTTTTGGTGACTGGCGTACCGTGCAGAAGACCCACTTCAATGATGGTGGGGTGTTCGACCAGATCTATTCCGGTCAATAACTGAAGAAACGCGGTAAACATGTGGGAGGGGGCTTGCCCCCGATGGCAGTGCATCAGTGAGACATCTGTCGACTGACACTCCGCCATCGGGGGCAAGCCCCCTCCCACATTTAGTTTTGTGGTTGGTGTTACATCGGCGGTGTCACGCCATCCTTGCCGGCGGAAATCGCCTGGGCCGTGATCGTTCCGTCCTTGCCCTGTGCCGCGAACAACACCACCTTGACCCCCGGTTTAAGCAAGCTACGGTCTCCTGGCTCCAGGTTGACGATCGGCACATCCTCCGGCACCACAATCTTCTGCTCGCCGCCCTTGTACTTCACCGTCAATGTGCGCCCGTTACTGACGACCAGGTCGCCGACGGTGCCGTTGGTCATGCTGCTGCCTTCCTTCAGGTCGAACGCCCGATGCCCGTCACCCGTGCCGGCCATCGCCGGTGGGAACACGTGGACTTCCAGGGCGGTCAGGGTGCCGTCGGCGTTGGGCATGGCGGCCGAGCCGATGTAGCTGCCCGGTTTGATCTCATCGATCTTGGCCAGGGTCACGGCGCGGACCTGGGTGGCCTGGGTCAGGTGCACAGTCACCTCTTCACCACTGTTGACCTTGACGTGCATGGCGTCGCCGTCCATCGCGGTGATGGCGCCGCGCACGCCTACCCGCGGCGCCTCCGCGGCGTGGGCGAGGCCGACGGCCATCGCGGCGGCCAGGCTTGACGCCAGGAGCATCTTGTTCAGCGTGATCTTCATGGCACTGGATTTCCTGTTTCGGCAGTTATGACTGAATGTATCATTGCCCTTCGACCCGAAAATTAACGTTTCAGTCATTAATGCCCGGCATGAGTGTTATCACCACAAACGGCCTACTGCCCGCCGGGCCTTGTCTTTATTCTCGCTCGCCATCTTCCTTCGCTTTTATGAGAACACCATGAACGCTACCTCACACGCTGCAAGCACCATGACCCGCGGGATGGTGATGCTGTTTGCGTTTTGCTGCGGCGCCATCGTCGCCAATATCTACTATGCACAACCGATCATCGAACTCATCGCACCGGACATCGGCCTGACGCCGGCGATGGCCAGCCTGATCGTATCGCTGACGCAAATCGGCTACGCCCTGGGCCTGTTTTTCCTGGTCCCCCTGGGTGACTTGCTGGAGAACCGCAAGCTGATGATCGCCACCACCGTGGTAGCCATTGCCAGCCTGTTGGGCGCGGCGTTCACCCAGCAGCCGAACTTGTTCCTGCTGGTGTCGCTGCTGATCGGCTTCAGTTCGGTGTCGGTGCAGATCCTGATCCCATTGGCCGCGCACCTGGCGCCGGCCGAGTCGCGGGGACGGGTGGTGGGCAGCATCATGGGCGGCCTGCTGCTGGGCATCCTGCTGGCACGGCCGGTGTCCAGCGTGGTGGCGGATCATTTTGGCTGGCGGGCGATGTTCATGGCGGCGGCAGCGTTGATGGCGTTTATCAGCGTGGTGCTGATGCTGACCATCCCCAAGCGTCAACCGGATCACTCCGCCAGTTACGGCCAACTGCTGCGCTCCCTCGGCACCTTGCTGCGTGATCAACCGCTGCTGCGCCAACGCGCCTTTTATCAAGGCTGCATGTTCGCCACCTTCAGCCTGTTCTGGACCGCCGCGCCGCTGGAGTTGGTGCGCAACCACGGCCTGAGCCAGACCCAGATTGCGATCTTCGCCCTGGTCGGCGCCATCGGTGCCATCGCCGCCCCCATCGCCGGGCGCCTGGCCGATGCCGGCCACACCCACCGCGCTTCGCTGCTGGCCATGATCTTTGCGGTGTTGAGCTTCCTGCCGGCCTTCGTCCACCCGCTGTACAGCGTGATCGGCCTGGCGGTGACCGGCGTGGTCCTGGACTTCTGCGTACAGATGAACATGGTCCTCGGCCAACGCGCCATCTACGCCCTTGACGCCAACAGCCGCAGCCGCCTGAACGCGCTGTACATGACCAGCATTTTCATCGGCGGCGCCTTCGGTTCGGCGATTGCCAGCAGCGTGTACGAACACGGTGGCTGGCTGGGCGTGATGCTGGTGGGCAGCGCGTTTCCGTTGCTGGCGTTACTGCGCTTCCTCAGTGCATCGCGGCAGGCGGCGGTCGCCACCGCCTAAGAGCGCACCAACTTCTCCAAAGCCGCGTCCGCCAGAAATGACGAGCGGCTTTTGACCTTGTGCTCGCGCACATACCGGTCGATGCGCTGGATGACATAGCCGGGCAAGGTCACATTGACCTTCTCGGTCTTGCCCAGATAGGGCGAGATGTCCAACTCCAGCATCCCCCAGCCCATCCCCGCATAGTCTGCGTGGGCGTAATGATCGGCCACCGACGTGGGCATCGGAATCACCCCACCCTCTGCGGCGATCTCCTGCAGCCGGATGTGCGCGACCTCCACAGCAGCGTTGTACGCCTCTTCAAAACTGTCCCCGGCAGTGACGGCGCCTGGAATATCGGGGATCTGGATACCGGTAGCGGTGAAGTCATCGCCCCATTCGATACAGATTGGGTATTGCATGAATGCTCTCCTTAAAACTGAAACAGCCCGGCGCGTTTCCTGATGCTTCTGACGGTGCCCAGCGGCAGATCCTTCTTGGGATGCGCACGGGATCTATGGGCGGTGTTCCCCACAGGCAGGATGACGAGCGCCAAGGCGCGGGCGTTTGTGGAATATGTGGAAGGGTTATTGGCTTGGCACTGCACGCTTGAACCGTGGGATAGGTCCATTCAACCACTATCAGGATGTGCCAGCACTGCCTCGACGCTCCTGGTGCGGCTGGCGATCCACATCCGGAGGTCGGTGTCGAATAGCAGCTCGTCGACGCGGCGCAAACGTGCGTAATAGTCGTAAGGGTCGGCATGGGGCACACCCTGAAAACCCCCGGTACGCGCCGGCGCACTCGACCGGGATTTGCCGCGCGTTACCGGCCCAGCAGGGTCAAGCACACGCCGAGTGCCCTTGGTCGAGGCAGCACAGCAGACGCTCGACGGTGTGCTCCAATGGGCCGGAGTTATCCAGCACAAACAGTCCTGCCTCATTGCCGGCGATCAGTTGCGCGGTGAACCGCGCATTGCGCGCCAGGCGTTCTTCAATATCTGGCAAAGACTCACGCCCACGCGCAATCAGGCGCTGGCGCAACACGACCTGGTCAACCGTCAGCAACAACACCAGCAACGTCGGGTAGCGCTCACGGGTTTGCGCCAGGTGCGCACGGGAGCCATTGACCAACACGTCCTCCCCCGCCGCCAGCCACTCGTCAATTTGCCTGGGAATCCCGTAGGACAGCCCATTGGCCTGCCAGCTCAGGGCAAACGCGCCCTCGGCCTCCATCGCGGCAAACTGTTCGGGGCTTACCCCTTGCGCGGCCTCGCCCACGGCTTCCGCCGAACGGGTAATCACGCGGCGCACCAAGCGGCAGCCGCGCTCGGCCAAGCGGGGTCGTGCCGCATCCAGCAGGCTGTCCTTGCCCGAACCCGATGGCCCGATGAGATAGATCAACCTGCCTGCCATGAAAACACCCTCTTTGCTTGTCGCCATATGTGTTGCACTACAGGACGCCTTTACAGCTCTGGGCTTGCCGTCGGCTGCTCGCGTCGTCATCACTGGAAAGTCTATCCAGCAACCGTTGGGTCGCCAGGCCGGAGGTGGCCACACTACCCGAGTACGCCCCGCCGCGCATCACGTTCGACGCGGCCATCATTGGACGAAAGCGCTCGATTCCATACCGACCCAGCAGCGAGGGAATGCCGGCACATCCGCCGATATAGCCTGGGCCGGGGCAAAACAAGACTTTTCCTACGGCTCGCCCTGGATCGGGCACGCATGATGTCGAGCGAGCTGTACGCAGGAGGGCATGCCCCTGCCGGGTTTCCATCCCCCGGCGCCCAATCTGCGTACGGCTCGTTCTTTCCTATGCCGCCTCATCGTTAGGACCGGCCCTACACAGATTTCGGGTGGCGTTCGATCACCTCACCGCGCCGTGGCTTGATAGCGCGCAGATCTAAACCCTGATGCCAGTCAGTCAAGAGATAGAACGAACAAAGAGTAACCTGTGGCGAGCGGGCTTGTTGTGGCGAGCGGGCTTGCCCCGCGTTGGGCTGCGAAGCGGCCCCAATAAGGCCACCGCGTTTCTCCAGGCATATTAAATCGCCAGGTTTTGGGGCTGCTTCGCAGCCCAACGCGGGCAAGCCCGCTCGCCACAACAAGCACGCTCAGCACAGCCAGCACGCTCGGCACAGTTACAGGGTAATGACTGGCATTACCCGAAGGTCGCCTTTTGTCATTGGGCGTACTGCCTGCTCAACCCCGGCGGCACGCCGTGCACGTCGGTGTCTTCCCAAGGCCCGTTCGGGCTGATGGAGCGGCTCCAGCCGTTGCTCCAGCGGTAGTAGGTGCGCTGGCGGTAGAAGGTGTCAGGCTGGTCGTCCAGTACGTATACCTGCATCTTGCCGTCCCAGTGGCTGGCGGCGCCGGGGGGCGGGGCGAAGGTGGGTGACGAGGTTGGCACAGGTTTCGGTGCCGGGGTCACCGGGCCGGAGGGCCTGGTGCTCGGCTGGGTCGATGGGCCCGGGGGGATGGTCGGGCCGGTGGGCGCGGGAGGTCGGTGGACCGCACAAGCGCTCAGCCCCAGTACCAGGCTGAGCAAGGTGATACGTGCAAATGCGGTCATAGGCGTTTCCTCGAATTACTGGTCCGGACTGTCGATGGTCAGCTGCTGCAGCGCAGTGGTGCTGCTGGCCAGGGGTTGGCTGCGGCCGATCCATTCGCCTGTGGTCGGTTGACCGGCCCGGGATATGCGCGCAACCAGTTGGACTTCGGGGAAGTTGGACAGTTTCAACTGCGGCATCATCGCGTCGGCATCGCCCAGTTCGACGGTGACGGGCAAGTCGGCGACGGTCACGCGCTTGGCCGCCAAAGGCGCCGGCGGGCCAGAGACCGCGCGGGCGAAGATGAAAACGCTGTCGCCCGGCAGGGATTTGGCCTTCACGTCGGCGGACAGATCCACGCGAACTTTCAGCGTCGCCTTAGGCGCTTGGGCGACGCTGCCACCGCTCTCTTTCAGCTTCTCTGCCGCACGGTCAATCCCGCCTTGCAGGGCGACACGGGAATTATCTTCCGGGGGCAGTTGGGCCAGCAGGCGGCTCCAGTAGTCGATCGCTTCCTGATAGCGCTGGCCTTCAAACGCGGCAATACCGAGCAGGCCGAGGCTGGTGACTTCCTTGGGGTCCAGCTTCAGGGCTTCGTCGGTCAGGGCCTGGATTTTGGGCGACCACTGTTTGTTGTCGGCGAAGTACTGGGCCTGGGCCCATTGCCCCAACAGCTCAGGCTGGCGCCCGGCCAGGGCCACGGTGCGCTCGAAGACTTTGGCGGCATCGGCCGAACGGTCTTGTGCCATGTAGGCACGCCCGAGGAAGTACAGGCCTTCGGCAGAGTCCGGTTGCGCGGCGGCAGCGCGTTCCAGGCGGCGGGTCATGTCTTGCATGGACACCGGCGGCTGGGAGAATTCGCGAGTCAGTTCGACCTTGTCGCTGGCGCCATAATGCAGGTAAAGCACAACGCCCAGCACCGGCACCAGGAACGCCGCCAACAATGGCAAGGGTTTGCCCAGGCGCGACTCGCGGGGTTTTTCCACGCCTTCGGTGTCGGCCAGCAGCTCGCGGGCAGCTTCGGCGCGGCCGGTGTCGAGTTGCGCGGCGTTGAGTACGCCTTCGTCCTGCTGCACTTGCAGCTCGGCCACGCGTTCTTGGTAGAGCGCCACGTTCAGCGCGGTGCGGTCCTCTTCACGCTGGGCACGGCGGCCGCGCAACACAGGGATCAACAGGAAACTCAGGGCAATCAGAAGCAGCAACCCGGCTGCGAGCCAGAAATCAATCATCAGTCTTGGTGTCCAGCAATTGGTCGAGGCGTTTACGCTCTTCGGGGGATAGCGCGTCGGAGCCATCGGTAGGCGCGGCGCGGCGACGGCGGACAATCACGGCCATGACGACCACCCCGGTCAGCAGCAGCCCGGCGGGGCCGAACCAGAGCAGCGCGGTCTTGCCGGTGAGGGCCGGTTTGTAGCGCACGAAATCACCGTAGCGGTCGACCATGAAGTCGATGATCTGCTGGTTGTCCTTGCCCTCCCCCAGCATGCGGAAGATCTCTTTGCGCAGGTCGGCGGCGATCGGCGCGTTGGAATCGGCAATGTCCTGGTTCTGGCACTTGGGGCAGCGCAGTTCCTTGGTCAATTCGCGGAAACGTTCGCGGTCAGCGTCCTTGGCAAATTCGTACGTGTCGATGGCGGCATGGGCCACACCGGCCAAGCCCAGCGCCAGTACGGCAGCGGCTAACAGACGCTTCATGGCTTGGCCTCGTCGACCAGTGCCTGGTACTTGGCGGCCAGTTGCTCACGCCACACCACCTCGTCGATCACGCCGACGTATTTGTCGCGAATCACACCCTTGGCGTCGATAAAGAAGGTTTCCGGGGCACCGTAGACCCCGAGGTTCAAACCGAGGTTGCCGTCTTCATCGCGGATATCCAACTGGTATGGGTTGTGGAACTCGGCCAGCCATTTCAAGGCCGCCGCGTTGTCGTCCTTGTAGTTGATGCCGTAGATCACCACCCCCTTCTCGGCGAGCTTGTTCAGCACCGGGTGTTCGACGCGGCAGGAGATGCACCAGGTGCCCCACACGTTGACCAGCGCCGGTTTGCCCAGCAGGTCGGCCTGGGTCAGGGTTTTATCGCCCTGTACCGTCGGCAGGTTGAAGGCAGGGAACGGCTTGCCGATCATGGCCGAGGGCAACTCGGCCGGGTTCAGGTACAACCCGCGATACAGGAACACCGCCATCAGCAGGAACACCGCCAGCGGCACGACCATCAACCAACGCTTCATACCGCCGCTCCTTGCAGACCGAGGGCTTCACGCACCCGGCTCTTGACCTTGACCCGATAGCGCCGGTCCAGCGCCGCGAGCAAACCACCGACCGCCGTGATCAACCCACCGAACCAGATCCAGCGCACGAACGGTTTGACATGCACGCGCACCGCCCAGGCGCCATCACCCAGTGGCTCACCCAGGGCGACATAGAGGTCACGGGTGAAACCGGCGTCGATCCCGGCTTCGGTCATCATCGAGCTCTGCACGGTATACAAGCGTTTTTCCGGGTGCAGCACGGCCACTTCCTTACCGTTGCGCACCACGCGGATGGTGCCTTTGTCGGAGGTGAAGTTCGGCCCTTCGAAGTGCTTGGCGCCTTCGAAGATGAAGTGATAACCGGCCAGGTCCATGGACTCGCCCGGTGCCAGGCGCAGGTCGCGCTCGGCGCTGTTCTGGCTGGAGAGCACGACGCCCAGGGCGCACACGGCGATGCCGATGTGGGCGATCTGCATGCCCCAGTAGCTGCGGGTCAGGGTCGGCAGGCCATTGATCAGGCCCTTGTGCCGGGTCTTGTCGACAATATCGCGCACACCGGCCAGCAACACCCAGGCGGCGAGCAGGAAGGTGGCCAATACCGCCCAGTTGAAATCGCCATAGGCGATTCCGGCGATCACCGCCAAGGCGACGCTGCCCAGCAGCACTGGCATCAGCATGCCCGCCAGCCATTTGACCGGGGTGTCTTTCCAGCGCACCAGCACGCCGACCGCCATCACCACCATCAACAGGCCCATCAACGGGATAAACAACGCGTTGAAGTACGGCGGGCCGACGGACAGCTTGGCGCCGCTCAGCGCATCCAGCACCAGCGGGTACAGGGTGCCGAGCAGGATCATCGAGGCGGCCACCACCAGCACCAGGTTATTGCCCAGCAACAGGGTTTCCCGCGACCACAGGTTAAAGCCCACCTGGCTCTTGACCACGGGCGCGCGCAGGGCGAACAGGGTCAGTGAGCCCCCCACCACACACAGCAGGAAGATCAGGATAAACACGCCGCGCGCAGGATCAGACGCGAACGCATGCACCGAAGTCAGTACGCCCGAACGCACAAGGAAGGTGCCGAGCAGGCTAAGGGAAAATGCCGCGATGGCCAGCAACACGGTCCAGCTCTTGAACACGCCACGCTTTTCGGTAACGGCCAGGGAGTGAATCAGCGCGGTGCCCACCAGCCACGGCATGAACGAGGCGTTTTCCACCGGGTCCCAGAACCACCAGCCGCCCCAGCCGAGCTCGTAGTAGGCCCACCAGGAGCCGAGGGTGATGCCAATGCCGAGGAAGGCCCAGGCCACGATGGTCCAGGGCCGCGACCAGCGCGCCCAGGCCGCATCCAGGCGCCCGCCGAGCAAGGCGGCAATGGCGAAGGCAAAAGCCACCGAGAAACCCACGTACCCCATGTAGAGCATCGGGGGATGCACGATCAGGCCGATGTCCTGCAACAACGGGTTGAGGTCATGCCCGTCCGCCGGGATCTGCGGCAGGATGCGGGTAAACGGGTTGGAGGTCATGATCAGGAACAGCAGGAAGCCGATGCTGATCATGCCCATCACCGCCAGCACCCGCGCCAGCATCACTTGTGGCAATTGCCGCGAGAAGATCGACACGGCGAACGTCCAGCCGCCGAGAATCAAGGCCCACAGCAGCAACGACCCTTCGTGGGCGCCCCACACGGCGCTGAATTTGTAGTACCAGGGCAAGGCGCTGTTGGAGTTATTGGCCACGTAGGCGACAGAAAAGTCGTCGGTCATAAAGGCGTAGGTCAGGCAGCCGAACGCGAAGACCAGGAATGCACATTGGCCCCAGGCGGCCGGCTGCGCCAGGCTCATCCACAGGCGATCGCCGCGCCAGGCGCCGAGCAACGGCACCACGGCCTGCACGATGGCAAAGCACAGGGCGAGAATCATCGCCAACTGGCCCAACTCTGGAATAAACAGTGCGGACGTCATCACTTAGCCCTCCTTGACGGGTGCTGGAGCGGGTTGGCCGCTGTCTTTCAACGCCTTGGTGACCTCGGGCGGCATGTACTTCTCGTCGTGCTTGGCCAGCACTTCATCGGCCACCACCACGCCGTCGGCGTTGAGCTTGCCCAGGGCGACAATGCCCTGGCCTTCGCGGAACAGGTCCGGGAGGATGCCGCGATAGGTGATGGTCACGGCCTTGTTGAAGTCGGTGACCACGAAGGTGACGTCAAGGGAATCACCGGAGCGTTTGAGCGAGCCCTTCTCCACCATGCCGCCGGCGCGGATGCGCGTGTCCTGCGGGGCTTCGCCATTGGCGATCTGGGTCGGGGTGTAGAACAGGTTGATGTTCTGTTGCAGGGCACTCAAGGCCAGGCCGACGGCAATGCCGACGCCCACCAGGATGGCAAGGATGATCAACAGACGCTTTCTACGCAGCGGATTCACTTTTCGGTCTCCCGGCGCAGACGACGCGCCTCTTGTTGCAGGTAACGCTTGCGAGCCAGGATCGGCGCGGCGACGTTGAGGGCCAGCACCGCCAGGCAGATGCCATAGGCCGTCCAGACATACAGGCCATGGTGGCCCATGGCGAGAAAATCACTGAAAGAAGCAAAACTCATCCACGCGCTCCCAGGCTGGCTTGCACTTCGGCCTTGACCCACGTGGTGCGGGCTTCACGCTTGAGCACTTCGAGGCGCATGCGCATCAGCAGCACGGCGCCGAAGAAGCAGTAGAACCCCAGCACCATCAGCAGCAGCGGTGCCCACATTTCCACGGGCATGGCCGGTTTTTCGGTGAGGGTGAAGGTGGCGCCCTGGTGCAGGGTGTTCCACCACTCCACCGAGTATTTGATGATCGGGATATTGATCACGCCGACAATCGCCAGCACCGCGCAGGCCTTGGCGGCGCTGTCACGATTGCTGATCGCGTTGCCCAGGGCAATCAGACCGAAGTACAGGAACAGCAGGATCAACATGGACGTTAGTCGTGCATCCCACACCCACCACGACCCCCAGGTGGGTTTGCCCCAGATCGCGCCCGTGACCAGCGCCACGGCGGTCATCCACGCGCCGATGGGTGCGGCGCATTGCAGGGCGACGTCCGCCAGCTTCATCTTCCACACCAGGCCGACGATGCCGCACACCGCCAGCATCACGTAGCAGGATTGGGCCAGCATCGCGGTGGGCACATGGATATAGATGATGCGAAAGCTGTTGCCTTGCTGGTAGTCCGGCGGCGCGAAGGCCAGGCCCCAGACCAGGCCGATGCCGATCAGCAAAATGGCGGCGACGCTCAACCACGGCAGCAGCTTGCCGCTGATGCCGTAAAACCACTTAGGCGAGCCGAGCTTGTGAAACCAGGTCCAGTTCATTGCTGTTTCCATCACGGTTGCTGCCCGTCGTCACGGGAAGCTCAGGGTCTTTACTGGCTAAGGTTTAGAACGCTTGGCCAGACCTCATTATTCGCCGACGCTGATCTTCAGGCCGGCCGCTATAGCAAAGGGTGTCAGGGTTACCGCCAGGACGGTCAGGCTACCCAGCCACAGCAGGTAACCGGTCGCCGGCATGCCCATGAGCGCGGCTTGCAAAGCGCCGCTGCCCAGGATCAACACCGGGATATACAACGGCAGAATCAACAGCGCCAGCAACAGGCCTCCGCGCTTCAAACCTACCGTCAGCGCCGCGCCTACCGCCCCCAACAGGCTGAGGGTCGGCGTGCCGAGCAACAAGGAAAGCAGCAACACCGGCAGGCACTCAGTGGGCAACCCTAGCATCATCGCCAGCAACGGCGAGAGCAGCACCAGCGCCAGGCCGGAAAAAGCCCAGTGTGCCAGTACCTTGGCCAGTACCAGAAGTGGCAGGGGGTGCGACGAAAGGACCCACTGTTCGAGGGAACCGTCTTCGAAATCACTGCGAAACAGCCCATCCAGCGAGAGCAGGACGGATAAAAGCGCCGCCACCCACACCAGCCCCGGCGACAAGGTTTGCAACAGTTTAGTCTCGGGGCCGACGGCCAACGGGAACAATGCGATCACAATCGCGAAGAACACCAGCGGGTTGGCCAGTTCCGCCGGGCGGCGGCACAACAACCGCGCTTCGCGTGCGACCAGCAGGGCGAACACACTCATAGCGACCACCGGCCCAGGTCAAGGTCACGGTAGCCGGCGGGCATACGCACCAGCGTGTGGTGGGTGGTCAGCACCACCATGCCGCCCTGCTCGCAGTGACGGGCCAGATGCTCTTCGAGCTGGGCGACGCCTTGTTTATCGAGGGCGGTGAACGGTTCGTCGAGAATCCACAACGGCGGGCCCGGCAGGTACAAGCGCGCCAGGGCCACGCGACGCTGTTGGCCAGCGGACAGGGTGTGACAGGGAACGTCTTCAAAGCCCTTGAGGCCGACTGCGGCCAGGGCCTGCCAGATGGCATCGCGGGAGGCAGGGTGATGCAGGGCGCTGAGCCAGCTGAGGTTTTCTTCGGCGCTGAGCACGTCCTTGATACCGGCGGCGTGGCCGATCCAGACCAGGTTGCGGGCCAGCTCGGTGCGCTGTTCGTTCAACGGCTTGCCATTGAGCCGGACTTCACCGGCCGTCGGCTGCATCAGCCCGGCCAGCAGGCGTAACAGGCTGGTCTTGCCGCTGCCATTGGGGCCGCTGATCTGCACCATGTCACCGCCCGCCAGACGCAATTCGAGGTGTTCGAACAGCAGGCGCAGGTCGCGTTCACAGGCAAGCGCTACGGCTTCAAGAAGAGGGCTGGTCAAGAGATCGCGGGCCTTTACGGTTCAAGTCGGCGGTGCAGCGGCAGTTATAGAAAGAAGCACAATAACGGCTTTGGCGACCGATTTTAGAGAGCTGGATCAAATAGTTGTGAGGTTTTTACCGCTCTCTTTGCAGACGGGCGGCATTATACATGCGATGCCCTACGCTAAAGAGGGCAATTTCCCAGAGACGACGCGCGCGATGACCGGTGAGATCAACCTTCCTACGCTTCCTCCCGCCCCAGTGGCCGGGCAAAGCCCCGCGCCTGCCCCAGGTGCCTTGCTCAAACTGCTGGAGCCGCAAATCGGGCTGATCGATCCGGGTAAAACCGTGAACGCCGAGGTTCTCGCCCTGAAACAAGGGGGCGAGGCGTTTCAGCTGTTGCTCAAATTGACCCTGGACGGTGGCCGCCAGACCCTGGTGCAGGCCAGCAGCCCGCAGCCCTTGCCGCTGGGCACTAACGTATCGGTCAGCCAGACCCCGGCCGGCAACCTGGCCATCAGCCTGCAACAAGCCTTGAGCGCCAATGTCGCCGCACTGACCCGTATCGATACGTCCAAGCTGCCGGAAGGCACCCTGCTGCAGGCCAAGGTGCTGACCACCCAGGCCCTGCCCCAGGGCACCACGCAGCCGGCGATCTATCGATCGCTGGTGACCGTGCTCAATAACGCCTTGGCTGGCGCGACGCTGACCGTGGAAAGCCCGCAACCCCTGCGCGTGGGCAGTTTGCTCAGCGCCGTGGTGCAGAACGCGCAAACCCTGAACTTCGTGCCGTTGAGCGGGCTCAAGGATCAATTGGCGGTCACCCAGCAACTCGCCACCCAGCAAAGTCGCCAGGGCTCGCTGGATGTGGTGTTCACCGCGCTGCAAAACCTGCCGAAAAGTGACAGCACCTCGGCCGACCTGCGCGCGGCCGCCGAGCGTTTGCTGGCCGCGTTGCCCGACCTGGCGCAGGTCAGCAACCCCAAGGTGCTGGCGCAGGTGATCCAGAACAGCGGGGCCTTTCTCGAAGCCAAATTACTCGCGGGGCAAAACCCGCAGGCACCGCCGCTGGATATGAAGGGCGCGCTGCTGCGCCTGGTCGCCGACCTGGTACCGGCCCTGCCGGCCAGCACCAACTTGAGTGCCATCCTCGCTGCCAACACCCTGGCCCAGGTCTTACCGAACTTTGTGCGTAGCCCGCTGAACACCCTGGGCCAGGTCAGCGCCCGACAAATACCCGCCAGTTTCCCGCTGCCCGAACGGCTCATGGCAAAGCTGGAGGGTGAAGGCGACTTGGAAAACCTGCTGCGCCTGGCCGCCGGGGCGATCTCGCGCCTGCAGAGCCACCAGCTGTCGAGTCTGGAGCAAACTGGTACCACTGCCGATGGCCGGCTGCAAACCACCTGGCAACTGGAAATCCCCATGCGCACGTTGCAAGACATCGTGCCGTTGCAGGTCAAGTTCCAGCGTGAAGAGCCGACGCCGGACAAGGAACAGCCTGAACGTAAAGACAAAAAGGACCCCAAGCAGATGCTCTGGCGCGTCGAATTGGCCTTCGATATGGAGCCGCTGGGGCCGTTGCAGGTCCAGGCGCAACTGACCCAAGGCAAGCTGTCCAGCCAGTTGTGGGCCTCGCGCCCCTTCACCGCCAGCCTGATCGAGAGCCACCTGGGCAGCCTGCGCGAGCGCCTGGTGTCATCGGGGCTCAACGTCGGCGATCTGGATTGCCACCTGGGCACGCCACCCCGCGGGCCAAAAACCGGGTTGGAACAACGCTGGGTGGATGAAACCGCATGAAAAACTCCAACCCGCCGCGCCAGGCAATTGCGCTCAAATACGACGGCCAGCAAGCGCCGACCCTGACCGCCAAGGGCGACGATGCCCTGGCCGAAGCGATACTCAAGTTGGCGCGGGAAAATGAAGTGCCGATCTATGAAAACGCAGAGCTGGTCAAGCTGCTCGCGCGCATGGAACTGGGGGACAGTATCCCGGAGGAGTTGTACCGCACGATCGCCGAGATCATTGCGTTTGCCTGGACGTTGAAGGGCAAGTTTCCGGTGGGGTACGACCCGGATGCCGGGCCCGTGGAGCGGGATGTGACCGAGCGTGGCGACGATTACTGAATGTACGCATCTTTGTGGCCAGCGGACTTGTTGTGGCCAGTGGACTTGTTGTGACGAGCGGGCTTGCTGTGGTGAACGGGTTTGTTGTGGCGAGCGGGCTTGCCCCGCGTTGGGGCGCGAAGCGGCCCCATTACAGGCGATGTGCTTTTAACTGACACACCGCGGTGCCTGGTTTTAGGGCTGCTGCGCAGCCCAACGCGGGGCAAGCCCGCTCGCCACAGCAAGCCCGTTCACCACAGGGGGTCCATGTTTACTGCGCGACAGCGCTAAGTCGACATTCAGCTTGAGGTCAATTCAGGACTTCGCTCAGGGGGATGAAATTGACGCGATCACCCATCTCCAGCGTCGTGCCCTCCAACACCTCCACCAACCCTTGCGCCCACGCCGCGCTGCGCAGCACGCCGGAGCTCTGGTTGCGATAGATGATCGCCCGGCCCTGCTCGATGCGCCCGCGCAGGTATTCGCGGCGGTTGCCCGGCTTGGGCCAGGTGAAGCCCGCAGGCACTTCGAAACGCAGCGGCTCAACTTCTGCCACACCTTGGCAGCGCAACAGGTAAGGCCGTGCCAACAGGGCAAAGGTCACCAGGGTCGATGCCGGGTTGCCCGGCAGGCCGATCACCGGTACGCCGCGGAAGTGACCAAAGGTCAGCGGCTTGCCCGGCTTGATCGCCAGCTTCCACAAGGCCAGTTCACCCTCTTCACGCAAGGCGATGCCAAGGAAGTCCGCCTCGCCCACCGACACTCCGCCGGTCGACAGAATCAGGTCGACATGGCCCAGGCCCGCCAGGCGGGTACGCGTCTGCTCCAGGTCATCGGGAAGAATACCGGCATCGATCACATCGCAGCCCAGGCGTTCGAGCCAGCTGCATAGCACGCGGCGGTTGCTGTTGTAGATCTGGCCTGGGCCCAACGGCAAACCCGGCTCGATCAATTCGTCGCCGGTGGACAGCACCCCGACGCGCACACGGCGCACGATGCTCAAGCAGTCGTGGCCCAGCGACGCCGCCAGGCCCAGTTCGATCGGGCCCAGGCGTGTGCCAGCGGACAGTACCCGTTCGCCCACCGTGGTTTCCTGGCCCTGGGGGCGAATGTTCTGGCCGACGTGCAGCGGCTGAGTAAAGCTGACGCGCTCATCGGCATGGACCTCGGCGTTTTCCTGCATCTCAACGCAGTCCGCGCCTTCGGGCACTGGCGCTCCCGTGAAGATGCGCGCACAGGTCCCCAGGGCCAAGGGCTGCGGCGCGGCCCCTGCGAAAATGCGCTGGCTCACCACCAGCGGATCTCCCGTCCAGTCCGCCAGGCGCACGGCGTAACCGTCCATGGCGCTGTTGGGCCAGGGCGGCAGGTCGAGGGTCGAGACCATGTCTTGCGCCAATACCCGACCGTCGCACTCGGCCAGGGGCAATACTTCCTGCTCGCGGATCGGTGCCGCTTCAGCCATGTCCAGTAATTGCCGCAGTGCGTCTTCCACCGGCATCAGGGCACCGGTCTTGCCCGGCTTATCCACGGGATTCACAGGGTTCGGCCTGCTTGAGGTGCGGCACGAAGTTGCAGGGGCGGTGACGGTTGTCCAACTGCTCGGCGAGGATACCGTCCCACCCGGTGCGCACGGCGTTGGTAGAGCCGGGCAGGCAGCACACCAGGGTGCCATTGGCCAGGCCGGCCAGGGCGCGGGATTGCACGGTGGAGGTGCCGATATCGGCCACGGAGATCTGCCGGAACAGTTCACCGAAGCCGTCGACCTGTTTGTCGAGCAGGCAGCTCACGGCTTCCGGGGTGCTGTCGCGACCGGTGAAGCCAGTGCCACCGGTGATCAACACCACTTGCACCACGTCTTCGGCGATCCAGTGGGCGACCTGGGCACGGATCTTGTAGAGGTCGTCCTTGAGCAGCACGCGTTCGGCAAGGTGGTGGCCGGCGGCGATCAGGCGGTCGACGAACACCTGGCCCGACGTGTCGGTGTCCAGGGTGCGGGTGTCGCTGACGGTCAGTACAGCGATATTCAGGGGTACGAAGGGCGCATCTGCCTTGGCTTTCATGGCACGGTCCGGTTGTCGAAGGAACAGCCCGATGTTATATCACAGGCCCCCATTTACCTGCCGCTGCGGAACCCACATGCCCGATGATTCTTCGCCCCTGCCCTGTTCGATTCTGCTGCTGGCCGGTGGCCGCGGCCAACGCATGGGCGGCCAGGACAAAGGTCTGCTCCAATGGCACGGCGCGCCGTTGATCGCGCACTTGCAGCGTCTGGTCCGGCCGCTGACCGACGACCTGATCATCTCGTGCAATCGCAACCAGGACCGGTATGCGCCCTACGCCGACCAACTGGTGAATGACGACAGCCCGGACTTTCCCGGGCCGCTGGCGGGCGTCCGCGCGGGATTAGCCGCCGCACGCCATGAACATTTGCTGGTTTTGCCGTGCGATGTCCCGCACCTCGATGCCCAACTGCTCGCCGACCTGCGTAGGATTGCACAACAGCATCCACAGCTGCCGGTGATGGTGCGTCACGGTGAGTTCTGGGAACCCTTGATCTGCATCATCCCGACCAGCCTGCAAACCGAGGTAGAACGGGGTTGGCAAGCCGGTGAGCGCAGTCCGCGCAAGCTCTTCCTGCAACTGGGTGGCGTGGGGCTGGACTGCCCGCCCGATGACCCGCGCCTGGCCAACCTGAACACACCCGCGCTGTTACACACGCAGCCTGGCGTGTCAGAATGAACCTCGCACAAGGAACTTTGTCGACGCCTTACACGTCACAGAGTCAGCACTCAAAAAGAATTCTCTCGGAGACACACTCATGACTCAACGGACCATCGCCGCTCTCATGCTTGCACTGGGCCTCGCTACCCTTGCCGGTTGCGCCTCGCCAACAGTGATCACCCTGAATGACGGTCGCGAAATCCAGGCCGTCGACACCCCGAAATACAATGAAGATACGGGTTTCTACGAATTCGAGCAGCTTGACGGCAAGCGCACCCGCATCAACAAAGACCAGGTTCGCACCGTTAAAGACCTGTAAGCCCAGCGCTTGCACCCAAGGCCCGCCGCGTGCGGGCCTTGTCGTTTCCGGGGGTTACCAGTGGAGGGTGATCTGGCTGCGGAAACTGCGCGCCTCACCGCTGACCGGGTCGATAAAACGCACCCCCTGGGCCAGCAGTTTCAAGGGGTTGGCGTAGTCGTCCACGGCATCCTTGATCACCTCTGGGTAGAACGGGTCGTTGCAGATACTCGCCCCCAGCGCTGTCATGTGCACGCGCAGCTGATGCTTCTTACCGGTCACAGGGAACAGGCCGTAACGCCATAAGTCGCCGTGTTTTTCACGCACTTCAACCGCCGTTTCGGTGTTGCTGGCACCCTCGCCTTCCTGCATGCGGAAGAACGGTTCGCCATCGACCAGGCGGCTTTTATGCACGAGGGGGAAGGTCAGGTTCGGCAAGGCCGGGGCGATGGCTTCGTAGAATTTATCGATCCGGCGCGTGGGGAACAGTTGCTGGTAGGCCGAACGGCTGTGGGGATTGGCCGAGAACAGCACCAGCCCCGCCGTATGCCGGTCGATGCGATGCAGGGGCACCAACGACGGGTTATCCAGACGGCGAATCAGGCGACGCAACAGGGTTTGCTCGACATATTCACCGGCCGGGGTCACGGGCAGGAAATGCGGCTTGTCGGCCACCACCAAGTGCTCGTCGGCATACAGGATGGTTTCCTGCACCGGGATCACTTTTTCGTTGGGCACTTCACGGAAGTAATAGATGCACAGGCCTTCCTTGTAGGCCAGGTCCAGCGGAATCGGGCGGCCGTTGATATCCAGCACCCGACCCCGCGCAATGCGGTCCAGCCAATGTTCACGACTGATCGCCGGGAAATGCCCGCACAGGCACTCCAGGACCGTCGCCCAAGAGCCGGGAGGCAAATACAAAGTGCTGGCTTGGTGCTGGGACGCGGAAAAACCGGAAGTGGACATGCCGATGCTCGAAACCTGGAAAAACAGGCCGGCATTATCCCGCATGGAGCGGGATCAAGCCTAGGGCGGATCTCAGGCCTTGGCCAATTCCGCGCGCAGGATCGGCGAGGCACTGGCCGCCTCGGTGAACTCCTTGAGCCAGCGCAGCACGTCCACCGCCTCCCAGCGGCCGGGGTCGTACAACGCGTAGAGCAAGCCCTGGTAACCCACCACATCCAGCTGCTTGTGGTAACCGGCGCGCTGGAACAACGCCTCGATCTCCGCAAAGCAGGTATTGAAATGCACTTTGTTAAACGGCGTCTTGCCTTCCGTGACCAGGCCGTCGAGGCGCAGCTCGTTCACCGCGTCGCGCACGACATCGGCGGACATGCGATTGACGCTGCTTTTCAGTTGTTCAACATTCACCACGGGCGTTCCCTCTATTCAATCGCTGTACAAACATACAGTAACGTAATATTCGGAAACTCGCCATCGCATAAACGTCAGCGCAGGAAGGCGACAACCTGCTCAGTGTCGAAAGGCCAATCCAGTTCAGCTCCGGTATCTACCCGTCGAAGCACCGGAATCCTTAGGCCGTAGGCGTCGGTCAGGTCTTCGGGGTCGGTGATATCAACCAACTCGACCAGCAACCCGTGTTCGACGAGCGGAATGATTTCGGCCTCGGCAATTTCACAAAGATGGCAACCCAGGGTGCCGAACAGCTGGCATTCAGGAAGCATGGCGAATGGACCTGATCAGTAAGTAGACGAGCATTCTAAGCCTGACGAAAACCTGTGGCGAGGCAGCCCGTTGTGGCAGGCTTACTGCGTTGAGCAAACTGCCTGTGGCGAGCGGGCTTGCCCCGCGTTGGGCTGCGCAGCAGCCCCAAAACCAAACACCGTATTTCTGCCTGAGGGAACGTGGGGGTTCTATTGGGGCGGGACTGTCAGATATTTTGTGTGCGGGCCGGTAACGGCCTGCCGTCAGGCAGGCCGTGCTTTTACCAGGTCGGCCTG
>NZ_JBXAFK010000031.1:0-90208 GCF_058793055.1 Pseudomonas sp. MPR-R2A5
TCAAATGTGTAAACGATGTCCCCGGTTTCAGATGTAAACGATGTCTACGGTTCTACACCCCGATAGCGGTGGATCAGCAAACATCTAAGTGACTGACACACCGTCATCGGGGGCAAGCCCCCTCCCACAGGGGATCTGTGACAACAGTTAGACCGTGCAACGCCGTTGGCTATGCCGGCCCCAGCGTACGGGTGAGCTACGCCATCGGTGCGTTGATCACCTTGCTGCTGATGGGCGCGGTGATGATCACCACCTATTTCACCGGGGCGTTCAAGATGACGTTGGTATTTGGCGTGCCGTTCCTGCTGATCCTGTCGGCGGTGTATTACGGGTTTTTCCGCAAGGGCAGGGCCAAGGCGTCGAACAAGGCCCTGGCGTAACCTGGCAGGTGGTCGAACGAGCGCGCGCATAACAGCAGTGTTCGACAGGCCCAATCTTCTCGCAACGGTTGGGCCTTGAAGCGCTGCTCCAACGGCCAACGGGCCAGCGCCGCCTGGGGCACGATCCCCAGGCCAGCGCCGCGTGCAACCATGCGCATCACCCCGTCAAAGCCCTCGGCACGGATGCGCGTTTGCAAGCGAAACCCCGCGTGCAACGCCTGTTCTTCCAGGTACACCGCCAGTGCGCTGTGGGCGGCCAGGCCCACATAGTCGTAATGCAGGCTGTCGATAAAACTCACCGTACTTGCTGCCGTCAACGGATGCTCCAGCGGCATGATCAGCACCAGTGGATCGTCGCGAAACGCGAGGGTCTGCAAGCCGTGGGCGTCCACGGCGTCGGAGATGATCCCCAGGTCCGCCGTGCCCTGGCGCAAGGCCTGGGTGATGCGCAGGCTTGGCAGTTCCTGCAGGTCGATATCGAGGTTGGGGTGTTCGCGCAGAAAGTCCGCGAGCAGTTCCGGCAGGTATTCGCTGAGCGCGGTGGTGTTGCACAGCAGGCGCACCTGGCCTTTGACGCCGTTGGCGTATTCCGCGAGGTCCTGTTGCAGGTGCTCGGCCTGTTGCAGCAGCAGGCGGGCGTGACGGGCCAAGGCTTTTCCCGCAGGCGTAGGGGTGACGCCTCGACGCCCACGGTCGAGAAACTCGATGCCCAACGAGGCCTCCATCGCCCGGATGCGCGCGCTGGCGGCGGCCAGGGATAAATGACTGCGGGCCGCGCCGGCGGTGATATTGCCGGTGTCGAGGACGTGCAGGTAGAGGCGCAGGTCGATCAGGTCAAAGTGCATGGCTGATTGCTCGGGTGATAGGACTGGCCTCATCGGGAGCAAGTCGACTCCTCGCACCGCCCCTCCCTCATTTGAAATGCAGCCCAAGTGTGGGAGGGAGCTTGCTCCCGATGAGGCCTCAGCCTCATGCAAAACAAGAGGCTGCTTCAGTATATGGCGAATTTCCGAGCTTATCGAAAAGTCGCACAATCGGCCTATGAATACCCTCCTCGCGTTTTACCAAAACCTCGGCCCCGCCCTTACCTTGCTGGTGATCGGCACCTTCCTGCTGGCTGGCACCGTCAAGGGCGTGATCGGCCTCGGCCTGCCCACCGTGGCCATGGGCATGCTCGGCCTGGCTATGTTGCCGGCGCAGGCTGCGGCGTTGCTGATCATCCCTTCGACCGTCACCAACCTGTGGCAATTGGCATTCGGCGGGCACCTGAGTGCTTTGCTCAAGCGCCTGTGGCCGATGTTGCTGCTGATTTTCCTCGGTACCGGGCTGGGCACGGTGTGGCTGGGAATGGACGGCGGGCAATGGGTGGTGCGCGCGTTGGGCGCGGCGTTGCTGGCGTATGCACTGAGCGGACTGTTCCTGCCCACGTTCAAGGTCAACGCCCCCACCGAGCGCTGGCTGGGCCCGCTGTGTGGGCTGATCACCGGCGTGATCACCTCGGCGACGGGCGTATTCGTGATCCCTGCGGTGCCGTACCTGCAAGCGTTGGGGTTGAATCGCGATCAGTTGGTGCAGGCGTTGGGGCTGTCGTTCAGCGTGTCGACCCTCGCGTTGGCCGCGGGATTGGCCTGGCGTGGCACCTTGGGCGGGGGAGAAGTCAGTGCCTCGTTGCTGGCGCTGGTGCCGGCGCTGCTGGGTATGTGGCTGGGCCAGGTGGTGCGCCAGCGCATCAGTGCGCTGTTGTTCAAGCGCGTGTTTTTTATCGGTATGGCCTTGTTGGGCGGGCATCTGCTGATCAGCGGTTAACAATGATTGAGGTATTCGTGATTTCTGGTCAAAAGTATTTTGCTCAGTGGTGGCTTATTCCAAGGGGCCGAGGCCGATAGTCTGCGTCCAGACATTTTCAACCTTCTGGACGCTTCCCATGAAAAAAGTACTCCTGCTCAATGGCGGCAAAAAGTTCGCCCACTCCGATGGCCGCTACAACACCACCCTGCATGACACCGCCTTGGCGGTGTTGGACCGAGGCGGTATCGACGTCAAAGTCACCCATATCGATGCCGGCTACGACGTGGCCGAAGAGGTCGCCAAATTCCTCTGGGCCGACGTGATCATTTACCAGATGCCTGGCTGGTGGATGGGCGCGCCGTGGATCGTCAAGAAGTACATCGACGAAGTCTTCACCGAAGGCCACGGTAGCCTGTACGCCAGCGATGGTCGCACCCGCTCCGACGCCTCGCAGAAATACGGCAGCGGTGGCCTCATCCAGGGCAAGCAATACATGCTGTCGCTGACCTGGAACGCCCCGCAGCAAGCCTTTGACGACCCGACTGACTTCTTCGAAGCCAAGGGCGTGGACGCGGTGTACTTCCCGTTCCACAAAGCCAACGAGTTCCTCGGCATGACCGGCCTGCCGACCTTCCTCTGCGTGGACGTGATGAAACGCCCGGCCATCGAAGCCGATGTGGCGCGCTACGAGCAGCATCTGGCGCAGGTGTTCAACCTCCCGGTGTAAGCTGCGCTGAACCGATAATGAGGACCGCCTGTGAAAGCCCGATCCGATGAGCTACAGATCTTCGTCAGCGTGATTGAGTGCGGCTCGATTTCCGCGGCGGCGGAACAGGTCGGGCAGACGCCGTCAGCGGTCAGCCGCACGCTGTCGCGCCTGGAAGCCAAGCTTGAGACCACGCTGATCAACCGCACCACGCGGCGCATGGACCTGACCGAGGAGGGCAAGTACTTCTTCGAGCAGGCCAAGCTGATCCTGGCGCAGATGGACGAGCTGGAGGAGCGCCTGTCGTCCCGCCAGAAAAATCCGGCCGGGCGCCTGCGTATCAACGCCGCCGTGCCGTTCATGCTGCATGGGATCGTGCCGTACATCGCTGAGTTTCGCAGCCTGTACCCGGACATCCAGCTGGAGCTGAACAGCGATGATTTGATCATCGATCTGCTGGAGCAAAGCACCGACATCGCCATTCGCATTGGCGCCCTGGCCGACTCCACCCTGCATGCGCGTTCCCTCGGCTGGTCGCCGCTGCATATCCTCGCCAGCCCCGCCTACCTCAAGCAGCATGGTGCGCCGACGACGGTTGCCGAACTGGCCGACCACACCTTGCTCGGCTTCACCCAGACCGAAACCCTCAACCATTGGCCCCTGCGCCATGTGGAAGGTGACCGCTGGCTGATCCAGCCCGGCATTGCTGCGTCCAGCGGTGAAACCTTGCGGCAGCTGGCGCTGGAAGGACAGGGCATTTGCTGCCTGTCCAACTTCATGACCGTCGACGACATCAATGCCGGGCGCCTGGTGCCGGTGCTGGAGGCGTTCAACAGTGGCTATCGCCAGCCGATCCATGCGGTGTTCTACCGCAATTCGCAGTTGGCCTTACGCATCCAGTGCTTCCTGGACTTCATCCAAGCCAAGCTGGCGCGGTATGCCTGCTGATTCGTGACCGTCACGCAAGAGTGAATTGGGCGCTGCGGGCTTATTCGGCAGGGATGAGTCCGTAACAATGGACCCATCACTTACCCCGTCAGGAGCACTCTCCATGAACGTATTCATTACCGGCGCAGCCGGTTTTATCGGCGGTTCCATCGCCACTGGCCTGGTCAAGGCCGGCCACACGGTTACCGGTCTGGTACGCAGCGCCGGGCAAGCGGCTGAAATGACCGCCCTGGGCATCAACCCGGTGATCGGTACCCTCGATGACGCCGCCGTATTGACCGCGCAGGCGCACAAAGCCGATGCGGTGATCAATGCCGCGAGCAGCGACCACCGTGCCGCGGTGGAAACCCTGCTGGCTGCGCTGAAACGCTCGAACAAGCCATTCCTGCATACCAGCGGTTCGAGCATTGTGGGCGATGCGTCGGGCGGCAAGGCCAGTGATGTCATCTATTTCGAAGACAACCTGCCGGAGCCGACTGTCGACAAGGCTGCACGCGTGGCCATCGACAACCTGGTCCTGGCGGCTGCCCGCGACGGCGTGAATTCGGCCGTGATCTGCAACACCCTGATCTACGGCCACAGCCTGGGCGTGAAGCGTGACAGCGTGCAATTGCCGCGCTTGCTCAAGCAGGCGCGCAAGAGTGGGGTGGTACGCCATGTGGGGACGGGGCAAAACATTTGGTCCAACGTGCACATTGAAGACGTGGTGGCGCTGTACCTGCTGGCGCTGACGAAGAATGTGCCGGGGACGTTCTACTTTGTGGAAAGCGGCGAGGCCTCGTTTATCGACATGACCACCGCGATCGCCCAAGCCCTGAACCTGGGGGAGCCGCAGGATTGGCCACTGGCCGAGGCTGAAGCCGAATGGGGCTATGAAATGGCCAACTATGGCCTGGGCTCCAACAGCCGCGTGCGCGGCAAGCATGCCCGCGAGTTGCTGGGCTGGGCACCGAAGCGCACGTCGGTGGTGGAGTGGATTCGCCACGAGATGGTCTAGGTTTTCTGCCATTCACTGATGGCAAGCGGATTTGTTGTGGCAGCAGGCTTACTGTGGCAAGCCCGCTCGCCACAGTGACAGTGTTGCTCGTTAACTGACTGGCATTGCAACAAGCCCACTTGCCGCAGGGGGTTGCCTGCCTTAAAAATCTGGTCCCGTCGCGCTCAATTCCGTACCATTCCCCGCCTTATCTCCCGCAATGCCCTGGTACCTCATGAACCTCACCCGACTGCGCGCCGATGCACTGGCCGGCCTCACCACGTCTTTCGCGTTGCTGCCCGAATGCATCGCCTTTGCCTTGGTGGCTCACCTCAACCCGCTGATGGGACTCTACGGCGCTTTCATCATCTGCACCCTCACCGCGTTGTTCGGCGGCCGGCCGGGCATGGTCTCCGGGGCGGCGGGGTCGATGGCGGTGGTGATCGTCGCGCTGGTGGTGCAACACGGCGTGGAGTATTTGCTGGCGACGGTGTTGTTGGGCGGGCTGATCATGGTTGCGTTCGGCCTGCTACGCCTGGGCAAACTGGTGCGCATGGTGCCCTACCCGGTGATGTTGGGGTTCGTCAACGGTTTGGCGATCATCATTGCCTTGGCGCAACTGGAGCATTTCAAGAGCGGTGAACGCTGGCTCAGCGGCACGCCGCTGTATGTGATGACCGGCCTGGTGCTGGTGACCATGGCCATCGTCTACCTGCTGCCGCGCGTCACCCGTGCCGTGCCGCCTGCGCTGGTGGCGATTCTTGGCGTGGGCCTGGCGGTGTACCTGCTGGGCTTGCCAACACGCACGCTGGGCGACATGGCCCACATCGCCGGTGGCCTGCCCACCTTCGCGCTGCCGCAGATACCCTGGTCGCTGGACACCCTCGGCATCATCGCGCCTTACGCGTTCCTGATGGCCATGGTCGGCCTGCTGGAAACCCTGCTGACCCTCAACCTTACCGACGAAATCACCGAGACCCGTGGCTACCCGGACCGCGAAAGCGTGGCCCTGGGCGCGGCGAATATGGTCTCGGGCCTGTTCGGCGGCATGGGCGGTTGCGCGATGATCGGGCAAACCGTGATCAACCTCAGTTCCGGCGGGCGCGGGCGTTTCTCCGGCGTGTTTGCCGGGGTAATGATCCTGTTGTTCATTCTGTTTCTGTCACCGCTGATTGAACGCATCCCGCTGGCGGCGCTGGTGGGCGTGATGTTCGTGGTGTCGCAGCAGACCTTTGCCTGGGCGTCGCTGCGGGTGATCAACAAGGTGCCGCTCAATGATGTGCTGGTGATTCTCGCGGTGACCGTGATCACCGTGTTCACCGACCTGGCCACGGCGGTGCTCTGCGGCATTCTGATCGCAGCGCTGAACTTCGCCTGGCAACAGGCGCGGGAGTTGTATGCGGATGAACACCTGGAAAACGACGGCAGCAAGCTCTACCGCCTGCATGGCACGTTGTTCTTTGCCTCGACCACGCCGTTCCTGAACCAGTTCGACCCCGCCAACGACCCGGCGCACGTGACCCTGGATTGCCGCCACCTGAGCGTTGTCGACTACTCGGCGATTGCCGCGCTGATGACCCTGCGCGAGCGCTACAGCAAGGCCGGCAAGCATCTGCGGGTGCTGCATTTGTCCGAGCGCTGCAAGAAGCTGCTCAAGCGTGCCAGGGTTCACCACGATTGATCACACACACCTGTAGGAGCGAGCTTGCTCGCGAAAAACGTCAACGATAACGCGTGTTTCCTGAATCAACGCGGCGCCTGTGAGTTTTTCGCGAGCAAGCTCGCTCCTACAGAGGTCGGGTGTGTATTACGGCCCGACCAGGTCTTCCAATTCCTGGGCGCGGGTCTGGGTCATGTCCAGCACACAGCCGGAGCCATTGACCTGGTCAATGGTGCCGCCAGTGGCGCTGCCCGCAAAGGCGCAATTGGCGTCGCGGTATTTGATCCACAGGCGCTGCACGTCCTGCAATTGTTGCTTACGCGCGCCTTCCTGGGCGGCGAGGGCGGTCTTGTAGGCGCGGTTCAGGCGCTCATCCTGCACCTTGGCTTCCTTGGCGTTGCAATTGACCATGTCTGCGGTCGTATTGGCGCTGTCCATGCATTTCTTCAGTGCGGCGTTGTCGGCGGCTGAAGCGCTGCCGCACAGGGCGAGAAGCACGGCGCTGGCGGCGAGTGAGGTGCGAATCATGGTCGGTTCCTGGGCATGAGTGAGTGCGCATTCTATGACTCGATGGCGCTTGGTGAGTTTCCGGCGTTGTCTGATCTTCATGTAAGAACACCCCCGAATTTTCATGCACTGGCGCTGGGCATGTCCCAATGCGACGGCGCTTATCCCTGCGCGAAAATTACTTTCATAAAAATTGAAAGTCAGTCCCGGTAATGATTTATGAGTTTCACAACCTATTCGACGTGACCCTTTCCGAGGAGTACCGCATGGCCGCATCACCGGGCTTCGGGCTATTGGCATACGCTGCCATCGCCATCATTGCTTTGATCGTGCTGATAGCACGCTACCGACTCAACCCGTTTATCGTCATCACCCTGGTGTCCATCGGCTTGGCACTGATGGCCGGGATGCCGGCGGATACCATCATGGGGTCCTACGAAGCGGGCGTCGGCAAGACCCTGGGGCATATCGCCCTGGTGGTGGCGCTGGGCACCATGCTCGGCAAGATGATGGCCGAGTCCGGCGGCGCCGAGCAGGTGGCGCGTACGCTGATCAACCGGTTCGGCGAGCGCAATGCGCACTGGGCGATGGTGTGCATTGCCTTCCTGGTGGGGCTGCCCTTGTTTTTCGAGGTCGGTTTTGTGTTGCTGGTGCCGATCGCCTTTACCGTGGCGCGGCGCGTCGGGGTGTCGATCCTGATGGTCGGCTTGCCCATGGTGGCCGGCTTGTCGGTGGTGCATGCGCTGGTGCCGCCGCACCCGGCGGCGATGATGGCGGTGCTGGCGTATAACGCATCGGTCGGGCAGACCGTGCTCTATGCGATCCTGATCGGTATCCCGACGGCGATCATCGCCGGCCCGCTGTACGCCAGGTTCATCGTGCCGCGCATCCACTTACCGGCGGAAAACCCGTTGGAACGCCAGTTTATCGACCGCGAACCGCGCACTCGCTTGCCGAGCTTCGCCCTGACCATGGGCACCATCCTGTTGCCGGTGGTGCTGATGATGATCGGCGGCTGGGCCAACCTGCTGTCCACGCCGGGCACTGCGTTCAACCAGTTCCTGTTGTTTATCGGCAACTCGGTGATCGCCCTGTTGGTGGCGACCCTGGTGAGTTTCTGGACCCTGGGCCTGGCGCAGGGCTTCAACCGCGAGTCGATTCTCAAGTTCACCAATGAATGCCTGGCGCCGACCGCCAGCATCACCTTGCTGGTGGGTGCCGGTGGTGGTTTGAACCGCATCCTGGTGGATGCCGGCGTCACCCATGAGATCCTCGGCCTGGCCAATGCCTTTAACTTGTCGCCGCTGCTGATGGGCTGGTTGTTCGCCGCGCTGATGCGGGTTGCCACGGGCTCGGCCACGGTGGCCATGACCACGGCGTCGGGTGTGGTGGCACCGGTCGCCCTGGGCCTGGGTTATCCACACCCGGAATTGCTGGTGCTGGCCACAGGTGCTGGCTCGGTGATCTTTTCCCACGTCAACGACGGCGGCTTCTGGCTGATCAAGGAATACTTCAATATGACGGTAATCCAGACCTTCAAGACCTGGACCGTGCTGGAGACCCTGATTTCAGTGGTCGCCTTCGGTCTGACGTACGGCCTGTCCTGTATTTTGTAACCCGGAGCCCCCATGGACATCCTCTATCAGATCCGCGCCCGCCAGGCCTCCTTCAGCGCCGGCGAAGGCCGTATCGCCAAGCTGATGCTGGATGACGTGGGCTTCGCTGCATCGGCCAGACTGGAAGCGTTGTCCCAACGGGCCGAGGTCAGCACCGCGACCCTGTCACGGTTTGCCCGCAGTGTCGGCTGTCGGGACTTGCGCGACCTGCGCTTGCAATTGGCCCAGGCCAGCGGTGTCGGCAGCCGCTTCCTGGACCCGGCGGGCTTGCCGGAACAGTCGGCGTTTCACCGCCAGATCCTCGGCGATATCGAGGCGACGTTGCGCCAGCACTTGTCGGGGTTCAATCAAGCCAGCTTTGTCGATGCGGTCAACCTGCTGGGCAAGGTGCGGATGATCCACGCCTTCGGCATGGGCGGCCCCTCAAGCCTGTGCAGCGAGGAGTTGCAGGTACGGTTGGTACGCCTGGGGTATCCGATTGCCACGTGCCATGACCCGGTGATGATGCGCGTCACGGCGGCAACATTGGGGGCCGAACATGCGCTGATCGTCTGTTCGCTCACTGGCCTGACCCCCGAATTGCTCGACGTGGTGACGCTGGCGCGCAGCTACGACGCGCGCATCATCGCCATCACCCTGGCGGATTCACCGTTGGCGCAGTTGGCCGATGTGTTGCTGCCGCTGCAACCGGCCGAAACCAGCTTCATCTACAAACCCACGGCGGCGCGCTACGGCATGCTGTTGGCCATCGACCTGCTCGCCACCGAGCTGGCACTGGCCATGCCGGACGACAACCAGGAGCGCCTGCGCCGCATCAAGCTGGCCCTGGACGATTACCGCGGCGGCCCTGACAGCCTGCCGCTTGGAGACTGATATGAAGTACGACACGCTGATTCGCCAGGCGTTGATCATCGATGGCAGCAACACCCCTGGCTACGTTGCGGATGTGGGGATGCGCGACGGGCGTATTGCGGCGATTGGCGATTTGTCAGCGGCCCATGGCGAGCATGAATTCGATGCCGCCGGCCGCGTATTGGCACCGGGCTTTATTGACGTACACACTCACGATGACACGGTGGTGATCCGTCATCCGCAGATGTTGCCCAAGCTGAGCCAGGGGGTGACCACGGTGATCGTCGGTAACTGTGGGATCAGTGCTTCTCCGGTCAGTTTGCGCGGTGATCCGCCGGACCCGATGAACCTGCTGGGGCAGCGCGAGGCGTTCGCCTATCCGCGTTTCAGCGATTACCGCCGCGCAGTGGAAAACGCCCATCCGGCGGTCAACGTGGCAGCGCTGATCGGTCATACGGCACTGCGCAGCAACCACATGGATGATCTGCATCGCACCGCCACTGCTGGTGAAATCGCCGCGATGCGTGTGCAGTTGAAGGACAGTCTCGACGCCGGTGCACTGGGGTTATCCACCGGCCTGGCCTATGCCAGCGCGTTCAATGCCGAGACCGATGAAGTGCTGCAACTGAGTGAAGAACTGACGGCCTACGGTGCGGTATACACCACCCATCTGCGCAGCGAATTCGAACCGGTGCTGGAGGCGATGGACGAGGCTTTTCTGATCGGCCGGCATGCACGGATACCGGTGATTATTTCCCACCTCAAATGTGCAGGAGCCGGGAACTGGGGACGTAGTCCACAGCTGTTGGCAGCGTTGGAGTCGGCGGCGAAAACCCACCCGGTGGCGTGTGATTGTTATCCCTATGCGGCGAGTTCATCGACCCTGGATCTCAAGCAGGTGACCGATGCGTTCCGTATCACGATTACCTGGTCGACGCCGCACCCTGGCATGGGCGGGCGTGACTTGCAGGACATTGCGGGTGAGTGGGGCGTCTCGCTGATGGACGCGGCGCGGCGCCTGCAACCGGCCGGCGCGGTGTATTACGGCATGGATGAGGCGGATGTGCGGCGGATCTTGGCGCACCCATTGTCGATGGTCGGCTCGGATGGTTTGCCTGAAGATCCGTTCCCGCATCCGCGTTTGTGGGGCGCATTCCCACGGGTGTTGGGACATTTCAGCCGCGATGTCGGCCTGTTCCCGCTGCACACGGCGGTACATAAAATGACCGGGTTGTCGGCGGCGCGATTTGGCTTGTCCGAACGGGGTGAAATACGTGAAGGGCATTGGGCCGACCTGGTGTTGTTCGACCCGCTGCGCATACGCGATATGGCGGACTTCAAGCAACCGCAACGCGCCGCCGAGGGCATTGACGGTGTGTGGGTCAATGGCGTGTTGAGCTACCGCGAGGGGCAGGCGAATGGTCAGCGACCGGGCCGCTTTTTGGCGCGCAGCGGGGATTTGCGGGGTGGGTTTTCGACTCTATAGTGGGCGCTCTTATACACGGAGCGGTTGCCATGCACTTAGGAAAAGTCATTCCCATCCTGCGGATTTTCGATGAGGCCAAGGCGTTAGGATTCTATGTCGATTTCCTCGGGTTCAAGGTCGACTGGCAGCATCGCTTCGAGGCGAATTTTCCGTTGTACCTGCAGGTGTCATTGGGCGAGTGTGTGCTGCATTTGTCCGAGCATCATGGCGATGCTTCGCCGGGCGCGGCGGTGCGGATTCAGGCGCAAGGGGTGGACGCGTACCAGCAGCAGTTGGTGGGCAAGGGCTACCGGTATGCCAAGCCTGGGGTGGAGCAAACGCCTTGGGGCTCGCGGGAGATGAGCATCAAGGATCCGTTTGGGAATCGGCTGGTGTTTGTTGAGGAAGGCGAGGGCTGAGAGGCAAATCGCAGGTAATAAAAAACCGCCTTGGTAGGCGGTTTTTTTTGCAATCCCAGTTTGCGGCTGGGGTTGCTGTCTCACAGGAGCACTGACGTGTTGGAGATACTACTGCTGCTTTAAGGTTTTATACAAGGGCTGACGATAACTGGTTTTGTTGGTTTTTAATTGCAAAGAACAGCAACAACTTTTGAGGGTGATCAACTGTTACTTGCAACACCTTGGCGTAGGTGGCTGAGCTAGCATCACCCCCGTTCTGCGTTCATCGTGAGGAAGGTTGGCTGGGTTCGCGCGCAAATTTTGGACCGACTGCCACGGGCTTGCAATCCGTGCCGGATTAATGCGGGAGGACCATCAACCCAGCCGCCTCACAGGAGCACTGACGTGCATCCAAAGGCTCACGTGTTCCGGTAAGTGTGCTGGAGGTAAGGCCCAACTCACGGAGGGCCGAGTATGTCTAGGTTTGCACGACGTACATGGAACCTCGTAGTGAATGCCGTACGTGTTTATCACGTGTGGACATTCCTGCGGGACAGCTTCGATGACCTGTAAGGTCTGAGAAGTGGAGCCGCTTCGGTTAATACCGAAGCGGCTTTTTGGTTTCTTACACCCGGAAGTGGCTGACCATCTGCTGCAACTGGCTACCCAGGCGCGCCAGTTCCACACTCGACTTGGCCGTTTCTTCGCTCGCGGTGGCGGTCTGTTCCGACACATCACGCACATTGACGATACTGCGGCTGATCTCTTCGGCCACGGCGCTTTGCTGTTCGGCGGCGGCGGCGATCTGCTGGTTCATCGACTGGATGTTCGACACCGTCCGGGTGATGTTTTCCAGCGACACACCGGCCTTGCGGGTCAGTTCGACGCTGCTGTCGGTGAGGCTGCGGCTGTTGTTCATCACGTTGGCCACTTGCTGGGTGCCGTTCTGCAAACCGGCCACCAGGCCTTCGATTTCCTCGGTGGATTTCTGTGTGCGCTGGGCCAGGCCACGTACTTCGTCGGCGACCACGGCAAACCCGCGACCGGCTTCACCGGCACGCGCCGCTTCAATCGCCGCGTTGAGGGCCAGCAGGTTGGTTTGCTCGGCCACGGCCTTGATCACGTCCATCACGCTGCCGATTTTGTTGCTCTCTTGTTGCAGGTGCGCCATGGCGTCGGTGGAGCGCGCCACTTCGGCGGCCAGGCGTTCGATCTGGGCGATGGCCTCGGCCACCACTTTGTCGCCTGCGCGGGCCTGGCCATCGGCATCGGCTGCGGCCAGGGAGGCTTGTTCGGCGTTGCGTGCAACTTCCTGCACGGTGGCGGTCATTTCGTGCATCGCCGTGGCGACCTGATCGGTTTCGATCTTCTGGCTGTTCACACCGGCACTGGTCTGCTCGGTGACGGCTGATAACTCTTCGGCGGCGCTGGCGATCTGGGTTACGCCGTCGCGAATGCCGCTGATCAGCTCACGCAGGGTCGTGCCCATGCGCTGGATGCCTTGTTGCAATACGCCCAGTTCATCGCGGCGGGTGACCTGGATATTGTGGCTCAGGTCGCCGGAAGCAATGCGTTCCACCACGGCCAGGGTTTCCTGGATCGGGCGGGTGATCTGGCGGGTGATAACCAGGGCGGCGATGATGCCCACCAGCAGGGCGAGCAAGGTGCTGATCAATTGCAGGCTGCGGGCCTGGGCGCTTTCAGCGTCACGACGAGCCAGCTGGATGTCGTAGAGCTTGTCGCTGATGGTGACGATATCGGCACCTTGGGTGGTCATTTCAGCGCGTGCCGAGACGATATTGGCATTGGCTGCCTTGTAGTTCTGCACGGCGCTGCGATAGGCACCGAGGGCGCTTTCCAGTGCGCTGAGCGCGCTCTGTTGGCTGGTACCGAACGCCGCGCCAAGGCCCTTGAGGCCGCTGATGGCTTTTTCGATTTGTGCCGCTGCGCGGGCTTCGGTATCGGCGTTGACGTTACCGGTATAGCCGCGCACTTCGTAGCGGGCCAACTGGAACTCTTGCTTGGCATGGGTCACGGCCTGGAACTGAGTGAAACGTTCCGGGCTTTCGGGCATCTGTTGCACGTTGGTGTCCAGTGCGTCGATCTGTGCGTTGGCTATATCGGCCTTATCGCCCATTACCTGGCGTGCGGCGTTGCCGTTGCGGTAGGCCTCGCGCATCTTGTTCAGGGACTGCTGATATGCCGTGATGATAGCCTTTTGCTCGTTGAGCAGCTTGACGTTCTCCGGGCTCTTGAAGCTGTCCAGGAGCTTTTGCTGCTGGGCGGCGAACGCGTCCAGGCTGGTCTGTACGTTTTGTGCAACGGCTTCATCGCCGTTGGCCAGCATGTATTGCAGGCGCACGATGCGCAGCTTGGTCAGGGAGGCGTTGAGCTGGGTGATATCGCTCATCCAGTTGCTACGGTCGATCAGGCTGCCCAGGCTGGTCCAGCCGGTCAGCGCCAGGATCGAGGTGAGGACAAGCACCAGGCCGAAGCCCAGGCCCAGTTTGAGGTTGACGCTGATGTTACCGAACCAGCTGTTCATCTAATGCTCCGCAAAGTTGATGTCTGTCTGCTGGACGGTGTTGTTGTTTGAGCCAGCCAAGGTGTTCAGGCCATATCGGCGGGGGAGCGGGAAACTGAAACGATTAATTTGCAAACCGACGCGTGGAGCCCGGTATAACCGAGCGCCGGCCCCAGGCAGGCATGACGGCGGCTCTCATCCCGCACTCATTTTCTGTGCTAGTCTGCTGGCCCTTTTAGTTCTGGGTAGTACGGGAAACCAGCTGCCCTACAGCGGAGCCTCTTCATGTCCGAAGTTAATCTGTCCACCGACGAAACCCGCGTCAGCTACGGCATCGGCCGTCAGTTGGGCGACCAACTGCGCGACAACCCACCACCCGGTGTAAGCCTTGACGCGATCCTGGCGGGCTTGACCGACGCGTTCGCCGGCAAACCGAGCCGTGTTGACCAAGAGCAAATGGCCGCCAGCTTCAAGGTCATCCGCGAAATCATGCAAGCCGAAGCCGCTGCCAAGGCTGAAGCCGCTGCTGGCGCTGGCCTGGCTTTCCTGGCTGAAAACGCCAAGCGTGATGGCATCACCACTCTGGCTTCCGGCCTGCAATTTGAAGTACTGACTGCCGGTGATGGCGCCAAGCCGACCCGTGAAGACCAGGTGCGTACGCACTACCACGGCACCCTGATCGACGGCACTGTGTTCGACAGCTCCTACGAGCGTGGTCAGCCAGCAGAATTCCCGGTTGGCGGCGTGATTGCCGGTTGGACCGAAGCGCTGCAACTGATGAATGCTGGCAGCAAATGGCGCCTGTACGTGCCGAGCGAGCTGGCTTACGGCGCTCAAGGCGTTGGCAGCATCCCGCCGCACAGCGTTCTGGTATTCGACGTCGAGCTGCTCGACGTTCTGTAAGACCTGCTTTTGATTACCTGTAGGAGCCAGCTTGCTCGCCAAACACGTCAACGATGACGCGGGCATCCTGGATGAACGCGTTGCTTGTGCGTTCTTCGCGAGCACGCTCGCTCCTACAGGATTTTGCAGGGTTGCTCATGGATGAAACTTGCCATTGAGCTCTGTCGTCGGGCGCAATGCCCGGGCGTAGCAGAATAGAAACAGGTTACGCACCACTTCCTTCAGTACACCGGGTTCACTGGAACTCAGGCCATTCACGTCCAGGTCGCCTTGGTCCTGCAGTTCGTTCAACGCTTCCTCCTCCAGCACGGCACAGACTTCTCCGGTTTCCCGATGAAGGATTCGCAGGTAAGGGTGGGGACGGTCCAGCCAGGCATCTATCAAATAAGTCATGGTCGTTCTCCTTGATGGGTTTCAATGAGAATAATTCTTATTCGTGGAATAGCAAGTGCCTATTGGCGGTTTGTGGATTTTTCTGTGTGGGTATTGCGTTCGATCAACGCGGAGGGCGAAACGCCATCCCGCGGCGGGCGCGGGATGGAGGCAACAGGATCAGACTTTGCGAACGAACTCGGACTTGAGTTTCATCGGGCCGATACCGTCGATCTTGCAGTCGATATCGTGGTCGCCGTCGCACAGGCGAATATTCTTGACCTTGGTGCCGACCTTGACCACCAGGGAGGTGCCCTTGACCTTGAGGTCCTTGATCACGGTGATGGTGTCGCCGTCCTGCAGGACGTTGCCCACAGAGTCTTTCTTCACGGTTTCATCGCCGGCCGCTTCGGCCTCGCCTGTGGCGGACCACTCATGGGCGCATTCCGGGCAGATCAGTTGTGCGCCGTCTTCGTAGGTGTATTCGGAATTGCATTTCGGGCAGGGTGGCAACGTGCTCACTAAAGCTCCTTAAAGGTCAGGATGGCTAAAAGTCGCACATTATATAGGGAATTGCAGCGAGGCAGGGCGCGCTCTTGGATGGGGAGTACAAACTAAGTGTGGGAGGGAGCAAGCCTCCTCCCACATTGGCCCGCGTCTGCAGGTGTCAGTGCGTGCGCGCGACCGCAAACTCACTCAGCTCCACCAGGGCGTCCCGGTATTCGCTGGCTGGAAGGGCTTCCAGGCACTTGATCGCACGGGCCACGTAGTCGCGTGCCAGTTGTGCGGTGTATTCCAGCGAGCCCGAGGCTTCCACGGCTGCGCGGATGCTTTCCAGGTCTTCGATCCCGCCTTTCTGGATCGCCTTGCGCACCAGGGCCGCCTGTTCCGGCGTACCTTCGCGCATGGTGTAGATCAGCGGCAAGGTCGGTTTGCCCTCGGCCAGGTCGTCACCGACGTTCTTGCCCAGGGTTTCGGCGTCACCACGGTAGTCGAGCAAGTCGTCCACCAGTTGGAACGCCACGCCCAGGTGGTCGCCAAAGGTACGCAGGGCTTCGGCCTGTTCGGCAGTCGCTTCGCACAGGGCTGCGGCGCTGTGGGTCGATGCTTCGAAGAGCATCGCGGTCTTGCCGCGAATCACTTCCATGTAGGTTTCTTCGGTGGTGCTGGCGTCGCGAACCTTCGACAGCTGCAGCACTTCGCCTTCGGCGATGATGCGCGTGGCCTGTGAAAGAATCTTCATCACCGGCATCGAGCCCAGTTCGACCATCATTTCGAATGAGCGCGAGTACAGGAAGTCGCCGACCAGCACGCTGGGCGCATTGCCCCACATGGCATTGGCAGTTTCACGGCCACGGCGCATGCCGGACATGTCGACCACGTCGTCATGCAGCAGGGTGGCGGTGTGCAGGAATTCGATGGTGGCGGCCAGCAGGCGCAGGTCATCGCCTTCGCGGCCCAGGGCCTTGCCACACAGCAACACTAATAAAGGACGCAGGCGTTTGCCGCCCGCCGACGTAATATAGTCGCCAATTTTGGAGACCAGCGGCACTTTAGAAGTCAGCTGCTGCTTGATGATGCCGTCGACGGCGCTAAAATCGTCCGCGACCGCGCGGTAGAAAGCTTGGGGTTGCATCAGCGACAGTCGCTCCAGAAGGGTTGCGCGGCATGCTAGGACCCTGACCCCCGAGTGTCAAGGCGCGATAGACGGCCACTTGCAAGGCGTCAAAGGCTTGCGTACAATCGCGCACCCTGAACTTCCTGGGCAGCACCTGCCTTACGCAATTGCATTCGGGACGTCCATCCCATGCAGCCATGCCAGCCAATACCTCTTCTTATAAAGCGCTGGGTGAGCAGGATTATCGGAGAAATACCATGTCGTACGCAGTAATTGTTACTGGTGGCAAGCAATACAAGGTCGCCCCAGGTGAATACCTGAAGATCGAAAAACTGGAACTCGCTACCGGCGACTCCGTTACCTTTGATCGCGTTCTGTTGGTCGCCAATGGCGATGACGTGAACATCGGCGCTCCAGTTGTTGCTGGCGCTACCGTTGTGGCTGAAGTGATCTCCCAAGGTCGTCACGATAAAGTCCGCATCATCAAGTTCCGTCGTCGTAAGCACCACATGAAGCGTATGGGCCACCGCCAGTGGTACACCGAGATCAAAATCACCGGTATTCAGGCTTAATTTCAGCCTAATTCCTCACTAGGAGAATTGACTCATGGCACACAAAAAAGCTGGTGGTAGTACCCGTAACGGTCGCGACTCAGAAGCCAAACGCCTTGGCGTGAAGATGTATGGCGGCCAGGTAATCATCCCGGGCAACATCATCGTGCGTCAGCGCGGCACCCAATTCCACGCCGGTTACGGTGTTGGCATGGGTAAAGATCACACTCTCTTCGCTAAAGTCGAAGGCGTGATCAAGTTCGAAGTAAAAGGCGCCTTCGGTCGTCGTTACGTGAGCATTGTCCCGAAGACTGACGTCGTCGCGGCATAATTACGTAGTTGCTGGAAAAGCCCTGTCTCGCGACGGGGCTTTTTCGTTTGTGGGGTGAGTCTCTTGCAAAGCTGTTTGTAATGGGCTCAAGCGCTGGATTTGCGGTCGTTGATTGAGGTCGCTGCGCTCATTTTTGCAAGAGTCTTATGTCTTGGTTTCTTAAGCTCGTCCGTGCGGCGAGAGGCGTTTTGTTATGAAGTTCGTTGATGAAGTTTCCATCCGAGTAAAAGCAGGCGACGGCGGTAACGGTTGCATGAGTTTCCGTCGCGAAAAATTCATCGAAAACGGTGGCCCCAACGGCGGTGACGGCGGTGACGGCGGTTCCATCTACATGATGGCCGACGAAAACCTCAACACCCTGGTGGACTACCGTTACACCCGGCACTTCGATGCCGAGCGTGGCTCCAACGGTGGCAGCACCGATTGCACCGGTAAAAAAGGCGAAGACCTGGTACTGCGCGTACCGGTCGGCACCACGATCATCGACTCCGCCACCCAGGAAGTAATTGGGGACCTGACCAAGGCCGGCCAGAAGCTGATGGTTGTGCAGGGCGGCTGGCACGGTCTGGGTAACACCCGATTCAAGTCCAGTACCAACCGTGCGCCACGCCAGACCACGCCGGGCAAGCCGGGCGAACAGCGTGACCTCAAGCTGGAAATGAAAGTCCTCGCCGACGTGGGCCTGCTGGGCCTGCCAAACGCCGGCAAAAGTACCTTCATCCGCTCGGTCTCTGCCGCCAAGCCGAAAGTCGCCGACTACCCGTTCACCACCTTGGTGCCGAACCTGGGTGTGGTCAGTGTCGATCGTTGGAAAAGCTTCGTGATCGCTGACATCCCCGGCCTGATCGAAGGTGCTTCCGATGGTGCTGGTCTGGGTATTCGCTTCCTCAAGCATTTGTCGCGTACCCGTTTGCTGCTGCACCTCGTCGACATGGCGCCGCTGGATGACACCAGTGCACCGGACGCCGCCGAAGTGATTGTCAGCGAGCTGACCAAGTTCAGCCCGTCCCTGGCTGAGCGGGATCGCTGGCTGGTGCTGAACAAATGCGACCAGATCCTCGAAGAAGAGCACGAGGAGCGCGTCAAGGAAATCGTCGATCGCCTGGAATGGACAGGTCCGGTCTACGTGATCTCGGCCATCGCCAAAGAAGGCACCGAGCGCCTGACCCGCGACATCATGCGCTACCTGGAAGACCGCGCCGACCGCCTGGCGGCCGACCCGGTGTTCAAGGCCGAACTCGCCGAGCTCGACCAGCGCATCGAAGACGAAGCCCGTGCCCAGCTGCAGGCTCTGGATGACCAGCGTGCCCTGCGTCGCAGCGGCGTGAAGTCGGTCCATGACATCGGCGACGATGATTGGGACGAGGAAGACGTGGATGATGAAGACGGTCCGGAAATCATTTACGTGCGCGACTGATCCGTTGCGATAAACTTGAACGCCGCTCCCAGGAGCGGCGTTTTGGTATCTGGGTATACCTGTAGTCACTAATAACGTTATGGGCGGCGCTGGGTCGCGTGCAGCCCTCTATCTAAGGTTGAAGATGATGCGGAGCAAAGTGACAGGTGCGCAGCGCTGGGTCGTAAAGATCGGAAGTGCGCTGTTGACGGCGGATGGCAAGGGGCTCGATCGCGCAGCCATGAGCGTCTGGGTCGAGCAGATGGTGGCCTTGCATGAGGCGGGTGTCGAGTTGGTACTGGTCTCGTCCGGGGCGGTTGCCGCCGGAATGAGCCGCCTCGGCTGGACCGCGCGACCCAGCGCGATGCACGAACTGCAAGCCGCCGCCGCTATCGGCCAGATGGGCCTGGTGCAAGCCTGGGAGTCCAGTTTTGCCGAGCACGGTCGCCATACGGCGCAGATCCTGCTGACCCACGACGACCTGTCAGACCGCAAGCGTTACCTCAACGCCCGCAGTACCTTGCGCGCCCTGGTGGAGCTCAAGGTCATCCCGGTGATCAACGAGAACGACACGGTGGTCACCGACGAAATCCGTTTCGGCGACAACGACACCCTGGCTGCCCTGGTGGCCAACCTGGTGGAAGCCGACTTGCTGGTCATCCTTACCGACCGCGACGGCATGTTCGACGCCGACCCCCGCAACAACCCTGATGCCCAACTGATCTACGAAGCCCGCGCCGATGACCCGGCGCTGGACGCCGTGGCTGGCAGCGTTGGCGGCGCCCTGGGGCGTGGTGGCATGCAGACCAAGCTGCGCGCCGCGCGCCTGGCTGCACGTTCCGGCGCCCATACCATCATCGTCGGTGGGCGCCTGGAACGTGTGCTGGATCGCCTCAAGGCCGGTGAACGCATCGGCACGCTGTTGTCGCCCGAGCGTGGCATGCTGGCGGCGCGCAAGCAGTGGCTGGCCGGGCATCTGCAAACCCGTGGCACCCTGGTGCTGGATGATGGCGCCGTATCGGCACTGTCCCAAGGCAACAAGAGCCTGCTACCGGTGGGCGTCAAATTGGTGCAGGGCAGCTTCCGCCGCGGCGAGATGGTGGTGTGCGTGGCTTCGGACGGACGCGAAATCGCCCGTGGCCTGGCCAATTACAGTGCCCTGGAAGCGCAGAAAATCATTGGGCAGTCGTCTGATGCGATTGTCGGTCTATTGGGTTACATGGCGGAACCGGAACTGGTGCACCGCGACAACCTGATCCTGGTTTAAACGAAAGGAATACACGATGCGCGTGATGAAGGGATTGCTCGGCCTGCTGTTGGCCATGCCATTGCTGGCCTCGGCCGAAGAGATTGGCCAGGTTTCGACGGTGTTCAAATTTGTCGGCCCCAACGACCGGATCGTGGTCGAAGCGTTCGATGACCCCAAGGTCGACGGGGTGACCTGCTACCTGTCGCGCGCCAAGACCGGCGGCGTGAAAGGCGGGCTGGGCTTGGCCGAAGACCGTGCCGAGGCATCGATCGCCTGCCGTCAGGTCGGGCCGATCCGCTTCAAGGGTGAACTCAAGGATGGCGACGAAGTATTCAAGGAACGTACCTCGCTGGTGTTCAAGACCATGCAGGTGGTGCGTTTCCTCGACAAGAAGCGCAATACCCTGGTGTACCTGGTCTACAGCGACCGCCTGATCGAAGGCAGCCCACAGAACGCAGTCACCGCGATACCGATTTTGCCGTGGCCGACCGCTCAGTAGTTCGCAGGCGAGTTTTGTAATCGGCGTCTATGATTGCAGACTTGCGGGTTGTAATCTCGAACAGCCGCAATGCTAAGAACATGGGATATCTGGAGTTCGTCATGAGTGCTTTCCACGATCTGAAACTCAAAGCTTTGGACGGACAAGAGCTGGCGCTGGCGCCCTTCAAGGGGCAAGTTGTGCTGGTGGTCAACGTGGCTTCCAAATGTGGCTTGACCCCGCAATATGCGGCGTTGGAAAACCTCTACCAGCAATACAAGAACCAGGGTTTTACCGTGCTTGGCCTGCCGTGCAACCAGTTTGCAAGCCAGGAACCGGGCACCGAAGAGGAAATCCGCGAGTTCTGCGACCTGAACTACGGCGTGACCTTCCCCCTGGGCAGCAAACTCGATGTAAACGGCCCTGAGCGTCATCAGTTGTACCGTTTGCTGGCGGGCGAGGGGGCCGAGTTTCCAGGGGATATCACTTGGAACTTCGAGAAATTCCTATTGGGCAAGGATGGTCGGGTGCTTGCGCGCTTTTCGCCGCGTACCGCGCCGGAAGATCCGACGGTCGTCCAGGCCATCGAAAAAGCCCTGGCTTGAACAGCACGCTCGCCACAGGTTGGTGACAACCGGCGGGCTTCTACTTTTATCCCTTAATCACCCAGATCAATAGTGCTACTCAGCCCTTCGCACTCCTCATATTATCCGCATCATAAACCCCGTCTCCCGTGGAGTGCTCCCATGCCTGTCCAAGCCTTGTTCAAACCGTTCCAGCTCGGTGCACTGCAGCTGTCGACCCGTGTGGTCATGGCGCCGATGACCCGTTCTTTTTCCCCAGGTGGCGTGCCTAACGCCAAGGTCATCGAGTACTACCGCCGCCGTGCCGCCGCAGGTGTGGGCTTGATCATCACCGAAGGCACCGTGGTCGGTCACCTGGCCTCCAACGGCTACCCGAATGTTCCGCATTTCTATGGCGAAGCGGCGCTGGCCGGCTGGAAGAAGGTGGTCGACGCCGTGCACGCCGAAGGCGGCAAGATCGTCCCGCAGTTGTGGCATGTGGGCAGCGTGCGCCGTATCGGTACTGAGCCTGATGCCAGCGTGCCGGCGTATGGCCCGATGGAAAAACTCAAGGATGGCAACGTGGTCGTTCACGGCATGACCACCCAAGACATCAAAGACGTGATCAACGCCTTCGCCCAGGCGGCCAAGGATGCCCAACGCATCGGCATGGACGGCGTGGAAATCCACGGTGCCCACGGCTATCTGGTCGACCAGTTCTTTTGGGAAGGCAGCAACCAGCGTACCGACGAATACGGTGGCAGCCTGGCCAACCGCTCGCGCTTTGCCATCGAGCTGATCCAGGCAACCCGCGCCGCAGTTGGCCCGGACTTTCCGATCATCTTCCGTTTCTCCCAGTGGAAACAGCAGGACTACAGCGCACGTCTGGTGCAAACCCCCGAGGCGCTGGGCGAATTTCTCAAGCCGTTGTCTGACGCCGGCGTGGACATATTCCACTGCTCCACGCGTCGTTTCTGGGAGCCTGAATTTGAAGGTTCCGACCTCAACCTCGCCGGCTGGACTCGCCAGCTCACCGGTAAACCGACCATCACGGTCGGCAGTGTCGGTCTGGATGGCGAGTTCCTGCAATTTATGGTCAACACCGACAAGGTTGCGCAACCGGCCAGTCTGGAAAAACTGCTGGAGCGTTTGAACAATGATGAGTTCGATCTGGTCGCCGTGGGCCGCGCCTTGCTGGTGGACCCGGATTGGGCAGTGAAGGTGCGCGAAGGCCGCGAGGGCGACATCCTGCCGTTCAGTCGTGAGGCGTTGATGAGCCTGGTGTAAAAGGCTGGGCGCCCGCTGATTGCCAGCGGGCTCTCTATTGTTTGTCGATCATGAATGACCTGCCTCTTTTTTGAGCGCGCTCCATGGGTACTCCCCTCATCTGGTAGGTGTCATGTCGTGCAAGCCATTATTCAAGGGCTAGGCTGGCAGGAGGGCGAACCGACTGACGTCATTCGCCGATCGTTCAACGAACGTAAGGCAGGGTGGGAACAGCAAAAGGTTCTCCGCACACACCGCGTAGCTGGTTCTCGAACTGCTCGATAATTGCCGGCCAGCCCTGGTGACTGGCATGCCGACGGGCATTGAGACGTGCCCTGCGTAAATGCTCACGATCTTCCAGCAGCCAATTGGCCGCATCGCAGAACGCTTCCTCATCGCCGGGCATCGCCAGCACACCGTTGTAACCATGACGGATGTGCTGGGTCGCGGCCGCTTGGTCGTATGCCACCACCGCGAGCCCGGAGGCCATGGCTTCCAGCACCACATTGCCGAAGGTTTCCGTCAGGCTGGGAAACAGGAACAGATCCCCCGAGGCGTAGTGGCGCGCCAGTTCTTCGCCGCGCCGGGTACCGCAGAATATGGCTTGCGGCAGATCGTGCTCCAGCAGCGCACGTTGCGGCCCGTCACCGACCACGATCAGTTGCAGGCGACGCTGTGGATAAGTATCGCGCAGGGTATCGAAGCAACGCTTGAGCATGCCCAGATTCTTTTCCTGCGCCAGGCGCCCGACATGCAGCACCGCAATATCGTCATTGCCCAGGCCCCAGCTCTCGCGCAATGCGTTATCGCGCTTGGCCGGGTTGAACAGTTGGCTGTCCACCCCACGCGACAACATCCCCAGGCGCTCGAAGTGCCGGCGTTCCAGTTCCAGGCGTTGGCTGGCGCTGGGTACCAGGGTCAAGGTCGAGCGGTTATGAAACCAGCGCAGGTAGTGCGTGACCACGCGGCTCAACAGGCTCATGCCGTACTGGTTCGAGTACTGTTGGAAATTGGTGTGAAAGCCGCTGACCACGCTGATCCCCAGGCGACGCGCGGCGCGTAGCGCCGATAACCCGAGCGGGCCTTCTGTGGCGATGTACAGCACGTCCGGGCGTTGGCGTGTCCAGCGTCGTAGCAGCTTGTGCATTGACGACTGCCCCCACTGCAGGCCTGGATAGCCAGGCAACGGCCAGCCGCGGCACAGCAACAACTGGTCGTCGCTGGTCCGGCTCTGATCGGTGCCTTGGCGTGGGCGCACCAGCTCGACCTGATGGCCGCGTGCGCGCAAACCGTCACACAGGCGGCCAAGGGTATTGGCCACCCCGTTGATCTCTGGCGGGAAGGTTTCGGTGATCAGGGTGATGTGAAGCGAAGCTGTCGTCATGACCCACAGTGTCGCCGTGGGCCATGTCGTCATTGTGTCATTGAGATGATGGATTTATGACTTGATTGCCTTTGGCGTGGCCATCGCCTCGGCGCCCTGCTCGCGCACCCAGAACAACGTGGCCCCGGCCACTGCCGCCGGCATCATCAACAGGTTGACCACCGGCACCAGCAACACCAGGTAGACGATGCCGCCGAAACTCATGCTCTGCCAGCGTTTCTGGCGCAGCCAGGCGAGCATTTCGTTCCAGCCCAGCTTGTGGTTGTCGGCCGGGTAGTCGATGTACTGGATTGCCATCATCCACACGCCGAACAACAGCCACAGCGGCGCGGCGATCAGGTTCACCACCGGAATGAATGACAGGATAAACAGGCCAATGGCCCGTGGCAGGAAGTAGCCCAGCTTGCGCATTTCCCGGGCCAGTGTGCGAGGGACCATGGCCACCAGTTCGCCCCAACTGAACGGCGGGAAGTCATCGGTGCCCCGCACCACGACCTCGACCTTCTCGGCGAGAAAACCGTTGAACGGTGCCGCGATGATATTGGCGAGCATGGTGAAGGTGAAAAACACCATCAGCACCACCAGCACCACGAACAAGGGCCACAGGATATAGCTGAGGAAACTCAACCAGCCGGGCAGGGTCGGCATCAAGGTGTCGACCCACAGGCTGAACTGATGGCCGGCGAAATAGATCAAGCCGACGAACAGCACCAGGTTGATCGCCAGCGGCAGCAGCACAAACAGGCGCAGGCCAGGGCTGAGGACCAGTTTGAGGCCTTCGCGCAAATATTGCGGACCGGAAAGAGCGGGGGCGGGCATGGAGGACTCCGAACAGGATGACGAACGCGCCGACCTTACCGGCTTTGCCGGCAGGGCGAAAGCGCGGCTGGTATGACGACATCAACGGTAACAAAGGCGTCGATTAATCGGGTCGACAGCATAGAGACCACCTATGAGCTGGATTGTTATTCCGTATTTCCTTAATCTTGCCTCCCTCGATACGCTGCACCCATTATTTTTCAGGGTCTGCGAGTGAAAGCCTTCCCCAAGTGCTTCGTGGTCCCTTTTTTATTCCAGCCGTCTTGTGGTCCGGGCGGTCGATAGGAGTGATTCATGTCTGATACCCGTCATTCGCGAGTGATTATTCTCGGTTCCGGCCCTGCCGGTTACAGTGCTGCTGTCTACGCTGCCCGGGCCAACCTCAAGCCGCTGCTGATCACCGGCATGCAGGCGGGCGGTCAGTTGACCACCACCACTGAAGTCGACAACTGGCCGGGCGATGTCCACGGCCTGACCGGTCCGGTGCTGATGGAGCGTATGAAAGAGCACGCCGAGCGCTTTGAAACCGAGATCGTGTTTGATCACATCAACAGCGTCGACTTCTCGAAAAAGCCGTACAGCCTGACCGGCGACAGCGGTGTCTACACCTGTGATGCGCTGATCATCGCCACCGGCGCCAGCGCCCGCTACCTGGGCCTGCCTTCGGAGGAAGCGTTCATGGGCAAGGGCGTGTCCGCCTGCGCGACCTGCGACGGTTTCTTCTACCGCAACAAGCCGGTCGCCGTGGTCGGTGGTGGCAACACCGCGGTGGAAGAAGCGCTGTACCTGGCCAACATCGCCAGCACCGTGACCCTGGTTCACCGCCGCGAAACCTTCCGCGCCGAGAAGATCCTGATCGACAAACTGCATGCCCGTGTCGCTGAAGGCAAGATCATCCTCAAGCTCAATGCCACCCTGGACGAGGTCCTGGGCGACAACATGGGCGTGACCGGTGCCCGCCTGAAAAACAACGACGGCAGCTTCGACGAGCTGAAAGTCGACGGCGTGTTCATCGCCATCGGCCACACCCCGAACACCTCGCTGTTCGAAGGCGTGCTGGACGCCAAGGACGGTTACCTGGTGGTACAGGGCGGCCGTGAGGGCAATGCCACCGCGACCAACATCGAAGGTATCTTCGCTGCCGGTGACGTGGCCGACCACGTCTATCGCCAGGCTATCACCTCGGCCGGCGCCGGCTGCATGGCGGCGCTGGATGCCGAGCGTTACCTCGACGGTTTGGGCAACGCTTCGCTCTAAATCCGTTGAGCAAAAAAAACCGGCTGCGAGGCCGGTTTTTTTGTGAGTGCGATTTAAATGTGGGAGGGGGCTTGCCCCCGCTAGCAGTCTTTCAGCCAAGTATTCGTTAGCTGAGACACCGCTATCGGGGGCAAGCCCCCTCCCACATGTTGATCGACATCTGACTCAGGATTTGCGGGTCAGTGGCTGGGCGGCGAACTTCACGCCTGCCAACCCATGGGCAATCAACGCCCGAATATTGCCATGGTCGCTGCCCTCGGGCGTCGCCACCACCGAGCGATAATGCTCGCCGAAGGCCAGCAGTGCTTCCTGATCGCTCAAGCCTTCCAGCAGCGCCAGGCCCAGGGTCTTGCATGAACCTTCGTTCTGCCCGGCGGCGTTTTCCACGGTGCCATTGGTAAAGGCCTGCGGCTGGTAGTCATAACCGGCAGTGACGAACGCCAGGGTATCGGCAAAGGCATGTTCGCCGCTGTTGAGGCTGGCGCGCAGGGTATTCAAATCAGTCATGGGTTTTTCCTTGGGCAAACGCCGCCTGTTGCTCGGCGCTGGCTTCTTTCTGGTATTGGGCTTTCCACTCGGCGTACGGCATGCCGTACACCACTTCGCGGGCGTCATCGAGGCTCAGCTCGATCCGGCGCTCGTCGGCCTCGGCCTTGTACCACTTCGATAGGCAGTTACGGCAGAAACCGGCGAGGTTCATCAGGTCGATGTTCTGCACATCCTTGCGGCTGTCCAGGTGCGCCACCAACCGGCGAAAGGCGGCGGCTTCAAGTTCGAGGCGTTGTTGGTCGTTCATAGGGCTCACGCAGATTCAAGAGGTTAGCGGCTGGCCGCCAGGGTAATCGACACCGACTCGGCAAAGCGCAGCGCATGGGGCTTGTCCACTTCGACTTCGGCGTACAGCACCGATTCGTTGCTCATCACCAGGTCCAGCAGTTCCTGGGTCAGGCGTTCGAGCAAGGCAAAGCGGTTGCCTTCGACATGGGCGATGATCGCCTTGGTGATGGTGCGGTAGTTCAGCGCGTGGTCGATATCGTTGTCACGCACGGCTTCCTGGGCGGCATACAGGATGGTCAGGTTGATCAGCACATCCTGCTTGTTGAGGATTTCGTCCTCGTTGATGCCGATAAAGGTGCGCAGGCACAGGTCCTTGACCCGGATGCGCGCCATGCCTGGTTGAAGTTGTGGCATTGCTACTTGCTCCGTCCAATCAGTTGCAGGAACTCCATGCGCGTGGTGTTCGACTCGCGAAAGGCGCCGAGCATCACCGAGGTGTTCATGGTTGAATTCTGTTTCTCCACGCCGCGCATCATCATGCACATGTGCTTGGCTTCGATCACCACGGCCACGCCGGCGGCCTGGGTCACTTCCTGGATGGCGTCGGCGATCTGCCGAGTGAGGTTTTCCTGGATCTGCAGGCGCCGCGCGAACATGTCGACGATGCGCGCCAGCTTTGACAGGCCCAGCACCTTGCCGGTCGGAATATAGGCCACATGGGCCTTGCCAATGAAGGGCAGCAGGTGGTGCTCGCACAGCGAGTACAACTCGATGTCCTTGAGGATCACCATCTCGTCATTGTCGGAGGCGAACAGCGCGCCGTTGACGATTTCTTCGAGGTTCTGCTCGTAGCCATGACACAGGTACTGCATGGCCTTGGCGGCGCGCTTGGGGGTGTCGAGCAAGCCTTCGCGTTCCGGGTCTTCGCCCAGGCCCTTGAGGATCTCGCGGTAATGGTGGGGCAGGGATAAGGTCATACAACATCCTCACAAACGGCTTACTTGATATGCCGCCCGCCGTTGACGGTCAGGGTGGTACCGGTGACATAGGGGTTGTCCAGCAGGTAACGCACGCTCTGGTAGATCACCTCGGGCCCGGGCTCGATGCCCAGCGCCGACTTGGCGAGGACCTTGGCGCGGTAGGCCGCGTCATCGCCCTCGTTGAACATCACCATCGCCGGGGCGATGCCGTTGACCTTGATCCGCGGCGCAAATTGCGCGGCAAACGAAAGCGTGAGGCTATCGAGCCCGGCCTTGGTGGCGCAGTAGGCGATGTGCTGGCGGCTACCTTTGCGCACGACATCATCGCTGATATGCACGATGTCGGCGGGTGAAGAACGTTGCAGCAAGGGTGAACAATGCAGGTTGATCAGGTACGGCGCAAGCATGTGCACACTGAACATGTCGGTCAAGGCACGGCTTTCGTCGCCAGGGGGTTCTGCGACCCAGGCCGAGGCGTTGTGGATGATGGCCCGCAGGCTATCAGTTTGGCTCTTGAGTTCAGCGATAAAGGCCAGGATGCCGGCCTCGCTGGAGAAATCGGCAAACAGGCCGATCGCACCACGCTCGCGCAGGGCGTGTACACCGGGGCGTTCACTGCGGTAACTGAAAATGACCGGTTGCCCTTCATCCAGCAAGCGCTGGGCGCAATGCAGGCCGACGCGCTGGCCGGCACCGGTGATCAGGATGGGGGCGTTTGGTGCGGTCATGGGAGGCTCGAATCGCTGGCAGGTTGGAACTATACCAGCGACCGGCCGCCCCTGTATTCACGCTGCGGCTTCGGTGGCCTTGCGCGGTGGCGGTGTGGGATGCAACCAGTTCGCCAGCAGGTGTGTCGACAGCGGGATGAACCAGTACACCATCAGCGGCGTAAGGGCCAGGGTGCTGACCAGCACGCGCGGAGCCAGCTCCAGCTCGCTGAGCAGCGGGTTCAGGACGAAATTGAACAGCAGCGACACCGGGAAAAACGCCAGCCAGATCGCTACCGCCTGTTTCCAACGTGGCGGTCGCGCACCTGCGGCGCCAAACCAACCGTCGATGCCACGCACGCGATGCTCGGACGGGTCGGCAAACAGCTCGCTGCCGCGGCCCAACCACGCGCTGCGTGAAGCGGAGAACTCCCAGGCATGCAAGGTGGTTTCATCGGCGAAACGGAAAATGATCTGGAATTCATCGTCATCGGGCGGTGGGGCCAGCACGCCGGAGCCCAGGTAACCGGGGAAATCGGTGGCCAATTGCTCGCCTTCGCGCAGCCAGGCCATCAGTTCTTCATAGCGCCCTTTGGCCACGCGGCGCGCAACCATCAGGGTGACGGGTGAGGTAGACATTGTGTATCTCCAATATTCGGGTGTGCGGAACCGGGTAGGTGGCACACAGGCGTAGTCGCGGGGTGTTGCGGCTGCGCAAAAAAACAGGCAAGGATTATTCCCGTTTTACCCAAATACACCAGCGACATTGGTCCGAAAATCGGAGAACTTGAAAAAGACAGGTGTAAAGGCGTTAAATGAGCGCCCAGTTAACGTTGGTTTTTTGGTCAAAAATGCCCGTGATTACTGCTCCGCATGATAGTGCTTCGCATCTGGATTCAACGGTTTCCGATAAGCTGTTTCCGATCCGTGAAGTCTCGAGACTGACAGGCATCAATCCGGTCACCTTGCGTGCCTGGGAGCGTCGTTACGGCTTGATCCAGCCCACGCGCACTGAAAGTGGGCATCGCCTCTATTCCAAGGGCGATATAGAGACAGTCCATCGTATTCTCGATTGGATCGAGCGCGGCGTAGCCGTGAGCAAAGTGGGCAAGATTCTCGCTCGCGACGATCAGCAGGCCAAGGCCGTTCGTGCGGAGCGCGATGTCGTCGAAGAGGGCGAATGGCCGCAGTGGCAGGCGCGGCTGATACAGGCCATCAGCGACTTTGACGACCGTCAACTGGAACGTTTGTATGGGCAGGTTCTGGCTACCTACCCACTCGACGTGGTGTTCCAGGACATTCTGATGCCTCTGTGGAATGAGCTGTTGCGTCATGAGGGGCGTTTCGGCCAGGCGAGCGAATGGTTGTTCTTCGACAACTTCCTGCGCGTACGTGCCTTGGAGCGCCTGCAATTGGCGTGTGCTTCACCCGTGCCGCGGGTATTGCTGGCGGCCATGGCTGGCGAGTGCCGTAAGTTGGAGTTGCTGGTGGCGGCGCTCTTGATGAGTCGAGATGACCTGGCCGTGAAAGTGCTGGGCATGGGGCAGCCGTTTGACGAGTTGACACTGGTCTGCGAGAAGACTCGCCCACAGGCGCTGATCCTCTTCTCCAATTACTCGCATAACCATGACTTTGCCGGGCGCTTGAACCGCTTGGCGTTGACCCTGGATTGCCCGCTGTTTCTTGCCGGTGCGGCTTCGGATCTTGCCCAGGACAACCTGGCCGGCACGTCCGTTGGCTGTCTTGGCAATGAAGGTCGCCTGATGCGGCGCCGCTTGCAACAGTTTCTCAGCGGCGGGCTGGATACCTGATATCAGGCGTGCATTTGTGGGTGGACCAGGCGGTGCTGGTGCAGGATGAATTGGCGCAGGCGCTCAGTTTCATCCACGTCACCTTGGCTCAGGCGATAGGCAAACAGGCCTCGTGCGGTTTCCCGCTCGAAGGTGCCGCGCAGGGCAATGCGTTCATAGCCCGAGGGGCTGAACCACAGGGAAAAGGTTTTCGGCGGCCTGAGCCGGCCACGAATCTCCACCAACACGCCTTTGAAAGACACCTCATGCACCCAGAGTGCGCTGGGTGTTCCCCTGATGTTTTCCAGTGCTACCGGTGTTTCCAGGGCCAGGCGCCATGGGCGGATCATCGGCCCGTCTTCGAAAATGCTGGGTACGCCCAGGCGCAAATGCACCGCATGAAACTCATCTTCCACCAGGTGCAGGGGAAAGGTGAGTTGCTGGTTATCGAATTGCGCCTGGAGAGTGACGTGGTCGTGAGCGGCCAGTCGCGTGAGCAAGTCGCGAAGCTGCGCACCGCCGTTGACAGTCAGGCTCGACGACGGATCCCGCAGGTTGAGCTGCGGGTTGTGCTGCATGTTCTGGATGAAATCCAGTTCGTCCTGAGTCAGAAGCGTGTCGCGTTGCATCGGTCATGCCCACGGGGGGAAGTATTAAAATGCCATTATCCGCTTTAATGACCGTATTTTCTAAATTTTGTTAGATCCGCTCGTCGCCTTGAGCGCCGCCAGCTCGGCCTTGACGCTGGCCAGTTCGGCTTCCAATTGCGCGACGCGCTGCTGGGCCTTGACCTGGAGGGTCACGTCCTTTTGCACACCGACGAAATACGTCTGCTTGTCGGCCTCGTTGTACACCGTCGACAACGACAGTTCGTTCCAGAAGTGGCTGCCGTCCTTGCGGTAGTTGCGCAGGATTTCGCGGCAGGTACCGCCCTGTTCCAGGGCATCGCGGATGGCTATCAGGGCCGGTTGGTCGCGGTCGCCCGATTGCAGGAAGCGGCAGTCCTGATAGAGGATTTCATCCAGGGTGTAGCCGGTCAGGCGTTCGAATGCCGGGTTGACGTAGATAAGTGGCTTGTCCTTGCCTTCACGCTCCGCGACAACGATGCCGTCGTTGGAAGCGTTGATCACCATTTGCATCAGTCGGGCGTTAATCATTGAGCGGTCCATGGCTTGTGGGTGGACCTGGCAGTTTATGACATGCCTTGAATGTTGCACGGTGTGCGCCGAAAATTTTGCGCCAGCTGCTAATATCCCAGGCTTTCGCTCAACCACAGGATCAGATTGATGAAAGTCGCCATCCTTTCCGGCTCGGTGTACGGCACGGCTGAAGAAGTCGCCCGCCACGCCGCCGGCATCCTCAACGCGGCCGGTTTCGACGCCTGGCACAACCCGCGCGCCACCCTGGCGGACGTGCAGGCATTTGCCCCTGAGGCGTTTCTGGCGGTGACCTCCACCACCGGCATGGGCGAGCTGCCTGACAACCTGCAACCGCTGTACTCGACTATTCGCGACCAGTTGCCCGCTGCCTGGCGTGGCTTACCCGGTGCGGTGATCGGCCTGGGTGACGCCAGCTACGGCGACACCTTCTGTGGTGGCGGCGAGCAAATGCGCGAATTGTTCGCCGAACTGGGCCTGCGTGAGGTGCTGCCGATGTTGCGCCTGGACGCCAGCGAAAGCGTCACCCCCGAAACCGACGCCGAGCCGTGGCTGGCCGAGCTGGTCACTGCACTGCGCGGTTGACCGGGAATTCGCGCAGCAATGCCAGCCAGGCCTGCGCGGCTCTCGAAAGATAGGCGCCCTCGCGCCAGATAAAGGCAATGTCCCAGCGTAGGTAGTCCGGCGCTTTGAGCGTCAGGCGTACCACCCCCGGTCGCACCAGCCCACGGGCGACCACGCTGGGCAACAACACCACTCCTTGGCCAGCGGCGACCAGCGCCGCGAGAAAATCTGCCTGGCCGCTGCGGCCGATTTCCTTCGGGGTAAAACCCAGTTGCCGGCACGCCTGCATCAGTCGGTCGTTGAGCACAAAGCTGCGCTGGTACATCAGGAACGGCGTGTCGGCCAGTTCCTCCAGGCGTACCTGGGCGTTTTCCGCCAGGGGATGATCAATCGGCAGCAACGCGTCCAGCGGTTCATCGCAGAAAGCCTGCCAGGCGAATGCCGGGTCATTGGGCTTCAAGCTACCACCGACTTCCAGTTCACCATTGAGGATCGCCTGCTCGATATTGCGACTGCCGCCCTCCAGCAACTGGATCGTCACGTTCGGATAACGCCGCCGGTACTCGGCAAACAGTCCGGCGAACAGCGTATCGCCGCCCAGCAGCGGCAGGCCCAGGCGCAGTTCGCCACGGGTCAGTTGGTGCATGTCGTCCAGCTCGCTGAGCAGCTCGGTTTGCAGGCGCAGCATCGCTTCGGCACGTTGCAGCACCACCTGGCCGGCGGCGGTCAGGCGGATCTGCGAGCCGATGCGGTCCAGCAGCGGCGTGCCGAGGCTTTGCTCCAATTGCGCGACCTGCTTGCTGACGGCCGACTGGCTGATATGCAGGGTTTTCCCGGCCTGGGTAAAACCACCCCGGTGGATCACTTCGACAAAGCTGCGCAGCTGTTTGAATTCCATGGTTCATGATTCCAGTTTGGAATGGCCGGCAGTCTAACAATTCGCTGTGGGGATGGGGGAAGCTTCTCTAAAATGGAGGCCTGCGAGGATCCAAAGCCCATGAAACGTTTCCGCTTCAAACATTTCAGCCGTTTACTCACCGAACTGGTCGTGCTGCTGGCCATTTACCTGCTGGGCACCCAGTTGGCCGTCTGGCTGGCGTGGCCAGTCCCCGGCGGCGTGGTTGGCCTGGGCCTGTTGCTGGCGACCTTCGCCACGGGCCTGGTCAAGCCGGCAGCCTTGCAATTGGGTGCCGGCGTGTTGATGGCCGAGATGCTGCTGTTCTTTATTCCGGCCTTGATGAGCCTGCTGGACTACGGTGGTCTGCTGCGCAACGAAGGCTGGCGCATCTTGTTGGTCATTGGCCTGAGCACCTTGGCGGTGATGCTGGTCACGGCGTTCACCGTGGAATGGGTGTGCCGTTGGAGGCTGCGCCATGAAGCTTGAACTGATGCCGGTGTTCTGGCTGGCCTTGACCCTGGGCACCTATGTTTTCAGTCGCTGGATTTACCGGCGAACCGGTCGCTACCTGTTGTCGCCGCTGATTCTGGTGCCAGTGCTGCTGCTGGCGGTGGCCGTACCGCTGAAAACCGCCTACGCCGAATACGCGACCGACACCCACTGGCTGATGGCGGTGCTGGGCCCGGTTACCGTGGCGTTCGCCGTGCCGATCTGGCAGCAGCGGCGCTTGCTGGCGCGGCATTGGCCGGCGCTGTTGCTGGGTATGGTCGCGGGCAGCGCGGCGTCGATCGGCACCTCGTTCGGCCTGGCCAAAGCGCTGGCGCTGGACAGCGCCGTGACAATGTCCCTGGTGCCGCGCTCCATCACCACACCGTTTGCCATGCCCGTGTCGTCCGACCTGGGCGGCGTACCGGAACTGACGGCGGTGTTCGTGATGCTCACCGGCGTGTTCGGCGCCATGCTCGGCGGCGTGTTGCTCAAGTGGCTGCCGCTGCGTACACCGCTGGCGCGCGGCGCGTTATTTGGCGTGGGCGCCCATGGTGCGGGCGTCAGCCGGGCCCATGAAGTAGGCGGCGAAGAGGGCTCTGTCGCGGGGCTGGTGATGGTGTTGACAGGGTTGCTCAACCTGTTCGCCGCGCCTTTATTGGCGGCGCTTCTCTGACGCGAATTAAACAAAGTTCAACTATTCTCTGTGCTGACTCGTTCGGTCATCAAGCTGGCTGCCAAGGCAACTACGGCAGCCATGAGGTCTGACTAGACTGGCCCTTCACTCAAGAAAAATAATAAAAAACGTGTCAAGGAGGTCATTGCCGTGAGCCTAGCCCCTGCACCATTGCCACAGAACGTCAAAGACCAGGTCAGTGCCGTCGAATGGCAAACCCGTGTCGACCTGGCCGCCTGCTACCGCCTGGTGGCGATGCATGGTTGGGATGACCTGGTCTTCACCCATATCTCGGCCAAGGTGCCGGGTACCGACGATTTCCTGATCAACCCGTACGGGCTGATGTTCCATGAGATCACTGCTTCGAGCCTGGTCAAGGTCGATCAGGCCGGTAACAAACGGATGGACAGTCCCTACGAGATCAACCCGGCGGGCTACACCATCCACAGCGCGATCCACGAAGTGCGCCATGACGTGGTCTGCGTGCTGCATACCCACACGGCCGCCGGTGTCGCGGTGGCCGCGCAAAAGCAGGGCGTATTGCCAATCAGCCAGCAGTCACTGTTCGTGCTGTCGAGCCTGGCCTATCACGCCTACGAAGGCGTGGCGCTGAACCATGAGGAAAAGGCCCGCTTGCAGGCCGACCTCGGTGAAAACAACTTCCTGATGCTGCACAACCACGGTCTGTTGACGTGTGGCGGCACCATCGCCGATACCTTCCTGATGATGTTCATCTTCCAGCGCGCCTGCGATATCCAGGTGCTGGCGCAAAATGGCGGGGCTGAACTGATTACCATCGCGCCGCAGATCCTTGCCGGTGCCAAGGCAATGGCGGCGGCGGTCACAAAGAGTGCCCAAGGCATGGGAGGCGCGCTGGCCTGGCCGGCGCTGCTGCGCAAACTCGAGCTTCAAGACCCCGGGTATAAAAGCTGATGCCACTCGCCGAAATCCCGCTCAGAGCCTGGCGCAAGCGTGGCCAGGATTTCGTCTTTCGCGGCCGTACCCTTCGTTACTGGGTGGCCGGACAGGGCGAGCCGTTGCTATTGATCCATGGCTTCCCGACCGCCAGTTGGGACTGGCATTACCTGTGGCAGCCCCTGGCCCAGCGTAACCTGGTGATCGCCTGCGACATGCTCGGGTTTGGCGATTCAGCCAAGCCGCTGGACCACACCTATTGCCTGTTGGAACAGGCGGATGTGCAACAGGCGCTGCTCGAGCACCTGGGCGTGCAGCAGCCGGTGCACGTGTTGGCCCATGACTACGGTGACAGCGTCGCCCAGGAGTTGCTGGCGCGGCACTACGAAGGCCGGTTTCAGATGGCCAGTTGTGTGTTTCTCAACGGCGGGTTGTTCCCCGAAACCCATCGCGCGGCGTTGGTACAGAAACTGTTGCTCAGCCCCGTGGGCTGGATGATCGGCCGCGCGTTCGGGCGCAGCGCCTTGTCCGACAGCTTCAACCAGATTTTCGGCCCCGACACCCTCCCCAGCGAAAGCGCCCTCGATGATTTCTGGAGCTTGATCAACTGCAACGACGGCCCGCGCATCCTGCACAAGTTGATCGCCTACATTCCCCAGCGTCGGCGCCTGCGCGAGCGGTGGGTGGAGGCGATGCAGCGCGGCGAGGTGCCGTTGCGCGTGATCGATGGGGAAATCGATCCGATCTCCGGTGCCCACATGGTCGAGCGCTACCAGCAATTGGTGCCCCACGCCGACACGGTATTGTTGGCCAATATCGGCCACTACCCGCAGATCGAGGCGCCGGTGCAGGTGCTCAAGCATTATCTGGCCTTTCGCGAGCGGATTGGGCAAGCGGCGCCGCGCAGGGCTTATTCCTGAGAGGCGCTCCTACAGGAAAGCGGGTGATCATCCTGCTGCCTTATCGCGCACCATTCAGCCGTGGCTGTATTTATTGTGACTGCAAGCGCGGTGCCTGACACTCGACCCATTCCCATTGTCCCCATTGGAGTTTGGTATGAGTCAGTCAGTGCAGTTCCAGGATAAGGTCGTGATCGTCACCGGCGCCGGCGGCGGGTTGGGCCGTGCCCATGCACTGCTGTTCGCGCGGCACGGAGCCAGGGTGCTGGTCAACGACCTCGGCGGTTCCACCCAGGGCGAGGGGGCGAACGCATCAGCGGCCGACCGCGTGGTGGCCGAGATTCGCGACGCTGGCGGCATTGCCGAAGCCAACCATGATTCCGTCACCGACGGCGAGAAAATCGTCCAGAACGCCTTGGACGTCTTCGGCCGTGTCGACGTGGTGGTCAATAACGCGGGCATCCTGCGCGACAAAACCTTCCACAAGATGGACGACAGCGACTGGGACCTGGTTTACCGCGTGCATGTCGAAGGCGCCTATAAAGTCACTCGCGCCGCCTGGGCTCATCTGCGTGAGCAAAGCTATGGCCGGGTGATCTTTACGGCGTCCACCTCGGGCATCTACGGCAATTTCGGGCAGTCCAACTACGGCATGGCCAAGCTTGGCCTGTATGGCCTGACCCGTACCCTGGCCCTGGAAGGCCGCAAGAACAACATCCTGGTCAATGCCATTGCGCCCACCGGCGGCACGCGCATGACCGAAGGCTTGATCCCGCCGCAGGTATTCGAGCGCCTCAAGCCGGAACTGGTCAGCCCACTGGTGGTGTACCTGGGCAGCGAGGCATGCCAGGAAACCGCCGGGCTGTTCGAAGTCGGCGGCGGCTGGATCGGCAAGACCCGCTGGGAGCGCAGCCTGGGTGTGGGCTTCGACCCGGAGGCCGGGTTCTCGCCGGACGATGTGGCCGCGCACTGGCAGCAGATCTGTGACTTCGAAGGCGCCGCTCACCCCAAGGACAATATCGAGGCGTTGAAGGAGATGATGGCCAATTTGCAGAAATTCAGCCTTTGATCATTACGTGATCGTTATTAAATACTACGGGGCGCTGAGGGCGCCTCGTTTTATTGCGGGCATAAAAAAGGCCGCTGCAAAGCAGCGGCCGAAGTAAGACGTTGGATCAAGGAGCGATAAATCAACGTCAGTGAACAGCGGTAACAGATTGAAAACAGGCACCAATCTATCGAAGTCTGGCTTGTCTCCCGGTTGCGGGAGTGGGCTGTTTGCCCTGAAAGCCAGGTAAGAATAGTCGCTTGTAACAAAATGAGTAATCCCGCTTCGTGACAAGGACTGTTACTGAATCAGCAACAGTACCTTCGCGGTGCCCGTCCTGCCGCCAAGCCGCCCATCCATTCCCCTGATAACCCGCCATCCACCCAATCCATGGCCCCGCCCAAACCCCGGCCAGAGCGCCCATTCATCCTTTCGAGCGACAACACGAATACCTCCTTGGTGCGCTTATCGCTCCCGTTGGGCGGCAGTAGGGTGAGGCCTTCTGTCACTCACCGGGGAAGACGCATGACAAAAACAACAATGCGCGCCATCTTCACGCCACAGGCGCTGGCTGCAGCGGTTGCACTGGGCTGCTGCGCCCAGGCACAGGCTGTTTCGTTCAATATTGGCGAGATCGAAGGGCAATTCGATTCCTCACTGTCGGTTGGCGCCAGCTGGGGCATGCGCGATGCCGACAAGAAGCTGGTGGGCGTGGCCAACGGCGGTACCGGCCAGGCGTCGACCGGGGATGACGGACGGTTGAACTTCAAGAAGGGCGAGACCTTCTCGAAAATCTTCAAGGGCATTCATGACCTGGAGCTCAAGTACGGCGACAGCGGTGTGTTCGTGCGCGGCAAGTACTGGTACGACTTCGAGCTGCAGGATGAAGACCGTGAGTTCAAGCAGATCAGTAACCACCATCGCGACGAAGGCGCACGTTCTTCCGGCTACGAGCTGCTGGACGCGTTCGTCTATCACAACTATTCCATCGGCGACCTGCCGGGCAACGTGCGCGTGGGCAAGCAGGTGGTCAGCTGGGGTGAGAGCACCTTTATCGGCAACTCCATCAACAGCATCAACCCCATCGACGTCTCGGCCTTCCGCCGCCCCGGTGCGGAGATCAAGGAAGGGCTGATCCCGGTGAACATGCTGTTCGCCTCCCAAAGCCTGACCAACCAATTGACGGTGGAAGGTTTCTACCAGTTGAACTGGGAAAACACCGTGGTGGATAACTGCGGCACCTTCTTTGGCAACGATGTGGTGGCCCACGGCTGCAACAACAACTACACCGTCGGCAGCGCGGCGGCGGCGGGCTTCCAGCCGCTGGCCAATGCGTTCGGGCAAGGCTACCAGGTGACGCAGGAAGGCATCGTGGTGCAACGCGGCAAGGACCGCGATGCCCGGGACAGCGGCCAATGGGGCGCAGCATTGCGTTGGCTGGGGGACGACACCGAGTACGCGGTGTACTTCATGAACTACCACAGCCGTACGCCGACCGTCGGCACCACCAGTGCAGGGCAGAGCACGCTTACTGCTTTGGGCGGCATGCTGCCTCTGGTGCCGGGCGCGCTGCGTCCTTCGCTGGCTTCAAGCGTGATGCTCGGCCGTGGCCAGTACTACCTCGAATACCCGGAAGACATTCGGCTCTACGGCGCCAGCTTCTCGACCACCTTGCCCACCGGCACCGCCTGGAGTGGTGAGATCAGCTACCGGCCGAATGCACCGGTGCAGTTGAACACCACTGACCTGACCCTGGCCCTGGTCAACCCGGCCGCTCCCGGCACCTCAGTGATCAGTTCCTCGGCGGGTGCAGACAACACCGGTTACCGCCGCAAGCAAGTCACCCAGGCGCAAACCACATTGACGCAGTTCTTCGACCAAGTGATGGGCGCCGATCGCCTGACGCTGGTGGGCGAAGCCGGCGTCACCTACGTGGCGGGCCTGGAAGCCAAGAGCAAGCTGCGTTATGGCCGTGACTCGGTCTACGGCGTCTACGGCTACCAGGGCGATCATGATGGCTTTGTCACCGCGACCTCATGGGGCTACCGCGCCCGCGCGATCCTTGACTACAGCAACGTATTCGCCGGGGTCAACCTCAAGCCCAACCTGTCGTGGTCCCATGACGTCAAGGGTTATGGCCCCAACGGCTTGTTCAACGAAGGGGCCAAGGCGGTCAGCATTGGGGTCGATGCCGACTACCGCAACACCTACACCGCCAGCCTGAGCTACACCGACTTTTTCGGTGGCCACTACAACACCCTGACCGACCGCGACTTCCTCGCCCTCAGCGTCGGCGCGAACTTCTGATCACGGTTTGATAAGGACGACTTTATGCGCAAGATGATTCTGCAATGTGGCGTATTGGCCCTCAGCCTGCTGGCCGCCAACGTGATGGCCGCGGTATCGCCCGAGGAAGCCGCCAAGCTCGGCACCACGCTTACCCCCGTCGGCGCGGAAAAAGCCGGTAATGCCGACGGCTCGATCCCGGCCTGGACCGGCGGTATCCCGAAAAACGCCGGTGCCGTGGACAGCAAAGGCTTCCTCGCCGACCCGTTCGCCAACGAAAAACCGCTGTTCGTGATCACCGCCGCGACGGTGGACAAGTACAAGGACAAACTCTCCGATGGCCAGGTGGCGATGTTCAAGCGCTACCCCGAGACTTACAAGATCCCGGTGTACCCCAGCCACCGCACGGTGAACCTGCCGCCGGACATCTACGAGTCGATCAAGCGCAGCGCGCTGAACGTGCATGCGATCAACGACGGCAACGGCCTGGAAAACTTCACCGGTAACCGTTACTACGCCTTCCCGATTCCGAAGAATGGCGTGGAGGTGCTGTGGAACCACATCACCCGTTACCACGGCGGCAACCTGCGACGCATCATCACCCAGGCCACCCCGCAGACCAACGGCAGCTACACGCCAATCCGCTTCGAGGAAGAAGTGGCGGTGCCCCAGGCGATCCCGGATATCGACGCGGCCAAGGCGGCCAACGTACTGAGTTTCTTCAAGCAATCGGTGACGGCGCCGGCGCGGTTGGCGGGCAACGTGCTGCTGGTGCACGAGACCCTCGACCAAGTGAAGGAGCCGCGCCTGGCCTGGATCTACAACGCCGGCCAGCGCCGTGTGCGGCGTGCTCCGCAAGTGTCCTATGACGGTCCGGGCACGGCGTCGGACGGCCTGCGCACCACCGACAACTTCGATATGTTCTCCGGCGCCCCCGACCGCTATGACTGGAAACTGGTGGGCAAGAAAGAGATGTATATCCCCTACAACAGCTACAAGCTCGATTCGCCGACCCTCAAGTACGACGACATCATCAAGGCCGGGCATATCAACCAGGACCTGACCCGCTATGAGCTGCACCGTGTGTGGGAAGTGGTCGGCACCGTCAAGCCGAGCGAGCGGCACATCTATGCCAAGCGCCACATGTACATCGACGAAGACAGCTGGCAGGTGGCGCTGGTGGATCACTACGACGGCCGTGGCCAGTTGTGGCGCGTCGCCGAGGGGCATGCGCAGTTCTACTACGACCATCAGGTGCCGGCGTACACCGTGGAAACCCTGTACGACATCATCGCCGGGCGCTACATCGCCCTGGGCATGAAGAACGAGGAGAAGAGCAGCTTCGTGTTCGGCTTCGCGGCGAAGGCGGCGGATTACACACCGGCGGCCTTGAGGTCTGAAGGCGTGCGCTGATCCTGGATCGAAGCGGGGCCAGCAAACAGTCACCTGTGGCGAGCGGGCTTGCCCCGCGTTGGGCTGCGAAGCAGCCCCAAAACCAGGCGCTGCGGTGTGTCAGTTAAAAACACATCGTCTGTGATGGGGCCGCTTCGCGCCCAACGCGGGGCAAGCCCGCTCGCCACAGGTGACTGTTTGCTCGTTCTATCTATTAACTGACCGGGCCCTCCACATTGGGTTTTGTGCATGGCTATTAATCAGTGTGCTGAATACTTCTTCAACAACCGCCGCCCACAGGACTAGGGTAGGGATCAAGTTGCATAACAATAAAAACGCAGGATGCAGCAATGACCGCCATGACACGCTGCCTGGACCGTCCTGGATTCATGCCACGGCTGTCCGCCCACCATCTGTTGCGTCCACGCCTGGCCGAGCCGTTGCTGGCGGCGCAGGTTCGGGTCAAGTTGTTGTGTGCGCCGGGTGGCAGTGGCAAGAGCGCGCTGTTCGCCGAGTGCGCGTTGCAGGCGCCGGCGGGGTGCCAGGTTTACTGGATGGCGCTCAATGGTGTCGTGCTCAGCCCCATCGAACTCTGCCAGCGCCTGGCGCAAAACCTTGGCCTGGGGTTTACCGACGAAGCCACGCTACTGCTGGACCTCAGCCGTTGGCAGACGCCCGCGTGGCTGTTCCTGGATGATTTCTGCCGCCTGCCCGCCCCCGAACTGGACGCCTTGCTCGACCGCCTGCTCAGTGCCAGTAGCCCGGCGCTGACCTGGTGGCTGGGCGCGCGGCGGCGTCCGGCGTGCAACTGGCCACGTCTGCTACTCGATGATGAACTGTTGGAATGCAACGGCGCCGAGTTGGGGTTCAACGCCGAGGAGATCCAGCAACTGCTCAGCCAGGCGCCCGGCCAGACGCTCGAGAACGTGCTGCACTTCAGCGCCGGCTGGTGCGCCGGGGTGCGTATCGCGCTGCTGGGCGACGGTCATCCCGACAAGACCTTGCTCGATTACCTGCAACACGAACTGTTCAGCACCTTGCCGGCGGAACTGGCCGAAGCCTGGCGCGTGCTGGCCCATCTGCCGCGCTTCAATGTGAGTTTGTGTGAGCATTTGTTCGGCTTTGGTGATGGCGCGCACTACCTGCGCGAATTGCAGGCCCTCGGCGCGTTTATCCAGCCCTGTGAAGATACCTCCGACTGGTTGCAGGTGTTTGCGCCGCTGGCGCGATTGCTGCGTGATGAGCCCTGGCCGGCCAAGCGTTCCTGGCACCGGCGCGCCTGTCAGTGGTTCAGCGCCCAGAGCGACTGGCAAGCTGCCTTCGAACAGGCGCTGTTGGCCGAAGAGTACGAAGTGGCGGTCAGCCTGTTGCAGCACTTCAGTTTCGAAGACCTGTTCCGCCAACAGAACGCCGTGCTGCTGTTGCGCCTGCATGAGCAGCATGGCGATGAACTGATGCTGTGTTCCGCGCAATTGGTGGGGCTGGTCACGGCGGCGTTGCTGTTTGCCGGGCGTTTCGACCAGGCGGCGTTATGCATCGATCAACTGGCGCGTTTCGCCCCGCAACCCACGGCGGCGGCGCAGCGGCACTTGCTGGCGCGCTGGCAGGCGCAATGGGGTTGGCTGTTGCACCTGGGGGGCGATGCCGAACGCTCCCGCGAACATTTCCTCGAGGCGCTGCAAGCCTTGCCTGACAGTGCATGGACATCGCGCCTGATGTGCCTGTCGGGGTTGACCCAGCAAGCCTTGCTGCGCGGCGAGCTGGACGTGGCCCAGGCCCTGAATCGCGAAGCGTTGTGCCTGGCCCGCGCCCACGGCTCGTTGTTGCTGGAGGCGCTGTTGGAGTTGGATCACGCCCAGTTGCTGGAACAGCGCGGTGCACCGTACCGGGCGCAGAGCCTGTTGGAGAGCGTGCAGGCAATGTTGCTGCAGCAACACCTCAAGGCTGGGCCGTTGGTGGGGCGCATCGCGCTGCGCCGTGGGCACCTGGCGTTGCGCCAGGGGCAGGACGCGTTGGCGGCCGAGTGCTTCGAGACAGGCTTGACGATGTGCCTGCACAGCCAGGACAAGCGCGTGTTGTACGGCTTCCTCGGCCTGGCGCTGCTGGCGGCTAACCGCGGCGATTACGCCCAGGCCTTTATCCAGCTGCGCGAGGCTGAGCGCCTGATGCAACAACGCCAGGTACCGGACACGGTGTATCGCGCGGTGTTGCTATTGGTCAGCGGGCATTTCTGGTTGCAGCAGGGCCGCGCCGAGTTGACGGCGCAAGCGGTGCGCCGGGTGCTGCGCCACTTCCGCGGGCCGAATGCCAAGCAGGCACCGCCGGCCACCCTGGAATTGATCCCGCGCCTGGAATACCTGTTGGTGCTGGCGGAAGTGAAACTGGGCGGTGCCGACCAACCGGTCGCGCGGCTCAATGCGTTGCTGGAGACCACCCGACAACGCGGCATGCTGTGCCTGGAAACCGAATTGCAGCTGGTGTTGGGGGAGGTGGCCTGGCAACTCGGTGACGGAGCGTTGGCCCGTCGCTCGTTGCAGGCGGGCCTGGAGCTGGCGGCGCGCTGCCAGGTGCAGCAGGCGATCCGTGAACTGCGTTTGCGTTCGCCCGGCCTGCTCAGTGAACTGGGCCTGGAGCCACAGGCATCTGCGACAAGCGCGACGGACAACCCCCTGAGCCAGCGCGAACTGGAAGTACTGCAACTGATCGCCCTGGGCAATTCCAACCTGGAAATTGCCGATCGGCTGTTTATCTCCCTGCATACCGTCAAGACCCACGCGCGGCGTATCCACAGCAAGCTGGGGGTGGAGCGGCGCACCCAGGCGGTGGCCAAGGCCAAGACGTTGGGCTTGATGGCCTAGGCGCAGAACGCCTGGCGATATTCCCCGGGTGTCGCGCCCAGGGCCTGGCGAAAGCGGTGGGTGAAGTGGCTGGCGCTGGAGAACCCGCACGCCAAGGCAATTTCGCCCAGGGGCAGGCTGGCGCCGCGCAACAGGGTTTGCGCACGGGCCAGGCGGCGTGCCAGCAGGTATTGATGGGGCGGCAAGCCGAAGCTTTGGCGAAACATCCGCGCGAAGTGATATTCCGACAGGGCGCACATCCCGGCCAATTGGCCGAGACTGATCGGGTCTTCCAGGTGGTGCTCGATGTATTCCACCAGGCGTCGGCGCAGGTGGGCCGCCAGGCCGCCCTTCAAGTGCAGCCCATCGCGCACGCCGACCTGGCTGAGCAGGGTGTGGCTGAGCATTTCATGGGCCAGGCTGCTGGTCAGCAGGCGCTCGGCAGGCTCTTGCCAGTTGAGGGCAATCAACTGGTGAAAGCGCCGGGCCTGGCTGGGGTCTTCGAGAAAGGTGCTTTCCCGCAATTGCAATGTGCGCGGTTCGCGGTCAAGCAGGGTGACGCAGCCGAGGGCAAATTGCTCCGGGCTGAAGTACACATGGGCCAGGCGAATTTCACCATTGATCACCCAGGCCGACTGGTGCTCAGCCGGCAGGATGCACAACTTGTCCGGCCCACCCTTGGTGCCCGGCTGCTCGCGGCGAAAGGTGCCAGTGCCGCCGCCGATGTAGCAGGACAGTGTGTGATGACTGGGCGCCTGGTAGTCCTGGGCGTCGTGATGGTTGCTCCACAGGGCCGCAGACACGCCGTCACCCAGCTCGGCGCAGGCTTCGAGGCGTGCGTTGGGCGAGCGGTTGAGGGCTTGAAAGACGTGCAGGGATTCCAGTGCTGGCATGGTGTGTACTCTCCGACGCCTTGCATCCTACTCCGCCGGGCTGGCGCTGTGATCACTCGGGCCGACAAAAGCGCAAGATTGTGCAAGTGCCCGTGCGTGGTTGAAGGTGACACTGTGGTTCAACCACCGGAGCCCGCCATGAACCTTTTCCTGTATTTACTCACCGTGCTGATCTGGGGTACCACCTGGATCGCCCTCAAGTGGCAATTGGGCGTTGTCGCGATCCCCGTGTCGATCGTCTATCGCTTCGGCCTGGCGGCGCTGGTGCTGTTTGCCCTGTTGCTGCTCAGCCGTAAGTTGCAGGTGATGAACCGGCGCGGGCACCTGATCTGCCTGGCCCAGGGGCTGTGCCTTTTTTGCGTCAACTTCATGTGTTTCCTGACCGCCAGCCAATGGATCCCCAGCGGGTTGGTGGCGGTGGTGTTTTCCACGGCTACGCTGTGGAACGCCCTGAATGCCCGGGTGTTCTTTGGCCAGCGCGTGGCGCGCAATGTCTTGATGGGCGGTGCCCTTGGCTTGCTGGGGCTGGGCCTGTTGTTCTGGTCGGAACTGGTGGGGCATACCGCCAGCCCACAGACATTGCTTGGCCTGGGCCTGGCACTGCTCGGCACGATGTGTTTCTCGGCCGGCAATATGCTGTCGAGCCTGCAACAGAAGGCCGGGCTCAGGCCGTTGACCACCAATGCCTGGGGCATGTTGTATGGTTCTTTGATGCTGGCGACCTACTGCCTGGTGCGCGGCATTCCGTTCGAAATGGACTGGAGTGCGCGGTATATCGGCGCGTTGTGGTACCTGGTGATCCCAGGGTCGGTGATCGGCTTTACCGCCTATCTCACGTTGGTGGGGCGCATGGGGCCGGAGCGTGCGGCGTATTGCACGGTGTTGTTCCCGGTGGTGGCGCTGAATGTGTCGGCCTTTGCCGAGGGGTATCAGTGGACCTTGCCGGCGTTGGCGGGGTTGGTGCTGGTGATGCTGGGGAATGTGCTGGTGTTCCGTAAGCCCAGGCCTGTGAGCCCTGCCCTCAAGGCGAACGCCGTCTAACAATGTAGGCGGTCCCGCTAACGTGGCGAGCGGGCTTGCCCGAATGCCAGTCAGTGAAGGCTTTTTTTTGTAGGAGCGAGCTTGCTCGCGAAGAACTCACAGGCGCCGCGTTCATTCAGGAAGCACGCATTATCGTTGACGTTTTTCGCGAGCAAGCTCGCTCCTACAAAAGGCGATGCACGCTTAACTGACTGGCATTGTGGCAAGCCCGCTCGCCACAGCAGCTTGCTTGCCACACAGTTCGGTCGTTTGATAAAGATTTTAATCCTTATTAATCAATAAGTTATTTTGCATTTGATAAACGTTGACCTGGCTATTTTATTCCAAGGCGCTTGGCCATTCGCCCGAGGTTGGCGCGGTCCAGCCCCAGTTCACGGGCGGCGCTGGCCCAATTGTGCTGGTGGCGTTCCAGGCAGGCGTTGATGACTTGACGCTGGTAGTGCTCGGTGGCCTGGCGCAGGTCGCCGCTGACGAGGGGGGCGGCATCGGCTGGCGCTTCGACCTGGGGCGCGCTGACGCCTGGCAAGTCCAGGTCCTGGGCGCTCAGGCTCAAAATCTTCGGACGCTCGCGACAGTTACCCAGGGCCTTCAGCGCGCTGCGCCCGATCAAGTGTTCCAGCTCCCGGACATTGCCCGGCCAGTTATAAGCCAGCAACGCCGCCTGGGCGTCGCTGGTCAGGCGCAAGCTGCCCAGGCCCATGCGTGAGCGGTTCTGCTCCAGGAAGAAGCCGGCCAGCAGTAACACATCACGCCCGCGCTCGCGCAGGGCTGGCACTTGCAGTGGGTACACACTCAGGCGGTGGTAGAAGTCGGCGCGGTAGCGGCCGTTGCGGACCTCTTCGGCCAGGTCGCGGTTGGTGGCGGCGATCAGGCGCACATCCACTTGATGTTCCTTGTCCGAGCCCAGCCGCTGCAACTGGCCGCTTTGCAGCACGCGCAGCAACTTGGCCTGCACGCTCAGCGACAACTCGCCGACTTCATCCAGGAACAAGGTGCCGCCGTTGGCCAGTTCGAACTTGCCCCGGCGCTCGTTCAATGCGCCGGTAAAGGCGCCGCGTACATGGCCGAACAGCTCGCTCTCCACCAGGGTTTCCGGCAGTGCTGCGCAGTTGAGGCTGATCAGTGGTTTGTCGGCGCGGGACGATGCCGCGTGGATCGCCTGGGCCACCAGCTCCTTGCCGACCCCGGTTTCGCCGGTGATCAGCACCGTCAGGTCACTGCCGCCCACCAGGTTGATCTCTTCCACCAGGCGCTTGTGGGTCTTGCTCTGACCGATCATTTCCTTGTGCTGCTGGCCGCTGGCCTGGCGGTAGATTTCGGCGCGCTGCTGTTCGTCTTCCACGCGCAGGGCCAGGCGTTCGATGCGCTCGGCAACGTTGACCGTGGCGGCGGCGAGGCTGGCAAAGGCTTGCAGGGCGTCGAGCTCGACCCGCTCGAAGCGCTCCGTGTCGAGGGCGTCCAGGGTCAGCAGGCCCCAAGGGCGATCATCGACAAACAGCGGGCAGCCCATGCAGTCGTGAACTTCGAGGTGCCCGTGCAGGCCGTCCACCAGGCCATCGTAGGGGTCGGGCAATTCGCTGTCGCTGTCGAAACGCGTCGGGCCGGGGCTGCCGAGCAGCACGGCGAAACGCGGGTGTTCGCTGACCTTGAAACGTCGGCCCAGGGTATCGGCGCTCAAGCCGTCTACCGCCAGCGGTACCAGCGACTCACCGTCCAGGCGCAACAGCGCGGCGGCGTCGCAGGGCAGCAAGGCGCGCATGGCTTGCAACAGGCGACGGTAACGCTCGCCTTCGGGGAGTTCGCGGGACAGGTCGGCGACGAGGGGGAGCAGGGTGGTGAGCAGCGATTGCGCAGTCATAATGACTCCTTGTAGTCCTTATGACTATAAGGTGTAGGAGGTCATACTGACTACGTGTAATTTAAGCTATTGAATTTAAACGTTTTATTAGTTGGCACGAATACTGAGTACTCCATGGCAATCAGTAAAGAAGCCCAGGAGGCTCCATGCTTAGTGCCCAAGACCGTGCCATCGTCAAATCTACCGTGCCCTTGCTGGAAAGCGGCGGCGAAGCGCTGATCACCCATTTTTACCGCATGATGCTCTCCGAGTACCCGCAGGTTCGCCCGCTGTTCAACCAGGCCCACCAGGCCAGCGGCGACCAGCCTCGCGCTCTGGCCAACGGCGTATTGATGTACGCGCGGCATATCGACCAGTTGGATCAGTTGGGCGACCTGGTTGCCAAGATCATCAACAAGCACGTGGCTTTGCAGATCCTGCCGGAACACTACCCGATTGTTGGCGCGTGCCTGCTGCGTGCCATTTCCGAAGTACTGGGCAGCGAAATTGCCACCCCTGAGGTCATGAGTGCCTGGGGCGCTGCGTACGGCCAGTTGGCGGATATCCTGATTGGCGCCGAAGCGGCCATTTACGAAGAGAAAGCCCAGGCGCCGGGCGGCTGGCGCGGTGCGCGGCCGTTCAAGCTGGTCAAGCGCGTGGACGAGAGCGCCGAGATCACGTCGTTCTATTTTGCCCCGCTGGACAACGCCCCGATTCTCGCGGCCGCGCCAGGCCAATACATCGGCATGACGTTACACCTGGATGGCGAGGAAGTGCGCCGCAATTACTCCCTGTCGGCCTTGAGCGATGCCGGCCAGTACCGTATCAGCGTCAAGCGCGAAGCCGGTGGCCGGGTGTCCAACTACCTGCACGACCAGTTGCAGGTGGGGGCGACCCTTGACCTGTTCCCGCCATCCGGTGAGTTCACCCTGGCCGCCAGCGATAAACCACTGGTGCTTATCAGTGGCGGGGTGGGCATCACGCCAACGCTGCCCATGCTCGAGGCCGCCCTGGCCACCGAGCGCCCGGTGCACTTTATCCACTGCGCGCGTAACGGCGGGGTGCATGCGTTTCGTGAGTGGGTGGACGCCTTGGCGGTCAAGCACCCGCAGCTCAAGCGCTTCTATTGCTATGACGAAGATGATGGCGTGAGCCCGGCGGCGGACAAGGTCGGCCTGCTCAGCCAGGAGCAACTGGCGGCGTGGTTGCCCGAGCAGCGCGACCTGGATGCCTACTTCCTCGGCCCTAAAGGCTTCATGGCGGCGATCAAGCGCCACCTCAAGGCATTGGGTGTGCCTGAGCAACAAAGCCGCTATGAATTCTTCGGCCCGGCGGCGGCCCTGGAATAACATCTCCAGCGCAACACTGCTCAAGATGTGGGAGGGGGCTTGCCCCCTCCCACATTCAGTTCTCCATTCCTCCCGATTAATCCCCCGTTAACCCCTCTCTGTTTAAACCACTCTCTGTGTGTAAACTTGCGGCCATCAGGCCAACCACAATCAGGCAAAGGGATACGGAGATGAGTGACGAAATGCGTTTGGGCAGGGAGCGGCGCTTTCTGGTGTTGCTGGGCATCATCTGCCTGGCGCTGATCGGCGGCGCGTTATACATGCAAGTGGTGTTGGGCGAGGCGCCTTGCCCGCTGTGTATCCTGCAACGCTACGCCTTGCTGTTGATTGCGATTTTTGCGTTTATCGGCGCGGCGATGCGCACCAAGGGCGCGATCACGCTGTTTGAAGGCCTGGTGGTACTCAGCGCCCTCGGTGGGGTGGCGGCGGCTGGCCATCATGTGTACACCCAATTTTTCCCGCAAGTCAGCTGTGGCGTCGATGTGCTGCAACCGATCGTCGACGACCTGCCCCTGGCCAAGGTCTTCCCCCTGGGCTTCCAGGTCGACGGCTTCTGCAGCACGCCTTACCCGCCGATCCTTGGCCTGTCCCTGGCGCAATGGGCGCTGGTGGCGTTCGTGCTGACGGTAATCCTGGTGCCCCTGGGCATATACCGGAACCGCAAGCGCGCAGCCTGAGCCTATCGACCAAAACGCCCCGGTCCTTTTGAAAGAAGGCCGGGGCGTTTTTGTGTGTAGGGATTTGTGAAAGGACAGTGACGCCGGACAATTTTGACGGCGGGCAGCGTGCGACATGTTGTCACACAGAAGCTGTCGCAGGACATTTCTGACGCGTTGAACCGTCGCATAAATTTGCGCCAGGCGGTCAATTTATGCTGTCAGTTCGTCGTCTGGGCGACCCCACGAATGTCGCGCCGTCCAAGCCTTTGAGGGCTCTGTGAATGCCTTGTTTTATGGGGACTTGGATGCGATTTGCAGGCCTTTGTGGAGGCGGAGGGGTGTGGCGCTTTGCCCAATAACACGGCAATTTTTGTGGTTTTTGTTGAGAATCGAACGCGATAAGATCGCGAACCTTTGCGATATTGGTGAAGGATTGTTGCTGGAATCAATAAAAATTATTTCTTTATAAGACATGGTTTATACATCGCTAGCTAACTACAATCGCCCGCACTGAATGTCCGGTGCTGTTCAAACTTTGAGCATTGGAGCGGTCGAGGGGCAGATGGATGGCTCTGTGCGACCCCAGGTTCCGGCAGCCTTTCAACTATCCGCACCAAATGGAATTGGTCTGTAACAAGGCCTTTAACCACGAAATCGAATAAGAACTCACCGCAGGTCCGTGACACGTCCGATTAGGGCGCGCGGGCAGGCTCTTATTCAATCGAAGAGAAATGCCAACCCTTGGCAGGGTGAAGTGTTGGCGATCAAAACCCAACTGCATTGCGCAAGCTGCTTTAGAGGTCGTGAGATGAGTAAAAACAGGTACCCCCGATTACTAGGCTTTTTGCCGCTGCTTGGCATGATGTTAATGCTGGGAGGCTGCAAGTGGACCTTGCTCGACCCAAAAGGACAGGTCGGTCTGGATGAACGAAACCTGATCATCACCGCCACCCTGCTGATGCTGCTGGTCGTGGTCCCCGTGATCATCATGACCTTCGCCTTCGCCTGGAAATACCGCGCGTCGAACACCAGCGCCACCTACGCGCCGAAGTGGTCGCACTCCACCAAGATCGAAATCGCGGTGTGGTTGGTCCCGATCCTCATCATCATTGCCCTGGGTTATGTGACCTACAAGTCCACCCATGCGCTGGACCCATACCGTCCGCTGGAATCGGACGCCAAGCCGATCAATATCGAAGTGGTCGCGCTGGATTGGAAGTGGCTGTTCATCTACCCGGACCTGGGTATCGCCACCGTCAACCAGATCCGGTTCCCGGAGCACACCCCGCTGAACTTCAAGATCACCTCCGACGCCGTGATGAACTCGTTCTTCATCCCAGCCCTGGGCGGCCAGATCTACGCGATGGCAGGTATGCAGACCAAGCTGCACCTGATCGCCAACCAGAAAGCTGAAATGGAAGGCATCTCCGCCAACTACAGCGGCGCTGGCTTCACCGGCATGAAATTCAAAGCGATCTCGACGAGCCAGGAAGATTTCGACGCCTGGGTAGCCGAAGTCAAGGCCGCACCTAAACAGCTTGATCAAGCTGAATACGAAGCCCTTGCCAAACCAAGCCAGAACAACCCTGTCGCGCTGTACTCCGCTTACACGCCTGACCTGTTTCAGAAGATCGTCGACAAGTACGAAGGCATGAAACCAGGCAAGCCGGTCAAGCACGAGAAGAAAGAAGTGGCTGCGGTTGAAGGTTCTGACACGGGCTCGCATTCAACTGCTGGGGCAGAGGAGTAAACGATGTTTGGTAAATTAAGTTGGGATGCGGTCCCGTTCCACGAGCCGATTGTGATGATTACCATCGCCATGATCGCGCTGGGTGGTCTGGCACTGTTTGCAGCAATCACTTATTTCAAGAAGTGGACCTACCTGTGGACCGAGTGGCTGACGTCGGTCGACCACAAGAAAATCGGCGTGATGTACATCATCGTTGCCATGGTCATGCTGCTGCGTGGTTTTGCCGACGCCATCATGATGCGTACCCAGTTGGCCATGGCCACCGAGGGTTCGCCTGGCTACCTGCCACCTGAACACTATGACCAGATCTTCACCGCTCACGGTGTGATCATGATCATCTTCATGGCGATGCCATTCTTCACCGGCCTGATGAACCTTGCAGTGCCGCTGCAGATCGGCGCGCGTGACGTTGCCTACCCGTTCCTGAACTCCCTGAGCTTCTGGCTGCTGGTTTCCGGCGTGGTGCTGATCAACGTTTCCCTGGGCGTTGGCGAATTCGCCAAGACCGGTTGGGTTGCGTATCCGCCATTGTCGGGCATTCAGTACAGTCCGGGCGTGGGTGTGGACTACTACATCTGGGCGCTACAGTTATCAGGACTGGGGACGACGCTGACGGGGGTCAACTTCCTGGCCACCGTCCTGAAAATGCGCGCCCCTGGCATGAAACTGATGGACATGCCGATCTTCACCTGGACCTGCACCTGGGCAAACGTACTGATCGTGGCTTCGTTCCCGATCCTGGCCGCTACCATGGCGCTGCTGTCGCTTGACCGTTACCTGGATTTCCACATTTTCACCAATGAACTTGGTGGCAATCCAATGATGTACGTGAACCTGTTCTGGGCATGGGGTCACCCTGAGGTGTACATCCTGATCCTGCCAGCGTTCGGTATCTTCTCCGAAGTGATCTCGACCTTTACCGGCAAGCGCCTGTTCGGTCACCACTCGATGGTCTACGCCTCTGGCGCGATCTCGGTACTGGGCTTCATGGTGTGGCTGCACCACTTCTTCACCATGGGTTCGGGGGCCAGCGTCAACGCCTTCTTCGGCCTGGCGACGATGCTGATTTCCATCCCGACGGGGGTGAAGCTATTCAACTGGCTGTTCACCATCTACCACGGCCGTCTGCGTATCACCAGCCAGGTTCTGTGGACCCTGGGCTTCATGGTGACCTTCGCCATCGGCGGCATGACCGGCGTACTGCTGGCCATCCCGGGTGCTGACTTCGTGCTGCACAACAGCCTGTTCGTGATCGCGCACTTCCACAACGTGATCATCGGCGGTGCGGTATTCGGTTACATCGCTGGCTTCAGCTTCTACTTCCCGAAAGCGTTCGGCTTCAAGCTGCACGAAGGCTGGGGCAAGGCTGCATTCTGGTTCTGGATCTCGGGCTTCTTCGTCGCGTTCATGCCGCTCTATGCACTGGGCTTCATGGGCATGACCCGTCGTCTGAACGCCACCACCAACCCTGAGTGGGTGCCGTACCTGTACGTCGCCATGTTCGGTGCGCTGATGATCGCGGTCGGTATCGCCTGCCAGCTGATCCAGCTGTATGTCAGCGTGCGTGATCGCAAGCAGAACATGTGCGAGTCGGGCGATCCATGGAACGGCCACACCCTGGAATGGTCGACCTCGTCGCCACCACCGTTCTACAACTTCGCTGTGATTCCTACTGCGACCACCATCGATGCGTTCACCGAAGCCAAGGAAGACGGTACTGCGTACCAGCAACCTAAGCACTACGAACCGATCCACATGCCAAGCAACACCGCCACTGGCGTGGTGATGGGCGCGCTGTTGACCGTGTTCGGTTTCGCGATGATCTGGCACATCTGGTGGCTGGCAATCGTGAGCCTGGTGGGCACCATCGGCTACTTCATTGTCCACGCTGCACGTGATGATCAAGGCTACATGGTGCCGGTCGAAACGATCGAGCGCATCGAAGCCGAGCAGCACGCTCGTCTGGTCGCCGAGAAGAAAATCCCGGCCAACCGTGTCGAAACCTCGTTGGAACAGGCTTAAACCATGTCGAACTTAGTGACCAATGCTGGACACGCCCATGTCGATGACCATGGGCACGATGACCATCACCACGACTCGGGGCCAATGACCGTCTTCGGTTTCTGGCTCTACCTGATGACCGACTGCATCTTGTTTGCGTCGATCTTCGCGGTGTACGCGGTACTGGTAAACAACGTAGCGGGTGGCCCGTCGGGCCACGACATCTTCGAACTGCCTTACGTGCTCGGCGAAACCGCCTTGCTGTTGTTCAGTTCGATCACCTACGGCTTCGCCATGTTGGCCTTCTACAAGGGCAACAAGAAGGGCGTACTGAGCTGGTTGGCACTGACCTTCCTGTTCGGCCTGGGCTTCATCGGCATGGAGATCAACGAGTTCCACCTGCTGATCTCCGAAGGCTACGGCCCGCACCGCAGTGGTTTCCTGTCGGCGTTCTTCACGCTGGTAGGCACCCACGGCCTGCACGTTTCGGCTGGCCTGCTGTGGATGGCGGTGATGATGTATCAGGTCAATAAGCACGGCCTGACCAACACCAACAAGACTCGCCTGAGCTGCCTGAGCCTGTTCTGGCACTTCCTGGACGTAGTCTGGATCTGCGTATTCACCGTCGTCTACTTGATGGGGACTCTGTAATGGCTAATGCACACTCCCATGACAGCCATGATGCGAGCCACGGCAGCGTAAAGTCTTACGCTATCGGCTTCATCCTGTCGGTCATCCTGACCCTGATCCCGTTCGGCCTGGTGATGTACCCAACCCTGCCGAAGTCGATCACGTTGATGATCGTCCTGGCGTTCGCGGTCATTCAGGTCCTGGTTCACCTGGTGTACTTCCTGCACCTGGACCGCTCCGAGGCCCAGCGTGAGAACGTGATTGCGTTCGTGTTCGCAGGCCTGGTGATCGTTCTGCTGGTTGGTCTGTCGCTGTGGATCATGTTCAGCATCCACACCTACATGATGGCGAAGTGAGGTAAGACCCGATGTCGCTTAAGCACTTTATCCAAATCACCAAACCGGGGATCATTTTCGGTAACGTGCTTTCTGTGGCAGGCGGTTTCTTCCTGGCCTCCAAGGGACATGTCGATCTGGCCATCTTCCTGGCTGCAATGATCGGTACGTCCCTGGTGGTAGCTTCCGGTTGTGTGTTCAACAACTGCATCGACCGCGACATCGATATCAAGATGGAACGCACCAAGAATCGCGTGCTGGTCCAGGGGCTTATCTCCCTGAAACTGGCACTGATCTTCGCGACCGTCCTGGGTGTTGCCGGCGTGGTGTTGTTGTACAAGGTGGCCAACCCGCTGGCGGCGCTGTTTGCCGTGATCGGCTTCGTCATCTACGTCGGCCTCTACAGCCTGTACCTCAAGCGCAAGTCGGTTCACGGCACGCTGGTGGGCAGTCTGTCGGGAGCGATGCCGCCGGTGATTGGTTATGTAGCTGTGACCAATAGCTTCGACATGGCCGCGCTGGTGCTGCTGGTGATGTTCAGCCTGTGGCAGATGCCGCATTCCTATGCCATCGCGATCTTCCGTTTCAACGACTACCTGGCTGCGTCGATTCCGGTTCTTCCGGTCAAGCGCGGCATCCAGGTGGCCAAGAAACACATCCTGCTCTACATCCTGGCCTTCCTCGTGGCGACCTTGATGTTGACCTTCAGTGGCTACGCCGGCATGAGCTACCTCGCTGTCGCCGCCGCCATGGGCATGTACTGGTTGTACATGGCCTGGACCGGCTACAAGGCGGTGGACGACACCGTTTGGGCACGCAAGCTGTTCGTGTTCTCGATCTTCACCATCACCGCGCTCAGCGTGATGATGTCCCTGGATTTCCAGGTGCCGAGAGAGTTGTTGCTGACCTACGCGCCCTGAGTGGTTCCAAGCAGTGAACAAGCCCCGCCTTCGTGAGAAGCGCGGGGCTTTTTCTTGGGCGCGGGTTAAATCGGCTGGCGGCTTTCTCGTCATACCTCACTGTATGAGCCGTGCGAATCCATTACCCGCGTACAAGGAGTTGTCACCATGGTCAGCGTCAGTCGTCGCTCCCTTCTCGCCCTGGGCGCGGCCCTGCCCTTGTTGGGGCGCCTGGATTGGGCGGTTGCCAGCCCGCCGCCGGCCAAGGCGGACAAGGTGCGGCTCAACTACAACGAAAGCCCCTACGGCCCTTCAGGTGCTGCCCGCGAAGCGATGCGAGAGGCGATTGCCACTGCCGGACGCTATCCCTACGGCCACATGTACGGCCTGGCCGCGCTGTTCGCCCAGCAGCAGGGGATTGCCGAAGAACAGGTCGCGGTGTTCTCCGGCTCCATGGCGGCGCTACGCTATGCCGTCCTGGCGTTTACCGGTGAAACCCGCGGCCTGGTGATGGCCACGCCGTCCTACGAGGTGCCGCGCCAGGCGGCCGAGTCGCGCAAGGCACCGGTGCGCGAGGTGGACCTCAATACCGAGCACGCCCACGATATCCCCGCCATGCTCGCCGCCGATCCCCAGGCCGGTATGCTCTACGTATGTAATCCCAACAACCCGACCGGCACCATGACCCCGACCGACGCCATCCGCCAGGCGCTGGCGGACAAGCCCAAAGGCAGTGTGTTGGTGGTGGATGAGGCCTACATCGATTTCTCCGACGCACCCAGCTGCGTGAGTTGGGTCAAGGAACACGACGACCTGCTGGTGTTGCGCACCTTCTCGAAAATCTACGGCATGGCCGGTGCCCGCGTTGGCCTGGCAATCGGTGCCCCGGCGCTGCTGGAGCGCCTCGCGGTGTTCGGCGGCGACAACGTACCGGCAGGCACCGGCTTGCTCGGCGCGCGCGCCAGCCTGGAAGACGTCAAGCTGTTGCCGCAACGCAAGGCGCTCAATGCTCAACTGCGTGAGGAGACCATTACCTGGCTCAAGGTCCGTGGGTTCACCTGCACGGCGTCCCAGAGCAACTGCTTCATGATCGATGTGAAGCAACCGGCCGAGCAGGTGATCGAGAAGCTGGCCGGGCAAGGTGTGCTGATTGGACGGGTGTGGAAGAACTGGCCGCAGTGGGTACGCGTCACGGTGGGGAGCAAGCGCGAGATGGCGCGGTTTCGTGAGGTGTTTGCGGCGCAGATGTCGTCTGTTTAAACAGGCGTACCCTCTTGGCTGACATTTGGGCAGTTCGTCAGAAAGCTGAATTTCGATTTGTAAAACTATAGGCAAGTTGCCTATAGTTTTCCCATGCGTTCTATTTTCTTCGAGACTTCATCGTTTACCGCCACCGTAGGTCATTACCTGACGGATGATGAATATCGATTGCTGCAAAACGAGATGCAGTGGAACCCTTTGGCTGGCGATGTGATGCCCCGTACAGGAGGGTTTCGCAAGCTACGGTGGTCAGATGGCAAGCGTGGTAAAGGAAAGCGTAGTGGCTTACGGGTTATTTACTACTGGCTCACCACTGATGGTCACTTTTGGATGTTTGCTATCTACAACAAAGACGAATTGGAAAATTTGACTGCCGATCAAGAGAAGGCACTTAAAAAGGCCATAGAGGCCGAACTGAAAAAACGAGGTACCCCATGAAAAAGCGCGATCTGTTTGCAGAGTTGATGCAGGGCGTTAGCGACATGACTGCTCACCGAGAAGGCAAAATCACTCTTCGGCAAAGCACTGTGGAGGACAAGCCCGTTCCTGAGGTGTCAGCCCAAGAGATCGTGGCACTGCGGGATAAATTGCATATGTCACAGTCGGTGTTTGCCCGGAGCATACGGACGAGCCCCGGCACGCTGAGAAACTGGGAACAGGACAAATCCAAACCCAATGCTCAGGCCGCACTCCTGATCAGGCTGGTTGAAAAGTTTCCGGATATGGTGGATCGATTGGCGACCGTCTGAATCATCGGCAACAAAAAGCCCCGCATTGGCAACACCGTGCGGGGCTTTTTGGCTTCAGGTTACTGCTGCGCGATGCTGTACCCATCAAACGCTGTCTGCTGCTGCAATGCGGTGATCACGCTCTTGCGGCTCAGCGGCTGTTCGGCGCCGGAGTTATCCACAAAGCTCTCAACCTCCAGTTCGGCCTCATCGCCTTCACCCACAAAGCTGAAGCCCAGGAACTCGAACGCGGCCCGATCGACATTCAGTTTGGAGCGTGGCGTGCGCAGTGGCAGGGTGACGCTGATGCCGTCCTTGCTGATCACAAACACTTCGGCTTCTTTCTTGGGCCGTGCGGCCTTGCCCTTGCCGGCGCTTGGGTTACTGATGGCCTGGTGGGACTGGTTCAGCACCTTGAGGGCCAGTCCGTAGACCAGCTCCTGGAACTCCGGGTCGTCCTTGAAGCTGGACAGGATGCGGCTGATCGAGAACTGGCTGCTCAGGTTTTCCAGGGCGGCGTTATCGGCGGCCTCGGCGTCCTTGAGTTGCTTGAGCTGGCCCATCAGGTCGTAGGCTTTGTCGTCGTCGAAGGTATCGTGAGCCTGGCGGATCGCCACGCGCAGTTCGCGGATCTGGTCGCTTTCCTTGGAGGTGTGGAACGCGTCCAGCACCATCTCGCTGATGATCTTGGCCGCAGGCAGGTGCTGTGAAAGATTGATGGCGTTTTCGTATTCAGCTTTGGATTGCAAGGCGACTACGGATTCTTCGGCGGATTCTGCGGTGTAGGAATCGGACATTGAAATTTCACTACTTCAGTAAGCGGAACAAAAAAGCGTCGCGCATTTTCAGGGGGGCAGGGGATCAGGTCAAGGCAGGTTCCGGCTGATGCGCAGGTATCTACACAACTTTGACTCAACGCTGAACGTCCGGCAGATAGGGCTGTCGTGGCGAGCGGTGTTGTGGCAAGCGGGCTTGTGGCGAGCGGGCTTGTCCCGCGTTGGGCTGCGTAGCAGCCCCAGTAAAGAAGAACGCGGTGTATCAGACACTCTGTAGAGGCTGGTTTTGGGACTGCTTCGCAGCCCAACGCGGGACAAGCCCGCTCGCCACAGGGAGATTTGTCAGGGGCTGAAAAGTGGTTATGCCGATTGGCCTCCATGAGAACTTCCCGCTCGGGCAGGGCGGGTTGTCGGACCAGGCCGCTGTGGACGTGGCCGCATACTGCTCGGGCCAACCGCGTCCGGGCTTCCCGGACAAGGTCAAGGACTGGCCCAACGGTGGCAATCCGGCGGATGCCCCCGACTAGTCCAGTTGCTTGAGGCAGGCCTGGAGGATATCCAGGCCTTCCTCCAGCACTGCCGGCTCAATGGTCAACGGTGCGAGCAGGCGGATGATGTGTCGCGATTTGCCGCTGGGCATCAGCAGTAAGCCGGCGGCGCGTGCCAGGCCCAGCAGCTGTGTCAGTTGCTGGGGCGCAGGCGTGCCGTCGGCTTGCGCCAGTTCGATGCCGCGCATCGCGCCGACGCCGGTCAGACGGCCCAGGTAGGGTGACAGGCGCTGCGCGCGCCAGCGCTCATAGCGGCTGATGATCGCGGCTTCCTGCTGTGCACCCCACACCTGTAAATGTGCGTCCGTCATGACTTCAAGGGTGGCCAGCGCCGCGGCACAGGCGATCGGGTTGCCGGAGTAGGTGCCGCCGAGGCCGCCCTTGGGCAGGTTGTCCATCAGCGCCTGGCGCCCGACCACTGCCCCCAGCGGCACGCCGCCGGCGATGCTTTTGCCGAGCAGGATCAGGTCCGGTTCGATACCCAGGCGCGAGAAGGCGAAGCGCTGGCCGGTGCGACCGAAGCCGGACTGGATCTCATCGGCAATCAGCAGGATATTTTTCTCATCGCAAAAACGCCGAAGGGCCTGGGCGAACTCGATATCCAGGGCCAGGAAACCGCCTTCGCCCTGCACCGGTTCGATAATGAAACAGGCCACGTCGTTGACGTCGATTTCCACGCTGAACAGACGGTCCATGGCCTTGAGTGCTTCGGCGCAAGTCACACCGTTGTCGGCGCTGGGGTAGGGCAGGTGATACACCGGGCCGGGCAAGACACCGACCTTTTGTTTGTAAGGCGCGACCTTGCCGTTGAGGTTCAAGGTGGCCAGGGTGCGCCCGTGGAAGGCGCCGTCAAAAGCGATGACGGCGCTGCGGCCGGTGGCGCCCCTGACGATCTTCAAGGCATTCTCCGCCGCTTCTGCGCCGCTGTTGGTCAGCATGCCGCTGACCGGGTAGTCCACCGGAATGAAGGCCGTCAGTCGATCCATCAATTCAATGTAGGGCCTATGGGGCGCGGCGTTGAAGGCGTAGTGGGTCAGTTGCGTTGCCTGGTCGCGAATGGCCTCTACCACCGCCGGATGGCAATGGCCGAGGTTGAGCACGCCGATGCCGCCGACGAAGTCGATATAGCGCTTGCCCGTGGTGTCCCAGACCTCGGCGTTCCTGCCGTGGCTGAGGCTGATGGGGTGAACGACGGAAATCGATTGGCTGATGGTTTCGCGGCTCATGAATCTCGGACTCGGCAATGTTGGGCGTGTTTTTATCTAAGCCGTGAGCCCGGCCCTGGGGCAAACGAAATAAAGTCGCCGGGTCATTCCAAATCGGAAGGAGCTGTTGCCAAAAGGTCGTTTGTGGCAACGCCGCAAAGCCCTTGGTACTGCCGGGCAACATAGAGATCGGTGCGATGTGCTCAGCACCGAGCAGCCGGTTCGTTGCCCTCGGGCGTTATTCCGACACGATATCCTTGCCTGCCGCCTTGGATCGGTACAGCGCCTGGTCGGCGCGAGCCATCAGGGCGGTCGGCGGTTCCCCGGTGCGCCGCTCCACCACGCCGAGGCTCAGGGTGACGTTGAAATCGCCCACGGCGGGCAGTTGCGCGATCCTTTGGCGGATGCGCTCGGCCAACGCTTTCGCCGCCTCCAGCGGGCTTTTGGGCAGTACCACGATAAATTCGTCGCCGCCCCAGCGCGCCAGCAAATCGCCCTGGCGCATGCAGGTTTCCAACCCTTCCACCACCCGCACGAGGGTCTGGTCGCCCACGCCATGGCCGTGTCGATCATTGATCAGCTTGAAGTCATCGATGTCCATGGCGACCAAGGCCAGCGGCAAACGAAAGCGTTCTGCCCGCTCGCATTCCTCCAGCAGCACTTTCTCCAGGCGATAACGGTTTGCGACGCGGGTCAGGGCGTCACGCTCGGCCAGGGAGCGGTTTTCCTCCAATTGCAATTGCAGTTGCTGATTGACCCGTGACAGCTCGCGGGTGCGCTCGGCCACCAGGGCCTCAAGGGATTGATTGCGCCGTTCGAGCTGCTCGATGGAGCTTTTGCGCGTTTGGATATTGCGGTGGGAGCCCACCATCCGCGCTACCGAGTCATCGAGGTTGCGCGCAATGATGTAGCCACGGTCTTCGATCCACAGGTAAGTGCCGTCTTTTTTGCGGCAACGGTACTCGATTTGGTAATGGGGGGACCGACGCTGGAGGTAGTCATCAAACACTGCCATGACGCGAGGGTAATCGTCCGGGTGGATGATGTTCTCCCAGGTGAACACGCTGTTCTCCAGGGAGTGGGGGGGGTAGCCGAGCATTTCATACCAACCCGGGTTGCGGTAGACGAACCCCGTATTGGCGTTCCAGTCCCAAATGCCATCGCTGACCAGTTCCATGACGGCATGCAACATATCGGCGTTGAGGTCAGAAAAGTCATTCCTCAACGAATTGCTGCCAGGTGTATCGTCCATCTGTGCGCTCCCTGCGTTGGCTGGCACTTGGGACCAGCGATATTGACACCGATACTCCGTGGCTGACGCTACTGTACAACGGGCCTTGCACGCTTTGAATAGGGCGGATGCACGGCTCCAGGGTGTGGCTATGGGCCATTATTTGGGCGCCACCATCCTCGTCCGAGGCTTCCCGTCGGCGTTGTGCTGGTAGATCGCTTCAGGCTGGCCTTGTTCGTTGAAAAACACCTGGCCGATGCCTGCTGAGTTCCATAAACGTTCGCCGGCCTGGGCATGTTCCGGGATATGCGGCTCCACTTGCATGGTGCGACGGCGGGTGAACCCGTTGAGGGGGGAACGAGGGGAGTAGAGCCAGCGGTTAAGGCGGTCGAACCATTCCAGCAAGCGTGGCGGGAATTCGTTCTTGATGCCGCTGCTGGTGATCTGCCAGATGTTCGGGCCGGCGTTGCGGTGGCGGATCAGCACTTCGTACACGAACGAGTAATGCACGTCGCCCGAGAGGATCACGTAGTTACCCGGCGTACGGGAGTGACGGAAAATATTGAGAATGACTTGGGCGGCGCCGCGATGGGCCATCCAGTTTTCGGCATCCACCAGCAGCGGGTGGCCGCACCAACTGAACACCTTCTGCACGGTCTCGATCAGCTTGACGCCAAAAATCGGCGCGGGCGAGACGATGATGGCCGAGGGGTGGTCCAGCAGTTGCTGTTGCAGTTCGCTCAAGGCCTCCCAGTCCAGCAGGCCGGAGGGTTGTTTGAGGTTGAATTCGCTGCGCCAGCGACGGGTGCGGGTGTCTAGCACCACCAGGGCGGGAGTGGTGGGCAGCCTGTAATGCCATTGCTGGAATTTCAGCAGGGCTTCGAGTAGCGCATCCTGGGCGGCGCCGTCCAGGTGGTTGCCGCGCGCCTGGGCGGCCAACGTCTGGGTTTGCGCTACCAGCGCGCCAAACACCTCGGGCTGGTTACCCCAGCCCTGGCACAGCAGGTAAGCGAGCAGGGCATTGCCGATGATGCGTTTGGAGAAGGGGTGGCCATAGGCGGTTTCTTCCCACTGGGCGCTGAGGTTCCAGTCGTCGGTGATGTCGTGATCGTCAAAGATCATCAATGTGGACAGATGGGCAAATACCCGTGCCACACCCGGCAGGCCATCGCGAAATCGATCGAGTTGCACCTGCTCTCGGGCATACCGGTGCTGTTCATCGGCACTCAGTTGCGGTGGCTGCGGTGTGATCAGGCGCCAGGGCGTGGGCGACCAGGCCAGCAAATACATCGCCATCACTTCGGCGAAGGTCACCAGGTGGTTGTCGGCAGTGCTGCTGGTGAAGATCGGTTTCTTCACGCCGCCAAAAAAGCGTTCGCGCAGGGTCTCGTTGCTGTCCAGGGCGGGCAAAAGGTCCGCTCGGTGGTAATAGCTCGCGCGATGCCCATAGAGGCTGGCGCTGTCGTCCACCACCGCGCCTTCCAGGTATTCATCGAACAGGCCCAGGCATGTGATCAAGGCGTGAATCGCCCGCAGCATCGGCCCGGCCACATCGTCGGCGTACACCTGGTCGCCGCTCATCATCAACAGCGCGGGGCGCTCCGCCGGCGTGGGCGCGCTGGCCAGCAGGCGATCGACGCAGAGCAAGCCTTCGTCGGCAGGGTGGTGCGGTTTGCGGCAGGAGCCGTGCACCAATTGGCGAATGCGGCTATGCAGGACAAAACCCGGGGTGTCGGCGTTGCCATACAGCAAGTGTGGCGCCCACTCGGCAATGCCGGTGCCATCGACCAGCAGGTCGTAGCCGATCATCACATCCTGGGGCAGGGCATCGGCCAGTGGGAGGTCGATCAAATGGATAAACGCATGGCGCCCTACGGGCACGACTTGGCATTGCGCTTGAGCCAATGGGAACGCCAGTGTCTGCCCGGCAACCTGCAGCTTGAGGGTCAATGCCAGTTCACGGCTGCCCATCAGCCACATCACCAGGCGCTGGGGCTCGAGACGTCGCAGCATAGGGCCGGCGAGGACGGCGGGCAGGGTGCCAGCTTGAAGCATAGGAATAGCGGCTCGGTGGTAAAGGGCCTCAAGGGTAAACCAGCGGATGTCGCTTTTTTGTCAAGGCGGGATGTCGAGCAAAGGAAAGGGGCCGGTAAAAGTGGCCCCTCTCTTTACTGCTTAAAGCACGTTACCGTTACCCAGGCTCTCCAGGTTGCCAGAGCGAGTGTTTCGCCGGGGCGTGCCCTGGTTGTGGGTATCAGTGGTCGATTCCTGCTCCGGCGTTTGTTGCTGCGTCGGTCGGCTTTGTGGTTCAGGCGCGGCTTCGACTTGCCGGTGGGGGTTGAAGTAGTTAGCGGTAGAGCCAAAAAAGATATCGATCATGAAAACCTCTGCTCTGTCGGGGCGTTGAATCAGCGTGATCAACGCACATCGAACCTACAGAGAGGGAAAGGGCTGGCCTATAAACGCCTTGCGTCAAGACATGACCCGGTGATCGTTATCGAGCCATGGCCATGCAGCGCAATGGCTCGGTCATGCAGGTTCGAATATCCGTCCGGGCCCCGATCTTCAAGCATCAGGTGTGAGTGCCTTCAATCACCTTGGGCACGGTAAAACGGAACTCACTGCCACGCCCCACCTCACTTTCGGCAACGATTTTTCCTCCGTGGGCCTGGACAATGCCCTGCGTGATATACAGCCCCAGCCCGCTGCCGGTGGGATTGTTTTCGGTCTGGGTCCAATAGCGGTCGAACACATAGGGCAACTGCTCCGGTGCAATGCCATCACCGGAGTCGCGTACCGAGACCACAATTTCTTCACCGTTGCTCATGGCGCTGATGCCGATATTGCCCTGGCGCGGGGTGAACTTGATGGCGTTGCCGATCAGGTTCGACAGCACCTGGAACAGACGCTCCGGGTCGCCATTGATCTGCAGGCCGGGCTCGGCGTTGAAGGACAGGTCGATGCCTTTTTCCAGCGCCAGCGGCGCGAGAAGGGAGTAGGCCTCCTCGAACATCTGGCCAACGTCCAGCGCCACCGGCTTGACCACGTAGCGTCCCGCCTCGATTTTCGAGGTGTCGAGCAAGTCTTCCAGCAGCACATTCATGCGCGCGGCGGCTTGCTGCATGGTGTCGATCGCCGAGGAAATTCGTCGCGAGGTGTGGGGGCCTTCGGAGCTGAACGTCTTTTGCATCATGCCGCAGAGCATCGAGATGACCGTCATCGGGTTGCGCAGATCGTGGGAGACCACCGCCACCAGTTCATCACGGGCCCGCACCGCCTGTTGCTCGCGCAGTACCTGTCGCGCCAGGTCATTTTCCAGTGCGGAGCGGCGCAGGTCGTTGGCCGCAAAGCGGTCGCCATGGCTCCACTTGGTGGAGATGCCGGCCATTTCCACTTTCCAGATTTCAAACGAGGTGCGTGGGCGCAGGCGCAGGCCGGCGTCGGAGTTTTCCAGGTCCAGCGGTTTGCTCGGGTCGCCGCTCCAGTTGATGTTTTCTTTCACTTCCGGGCGGAACCACAGCACACCGTTGTCCACCGGCTTAGGCAGGCTCATGGCCAATACCCCGCTGGCGACCTTTTGAAACGCCGCCGCCGGTGGGTAGACCGAGGCCAGGTGATGGCTGGCGAATACCGGCTCGCCGCTTTCCTTCAACCACTGATGCAGCGCACGGATCTGCGCCGGCTCCGGGCAGTTACCGTAGCGGTGCAGTTGTTTGTCTTCGATGATCGCCACGCCGCCGGACAGGGTCAGGTCCATGAGCCATTGGCCGTGCTGGGCCAGGCCATCGAACACGGTGTTCTCAGAGGCTTTCATGGCGGCATCGAGCAGCGCCAGCGTTTCGACTTTTTCTTCGCGTTGACGGCTCAGGTCGAGGGCCTCCATGGCACTGATCTGCAGCGACAGCACCTGGCCGATGGTCTGGCAGGCGATGCGCAATTCATTGGGCACCAGCAGCGGTTCGCGATTGCCGCAACTGATCAGGCCCCAGAGTGTGTCACCCTTCATCAGCGAGATGCTCATGGACGACAGCACGCCCATGTTCTGCATGTACTGGCAGTGAATCGGCGACACGCTGCGCAGAGTGGCAAAGCTCAGGTCCAGGGGCTCGCCGTTGTCCGGGCGCAGCTTGGGCAGCAGTGGCACCGGCTCGTAGGCGGCGTTCGGGATGATGCGTAGCCAGTTGGTGCGGTACAGCTCGCGGGCCTGCTCCGGGATATCGGACGCGGGGAAGAACAGCCCGTTGAACCGTTCCATGGACGGTGCCGATGCTTCGGCGATCACCTGGCCATGGCCTTCTTCTTCGAAGCGATAGATCAGCACGCGGTCATAGCCGGTCATGGCCTGGATTTCAGTCACGCTGATTTCGTACAGCGCTTGCAGGGTTTTCGCTGATTGCAGGCGTTGCAGCATCTTGCCCAAGTCACTGGTGCGGCCATTCAGCGCCCGTGGGTGGAAATCCTTGAGGTGCGGTTCGAACTCCAGTACCAGCACACCCTGGTGACGGTGCAGCAGGCCTTCGAACACTGCGCCGTTCAGGCTGACGTGCAGCGGCGGCGCGTCGAAAAAGCTGTTGTGCTCAGCCATGGCCTGTACGGCTTGGCCGTGCTCGGCACCGATCAGCATATGCAAGGGTTGGCCCAGCAGTGTCTCGGGTGCGTGGCCGAACAAGGTGCCCACGTTGGCGCTGACCTGGATGATATTCAGCTCAGGTTCTGACAGCGTCAGTAGCACGCCGTGAGGTTGAATCGCCCCCGGAAAACGGATCGGCTCGTTGGCACAGTTGGTAAGCAGCTTTTCAAAATCTTCGGGTTTCATAGCAGTACCTCCTGGCTGTCGAGCCATTGCTCAAAGCAGCTGAATGTTGAACGGGCCGCGTCTACCGCGCGCTGTCTGGCGGGCGTGTCCAATGGCTGGCGGCCTAGAAAGTCGAGAAAATCCGTCCAGCGCCGACCGGTCTCGGCGCCGTACACATCGAGAAACGCAGCGCCGTTATCCGCGTCCAGGCCCAGGCGCTGAGCCATTTCCCGGCGCAGCACCTGGCCGCCCAGGGTCGCGCCTTCCAGTACATACAGGGCACCGAGGCAGGCAGCGGGAGTGTCGAGGCGGGGCAGGTCTGTACAAGGCGGCAGGGTATGAATGGTAGCGTCACTCAAGCCCAGGGCGTGAAGATCGCTGACCAGGGTGGGCGTTTTCACACGCATGGCCTGGTCGAATCCGTCGGGGATCAAGTCACTGTCGTACAACGCGGCTTCCATCGGGCGATAAAACCCGTAGTACGCCCGGAGCAGGCGCTCGTACCAGTGGGCATCCAGGCGCTCGGAGAAAAATGGCAGACGCTTTTCGAGGACGACATGCAGCAGGGCAGTGCCCGCCCGCAGCGCTTCGAGTAAGGAGGGCGCATCTACGTCATGGGCCTGTGAGTGCATTCGGTGAGCTCGGACTGTGGGTCTTGCGACCATGAATGACGCGTGGAAATGGGCGGCGATTCTACACAACCGATGGCCGTCAACTGAACGAGAAAGGCGAATGTGCTGACCAGCGGATCAGAAAAGTCGCTCCCTGCCTCATTAATGACCCCGATGCCGGTGCCGAAGTTCGGCACAAGTGATGTCGCGACGCTATTAGTGCATGGAAGATTCCTGTTGGGTCAAGGCCGTTTGCACGCATTCGAGCAGGTGCTCCGTGCTCCACGGCTTGGGCAAAAACCTCACGCTGGCGCCCAATTGCGAAGCCATGGCCCGGTTGCCTGAGGTCAATACCACCGGAACGGATGGCCAACGGTGCGCCACCACGCGGCTCAAGTCATAGCCGTTCAACAGGCCAGGCATCTGGATATCGCTGACAATCAGGTCCACCCGGTCATCGGCCCGCTCCAGGAAAATCATGCCTTCATCCGCCGAAGGAAACGAGGTCACGAGCGCCCCGAATTCCTCCAGTACATCCACCATCAACGATCGAATGATCTCGTCGTCTTCCAATACCAAAATCGATGGCTGAGCCATGATCCTTACTCCACCATCAGGGTTCAGTAGGGTGGAGTGGACGCTGGTCGAATAGGTTCGATTGGAAGTTTTATATGCGATGGATGGTCAATCGAAGCCTGGCAGGCCAGGTTCGCTCGTTTGCCTGGCGCAGAGTGCCTGCGCCAGGATACCCTGCGCGAAAATCAGGGACAGGCCCGATATCCGAGCCATTTGAACAAGGTCGTCAACCGTGAATGCCCCCGCCCCGCCCTTACTGGACAACACCCTCGGCAACCGCATGATCAAGGTCGACCACGCGGGTGAGCACGGTGCGATCTGCATCTATAGTGGTCAACGGTTCATGGCGCGGTTGTTCAACCCGGCCCTGGTGGCCGAACTCACGCAGTTTCTCGACGACGAACGCCGCCACCGGGCGGTATTCAAGGCTGAACTACAGCGCCGCGGCTATCCGCGTTGCCGCAGCTATTGGCTGTGCGGGCTTGGTGGCCTGGTGCTGGGGCTGATCACCGGCCTGTGCGGCCGCAAAGCCATCATGACCACCACCGTCGCGGTCGAAAGCGTCGTGCTCAAGCACCTGGCTCATCAGTTGCACACCCTACGTGACATCGACCCGCAGGCGGTCAGTGCCATTGCGTCCATCGTGGCTGAAGAGCAGCACCACCATGACCAATCGGCGGCGCAGATTGATGTGAGTGACCCATGGTTCAGGCTGTTGACGCCCGTGGTCACCGCCTGGACCGAAGCGGTGATCTGGATGGGCATGCGTTCCTGACAAGCAGGCATAATGACCGGTACCGTCCGATGTGGAGTCACTCATGAAGTACGCCTTCCTTTCCCTCGCCCTGGTCCTCAGTACGGGCTCGGCGTATGCCGCCGGTGATGCCGAGGCGGGCGGCAAGCTGTTCGCCAAGACCTGCGGCGGTTGCCACAGCATCGGCGAAGGGGCCCGCGGTGGGTTTGGCCCCGAACTCAACGGCATCATCGGCCGCCCCGCCGGCACCACCACCGACTACCAGTATTCAGACGCGATGAAGAACTCCGGCGTGGTCTGGACCCGAGACAAGCTTGCGGCCTATATCGAGGCGCCGAAGAAGGTGGTGAGCGGCACGCGCATGATTTTCTGGGGCATCAGTGACCCGGAAAAGATCGACAATATCCTGGCCTACCTCGAGACATTCCAACCCCAGTGATCATTCCCGCACATTCCTGAACAGCATCAACCGCGCACTCTCATGCAGCCCCCGGGTCAGCGCCTGCAGGCGTTGAAAGGCCTCGGGGTGCTGGTTGGCGACGTCGTCGCGGGGCGTCGCTGATGCCAGGTCATGCAGGGTGGGTGAACTGCCGTCGTGCTGCATCTGCAACAGGAAGTCCTGGGTTACGCCACCGATGATCGGGAATGTGCCTTCGCGCAACACCAACGGCACCATGCGCTCGCCCTCCGGTGCGGGTTGCTGGATATCCCTGCCCAGTGTGCCGTTGCGAAAAGGAATGCCCGCCATGCCGGCCACCGTGGGCAGCAGATCCGCCAGGCCGACGGCCTCTTCGATGACCCGTGGTGACAGGCCGGGCGCGTGGATCAGCAGCGGCACGTTATTGCTTTCCAAGCCTAACTGCTCGAAAGCCGGCGCCATATGCGGGATCTGGCTGATGCGGGTGTTGTGGTCGCCGAAGAACACAAAAATGCTGTTGTCGTAATAGCCGCCCGCCTTGGCCATCTCCATCAACCGCCCGATGTTGTAGTCCAGCAGGCGCACGGCGTTGTACTGCTCGACACTGCGCGAGCCGGCGGCCTGGACTTGCTCCAGCGACAGGTGTTTGACCTCGAAGCCGTCGTTGAACTTGGGGATCGTAAAGGGCCGATGGTTACCCGAGGTTTGCAGGTAGGCGAAGAACGGTTGGCCCTTGGGCACGGCACGTAACAGCGCGTCACCTTCCTTGAACAGGTCCAGGTCGGATATGCCCCATACGTCGACCCGGGGCGAGCGCCAGTGGCTTTCTTCAAACAGCTGCACGCCGTCGATGCTCTGGCGGATCAGTGCATTGATGTTCGCCCAGCCGGCATTGCCACCGATCATGTAGAACTTCTGGTAACCCTCGAACGCATTGATCAGCGTGTGTTGCCGGGTGATCAGCGGGTTACGCGTGGCCGTCTCCTGGCGGGTGACATCCGGCACACCGGTGATGCTGGCCCACACGGTTTTGGCAGTGCCGGTGACGGGGACGTAGAAGTGTTTGAAAAACCAGCTTTGTGTGGCCAGCTGGTCCAGGTTCGGTGTGGGGTTGAGCGGGTTGCCATAGGCGCCCACGGCGCTGGTGCCGAGGGATTCGAGCATCACGAAGATGACGTTGGGCGGTTGCTCGCCGCCCAGCCGATAGGGTTGCACGCCTTGTTCGCGGATGAAACTCAGGGACTGGGCATCGGGCTGGGCCACGCCCAGGTACTGGGCGACTTGCGGGTAATACTGGCGGACCTGGGCTTCATCGAACTGCGATTGGCCGACCTTGAGTGTGTCGTACAAAAACAGCACCGGGTTCAGGCCCACGGCGGCCAGTTGGCTGTTGCCGGAAAAGAATGCATCGCTCCAGCGCAGGGGGACCGGGTTTTCCAGGTTGAGATGGGCGACACGCCCGAGCAGGGCGAGCAGCACCGCGACGACACCCATCACACTCACCACCGCCAGTGCCGGCTTGCCGATGGCGGTGGGCGCTCGATCCAGGGTCAACCGCTCCAGGCGGACCAACGCCCAGACCCAAAGCGCCACCGCCGCGAGCCAGCAGGCGGTTATCCATAGCACCGGGTAGGTTTCCCACACCATCTGCTGGGAAATTTGCGCGTCTTGCAGGTAACGCAGCACCGTCGCATTGATACGTACGCCGAGGTAGGCGTAGTGGCCGAAATCGATGATGTAGACCAGCCCCACCACCGCCAGTGCGATGGCCAGATAACCGCGCGCCAGCCAGCGCAGGGCCGGCAGGGTGGTGAGGTTCCAGCGCGGCAACCACGCCAGCACGGCCAGCGGCAGCAGGATCAATACCGCCAGGCGCAGGTCGAAACGCAGGCCGATACCCAGGGTTTCCAACAGCGCCGGGGTGTTCAAATCCAGGCCGGAAAAACCCAGCACAAACACCAGCCGCAATGCCGCCAGCAACACAAACATCAACCCGATCGCGCCCACGCCATAGCGCAGGCGGCGTGATTGCAACGCACTCATCTATTTTCCCATTGTTTAAAACAACACAAGTCCAATGTGGGAGCGGCTTGCTCCCGATGGGGGGCGTTCAGTGCCGGATGTACTGACTGACACGCCGCCATCGGCAGCAAGCGCCCTCCCACAGTTTTAGTTGCATGAGTCCAGCGACCACGCAGTAGCCCGCCAAGAGCGGGTCGACCAGATAATCCCAATAGTTTTCCGACGCCTTGAGCCGTAACGCAAAAGCCAACGTGCCCATCGCCAACATCCACACCGCCAGCGTATTCCGCAGCCACAGCATCAACAGGGCGGTGGCCGCCACCAGTACGATCATCGGCCGCGGGTTGAAGCCCCAACGGTACGGGTCGACATAGGTCAGGCCCAACGTGGCCGGATACAGCACCAGGCTCAGCAGGCCAAACAGCAGCAACATCTGCACCTGATGGGGGCGCCTGAGCGGCTGCACTACCCCCAATCGACACAGCCCCACCCACGCCAGCAACACCAACGTGCTGATCGCCAGGTCATCGGTAAAACTGCGTACATACGCTGCCAGTGGCAGCTCGTTGACTGGGATAAAACTCACCGCCACCAGCACCGGCAGCAACCACGGTCGCCAAGGTGCGGTGACGCGCAGGGCGCACAGCGCCACAAACCCCAGCAGCACAAAACTCAAGTGGGCTTGCCACAGAGAAACCATCAGAGACGCTCCTCCAGCCAGGCTTCGTTGAAGCTGACATGTTTGATGAAGGTGTTATTCCATGAGTACACCAGGTGGTACATGCCGTCCGGGCTGCGGCTGAAATAGGGGTACTCGTACTCGAAATCGCAGCCACGGGGTTTGCATACGCGGTAATCCAGGCTGCTGAGAAAGCGCTCTTCCAAGGGCAGGCGCTTGGCGCCGCTGGAGGCGCGGAAGCCTTCGCCAATGATCGCTTTGTAAGCTTCGGGAGAGAACGGTTGGCCGAGCGGGTCCGGGGACTGGTCCAACTGTGCCACCGTGCGCCATTGGCTGAGCTGGGCGTCGGTGCCGTAGAGGCTGAGCTTGAAGCGGCCGTCTTGCAGGTCATTGAGGGCCACCAGCAAACCATCGTCCACCGTGCCGACTGCCGCCAGCGACGAGTTGGGGTTGGCCGGCTCCAGCGGATAGGGCTCGCTCCAAGTCTGCCCGGCATCTTCGGTGCGGCTGGCCAGGACGCGGTGATGGGTGTCGCCGGCGTAGCGCAGCATTGCGATGGCGCGCTTGCCGTCCAGCGGCACGATGGTCGGTTGCAGGGAGTTCTTGCCGCGGCTGATGCGGAATTTATCGATCACTGCGCCATCGGCGCTCAAGTACAGGTACTCGGCAAACTTGCCCATGAACTCGTGGTACACCGGCAGGCCGATGGAGCCGTCAGCGTGGAACACCGGCGCGGCGCGCACCAGGGTGCTGATGTTAAAGAACGGCGAGGTCACCAGTTGCCTCGGCGCCGACCAGTTCGCACCGAGGTCGTCCGACACCATCACGTTGATCGCACTGGTGGCCCAGCCGCCGACCGACACCGACACATAAAACATCCACAGGCGTTTGTCCGGCGCCATGGCGATCACCGGGTTGCCCAGTTTGCGGATATAACGCTGGGTGCCGTCGCGGGTGCTTTCCCGGGTGGCCAGCACCTGCTCGGCGCCCCATTCCCCGGTGCGTGCATCGAAGCGTGCGGTGCGCACCTGCACATCGGCGGCGCCTTCGCGCGAGCCGGCGAACCACACGGCCATCAGGTCGCCGCCAGGCAGGGCAGTGACGGAAGAGGAATGCACAAAGTCGGTGAGCTGGGAGGACACGAACCGGCTGCTGTACTGCGCGGGCGCCGCAACTTTGGCGGTGTTCGGGCTGGCCTCGGCAAACGGTGCCAGTACATGGGGCGGATGGCTCTGCCAGGCGGCGAAAAACACCGCGAGCAGGCTGCAAATCAATAGAGCGGAGCGCATAGAGCACCTGTCGGGAAAAGGATTACTGCGCACGCTCATCCGGCAGGCGCTTCCTGCGACCGGTGAGCATGGATAACGGCAGGTTGTCCCGTACCTGGATGCTTTCGAATACCGCCGCCAGCACATGCACACTCACCAAGCCCAGCAGTAGATTGGCTGCGGTCTCGTGGGTCTGCAGCGGCCAGTCGGCGCCCCACAAGGCGTCGACTTCCTGCATCAGGAAGCCGCTGATGCCGATAGTCAGCAGGGCCAGCAACATCAGCAGCATCACCAGCGCACCCAGCGGCGAATGGCCCAGGCGGTGGTGCGGTCGGCCATTGAACAGCGAGCGTACATGGGCATTGAGCCGCTTTGGCGTCGGCCAGAAATCTGCCCAACGCGCACTGCGCGGCCCGATGAATCCCCACACTGTTCGAACCAGCAGCCAGGCCATGGCGTAGTAGCCCAGCCAGACGTGCCAGTCGTCGCCCGCTTCGTTAAAGAAGTAATTGGCAACGAAGACCCCGGCGATGGACAGATGAAACAGCCTCACCAGCGGGTCCCACAGGCGCAGGGATTCGCCTGGCATCAGCCTTTGATCTCAGTCTTCACGGCTTTGCCGGTGACCGGGTCGTGGTAGATCTCGACCTTGCGTTTGTCTTTGTCGAAGCCATAGATCTCATAGCAGTTGCCGTCGGTGACCTTGAATTTGCTGATCTCGTAGCCTTCGGCCTTGAGCTTGTCCTGGAAGACCTTTTCGTCTTGCCATTGCGAACGCTCGGCGGTGGTGCACTGCGGGCCGGCGAGGGCCAGGGGGCTGGCGATGACCAGGGACAGCAGGAGAATTTTGCGCATGGAAAAGCTCTCAGCAGTTGTGGGAGATTTCACAGTGCAAAACCAACCTTAGTGCAAGCTTAGTTGGCAACGAGTCGTAACATCTTTCCCGAAATAGCCCCGCCCAGAACCCGGCATGATGCCGCCGTTTCCTACAGAGAATTCGTTATGCGCCTGCTGCTTGTCGAAGATGACCGTGCCCTCGGCCAAGGGATTCGGGTGGCCTTGGGCGCTGAGGGCTACACCCTCGACTGGCTGCAGGATGGCGTCGCGGCCTTGCATGCCTTGCGCACGGAAAGCTTCGATCTGTTGCTGCTCGACCTCGGCCTGCCGCGCCTCGATGGCCTGGATCTGTTGCAGCAACTGCGCGCCGAGCAGCACGACCTGCCGGTGCTGATCCTCACTGCCCGCGACGGCACCGCCGAGCGCATCGCCGGTTTGGACGCCGGTGCCGATGATTACCTGGTCAAGCCGTTCGACGTGGAGGAGCTCAAGGCCCGTGTGCGCGCCTTGTTGCGCCGCAGCCAGGGCCGTGCGCAACCGATGCTGGAACACGCTGGCATCAGCCTCGACCCGGCCACCCAGCAAGTGCGCTATCAGGATGAGGACATCATCGTCACCCCCATGGAATACCAACTGCTGCACCAACTGATGGTGCGCCCCGGCAAAGTCGTGACCCGCGAGCGGCTGTCGCGCGCGTTGTATGGCTGGCAGGACCGTGTCGAGAGCAACACCCTGGAAGTATTGATCCATAACCTGCGCAAGAAGTTATCCACCGAGCTGATTCGCACCGTGCGCGGCGTGGGCTATGTGCTGGTGCTCAAACCATGACTTCCGTTCGCGCGCGCATCCTCGTTCCCGTCCTGGTACTGATCCTGCTCGGCGACGCCCTGATCAGCTGGTTGGTGCTGCGCGACAGTCACCACGAAATCGAAGAAGTCTACGACGCGCAACTCGCCCAGAGCGCACGCTTGTTGCAAGGCGTCCTGCGCCAACGCGACCCCGGCGAAGCGGACTGGAACCGCTTGTATGAGGCGTTTGACCAGGCCATGAGCCGCGTGGGTGAGGAGGGCGTTGCCCATCCCTATGAAACCCGCCTGACCTTCCAGGTGTGGCGCACCGATGGTGAGTTGCTGGTGCGTTCCACCGAGGCGCCCGTGCTGGCGGCCCCACCGGCTACCCTCGGCGCCCATGACATTGTGGACAACGGCAACGACTGGTGCGCGTTCCTCCTCGCCGACCCGCAACAGGGCCTGCTGATCTGGGTGGGCGAGCGCGACGACATTCGCCAGGACCTGATCCAGCGCATCGTGCGCCACACCCTCTGGCCGACCCTGATCGGCGTGCCGCTGCTGGCGCTGTTGATCTGGCTGGTGATCGGCTGGGGCCTCAAGCCCTTGCGTGCCATGGCCCGCAAGATTCGCGGGCGCAACACCGACACCTTGCAGCCGCTGCACCTCAAGCCCTTGCCCAGCGACTTGGAGCCCATGCAAACCGCGCTCAATCGGTTGTTGGTCCAAGTCGACGAGCTGCTCGAACGCGAACGCCGTTTTATCGCTGACGCGGCCCATGAGCTGCGCACACCGCTGGCGATCCTGCGGATCCATGCGCAAAACGCCCAAATCGCCGGCACTGAAGAACAACGGCGTGAGGCGTTGGATTTTCTGGTCAATGGGGTCGATCGTGCGACGCGCATTGGCAGCCAGTTGCTGACAATGGCGCGCATCGAACCGCAACTGAACAACCCTACGCGCAGCCGTGTGCACTTGACCGAGTTGGTGCGCGAAGAGCTCGCCGAGTTGACCCCGCTGGCCATGGAAAAAGACGTGGAATTGGTGCTGGAAGGGAACGAGGAGTGCTGGGTCGAGACCGACCCCGTGGCGCTGGCCATTGCGCTGCAGAATCTGGTGACCAACGCCCTCAACTTCTCCCCGCTGGGGGGCGAGGTGAAAGTGGTGATTGGCGTCCATTGCTTGAGCGTGGAAGACCAGGGCCCGGGGATTGATGAGGCGCAAATCGGGCGCTTGTTCGAGCGCTTTTACAGCCAGGGCAACGCCAATGGCGCAGGGCTGGGACTGGCGATTGTGCAGATGATCGTCGGCAAGATCGGCTGTCGGTTGGCGCTGCATAATCGTGAGCGAGGCGGGTTGTGCGCGCGGTTGGTGTTTGACGAGAGCTGACGCGAAATGTGTGAACGCAATGTCAGTCGCGACGAAGATCAAATGTGGGAGCTGTCGAGCCCCGGCGAGGCCGCGATGGGATCACCTCGGTAAGCCTGTCAGGCCGCAGCCCTGCATCGCGGACTTTCCACTGCGGAACATTCTGTTTAATCACCGGTCCAGTTATCATCGTCTTTCACCCTGATAAGGACATCCTCCCGTGAAGCGAATCGCGCTGCTCTCCCTCGCCCTGGCCCTGTGCGCCTGCCAATCGAACCAACGTGACTCATCGCCCAGCCTGCTCAAGGACGGTATCCAGTTCCGTCAGAAAACCGTGGCCGTCGACGCGGACCACGCCAAAGTCATCATGAAGGCCAGCGGCGGCACCAACCCCGTCGAATTCGCCATCCGCCGCGAAGGCGACCCCGACCAACGCCCGGAAACGCTTGGCACCGTGATGGACACCGGCGAAGGCAAGGTCTTCAACTGGATCGCCAAGCTCAACCAGACTGTCGCCAGCGCCGGGTTCAAGCGTTTTCCACAGTTGGAGATCCAGGCGGATCCTGGCAAGAAACTTACCGTGTCCAGCTCGGCGCGCAGCCAGGGCACTGGGGCTTACTACAGCTGCGGGCCGGTGATGAGCACGTTCAGCCCGGAGAAGGCCAAGGTGTATCTGGTGGAGTTCCAGTTCAAGTTTGACCGTTCTGGGTGTGCGCAGCAGGTGTTTGATATTACGGATCCGGCGAATCGGGTGTTGATTGGGGGGGAGGGGAGTGAGGCGAAAGAGGGGTAAGCGGAGTTGATTGAACGGTGGGCGTTGCCCGCCGTTTGCGTGGTGAAGGCTGGGCGAATACCACACCGTTGAAGGTGTGGGTGTAGCCGTCGCAAAATGGTGTCATTTGCTCGGGCGTCAGCTGAGGATTGACCTTTTGCAGTAGGCCATCTTCGTCGACCCACAAGCCGCTGTAGTAGCTGTTTTCATCCGTTCTCACGTACTCCTGCTTGTCACTTTCGTGTAGCGCAACCATCCAGAACACCGGCTCCGGACGATCCAGGCGGGCGTTGGCTTCGCTGAAAACCTGATCCCATGGGTGACCGACTTTGGATAGGAGAAAGCGGAATAGCGGGGTGTAATCAAAACCGTGTCGTTGATGGCTGTGCATCGAACTGCGGTTTGATCGTTTGTTTTTTTCTCTTTTGGTGTGCCGCTCATACCGGTAGGCAAGGCAACTTCCGTGGCGCACGTCATGGGTTCGGGTGTTGACTGAGCGGTAGAGGAGGGGCTTTTGCAGTGTAGGTCTCATTGCATCAAGGTTCCTTCTTGGGTTGTGTTGGTGGTGGCCAGGCGCCTTGGTAGCGGAAGGAAATTTGGTAGTCGAGGCGGTCGGGTTCAATGATGTGCTGGAAGTACGGCTGAATGATCGTTATCCAGCTCGGCAGCACATTGAATACGTCGGCATATATCGCGGTTTCTTCGCCTAAACCCAATGCTTCAAAAACACTGTCTGGATCTGCGATATCCGCTGAATACTCATCTGCCTTCAAGTCATTGCTGTGCTTTTCGTACCATCGCAATCTGATTTTCATCACCATTTCCGAGTTCCTCTTTATCTGTAAATTCGACGTTTCGGGTCCGCCGGTCCTCGACGCTCTGCCGTATAAGGATCAAATGCGCCGAGGTGTTCCAAATCACTGTTTCGATAGACCTCCAGCTCTCCTTTCTTGGAATCCCATTCAAATAGCTTTCTCCTTTTTGCATCTATCCAACGCTCACGTAAGCCAGCCCCGCTTTTTCTTGGTGTTACCGGTTTTTGGGGAATCCGCCCAACAGGCTGAAATGGCCGTAGTCCTTGATCAGCTCAAGCGGGACGTAGCCGGTGGGGTTTGCATAGCGAATGACGCCGTCGGGCAGCTTGCAGGGTTTGGTGAAAACGCAACCGGCTGGCTTGGCGGGTGCCGAGGTTGGCGCTGGGGGAGGGGCGAATATGTCGATTGCCGGAAAATAGGGTGCTGGCGTCGGCTGTCGGCTCAGGATGCGCCGCTTGAGTTGTTCTTCTTCGGTGATGGGATACGCGCGTTCTGACATGACGGGCTCACTTCCTTGTGCGAGGGAGTGAGCCTATTAACGATAACGGAAACCTGACACTCGCAATGTTCGATGAAGTACGTGAGAAAAGTCAGCTGAAACGCGACGAGTCTTGACGAGTATTTTTCTACCTTTGAGGCGACTCTTCATGTTTTCCAGCCTCATGACGATAAAGCAATGCGTGGGGTAGCCGCGTAAATCAGTTGTTGAGGCACCCTCTATCACTACTCCCAAGGAAGACCTTATGACCCTGCAGGACTTTTGCCAGATTCTCTCTGATCACTTCGCCCCGAAAGCCAAACAAGTCACCCGCTTTGCACATACCGGCTACTCATTTGAAGAGTGGGTCAATTGGGAGATTTTTACTGCTTTTGTTGACCGGGGTTACGAAGCCTTTCCCAAGCCTGCTTACAAGCAGTCTTTTGCGGACAACACATCAAAGTTTCTCGGGGATCTGCGCGTCTGCGGAAACGAGGGGACGCAGGTATTCCTTGAGGTTGCGACAGCGCATGCGTGGACCCAAAGCAAATGGAGAGACAAGATCCTCAATGACCGGCTGAAGTTGGCGAAGTGGGTACCCAAGGCTGAAAAAGCGCTGAAAATCCAGGTCGTCATCTCTTGTTCCAGTGAGCAGAAAGACCTGGAGAGCAACTGGCTGTATTGGTACCAGCGGATTAGTTTCTGGGGGGACAAGAGCGAAACGCTCATCCTGGATGATGGCGGTAATGGAGAAGTGGTCATCAAGGTCTGGGAAGTGGCGTGATGTTTGAGCGCCGCCCGCGTCACTCATAGCGTCTCGGCAGCGATAGACCTTGGGGGCCAAGGTCTTTTTTTGTGTGGTGATCAAGTCAACAGGTGTTTGGAAATCAGCCGGGAGATTTCAACGATCGAGGTCTTGCCGGTGAACTCGAATTTCACTTTCCCCAGCGACGAGAAGTAAATCTCCAACTCCGAATCCAGGTCAAACGTCCCGGACGTCTCCACCGAATACGCCACGATGTTTTTATACGGCAGTGAGGTGAAGTCCTTCTTGCTGCCGGTAATCCCCTGCACATTCACCGCGATGATGCGTTTGGTGGTGAAGACCACGCCGTCGCGCATGGCTTTGTAGGCGTCGATCACTTCTTCGCCGTCCAGCAGCAGGGCCGATACGCGTTCGGCGTATTCGTTGTTCTGTTTGAGTTTGAAAAAGCCTTTGTTGTTGAAGTCGATCATGGGCCTGGCCTTGGGTGAGTGGTGCGGTGGTGTATGCCGTTTTGCTCGCGGATCTGTATCTAACGCGCGCATTTTGAACGCCCTACCATTGGGTCCAAGCCTATAACCTTGGCCAAATGTTTCACGTCGACAAAATAACACCCCAGGAGCCCAACAATGCCCGAACTGTCCAGCTGGCTGGCCTATGCGCTTATTTCACTCGGCATGGTGCTCACGCCCGGCCCGAACATGATTTACCTCATCTCCCGCTCGATCTGCCAGGGCCGCACGGCCGGGTTGATTTCCCTGGGCGGCGTGGCGTTGGGTTTTCTGGTTTACATGGTGTGCGCGGCCTTGGGGATCACGGCCTTGGTCATGGCGGTGCCATTTGCCTATGACGCACTGCGCTTCGGCGGTGCGTTGTACCTGGCCTATATGGCCTGGCAGGCAATTCGGCCGGGTGGGCGATCGCCGTTCCAGGTGCGGGATTTGCCCAAGGACAGCCCACGCAAACTGTTCACCATGGGCCTGGTGACGAACCTGCTGAACCCCAAGGTGGCGGTGATGTATTTGTCGTTACTGCCCCAGTTCATCGACCCGAACGGTCATGGCAGTGTGCTGACCCAATCTCTGGTGCTGGGGTTTACGCAGATTTTCATCAGCGTGAGCGTCAACGCAGTGATTGCCACCATGGCCGGCTCCATCGCGGTGTTTTTCGTCACCCGACCGGGTTGGCAGGTGGTGCAGCGCTGGCTGATGGGGTCGGTGCTGATGGGGCTGGCGGTGCGGATGGCGGTGGAAGGGCGTCGCTGAACCGGACGTTACAGGATCGCCTTCAGGTAATCCTTGAGTGCGTTGAGTGGGGCATTGAGTTCGTGCAGTGTCGATGCTTGGCGCACATCCAACGTCAGCCGTTGCAGCTCGCGACCCATCACGGTATTCACGCCGCCCAAGGAGCTGAGTGCCACTGCCAGGCATTCGTCCAGTTTTTGCTGGATGATATTGATCTCGCCGTTGCGGACCAACAGCCCGAATACCTCGCGCTCGTATTCGCTCATGATCGGGTCATCACGCAGTATCGGACTCTCACCTTCTGTTTCATAGGCCAGTTTGTGCGAGAACAAGGCGACTGCTTCCAGTTGCAATTCCATGGTGCTGTTTACCTTAATGTGTCGCCAGCAGGCGCCTCAGGCAACCGGCTGCAAAGCTTCCATTTCACTTAGCCAGGTATCGAAGCGACTGCACTGTTCGCGTATCGCTGGCAGGCCGATTTCAATGGCCGCCAACGAGCCGTGCAGCGGCTTGTCGTAACCCGCATAAAGCGTCTTAAGCCTTTTGCTCGGCGCCGTCATCGGGCTGTTATTGATGGTTTCCGGCGTTTCAAACTCATTCCGTATGTGCATAAACCGATCTTCAAGGTTGGGCTGGTTGATGCCCGTGGCAAGTCGCCGTGGACAACTGAAAAGCAAACCTTCGAATTCGTACATCTGCACATAGGGAATGAATCGGCGCATGGCGTCATCACCTAATTCGATCGCTAGCCTTTCCACCATGGCTTCTAGCAGGCAATCGGCTTTTTCATCCATGGAGTTTTTGCCGGCGGCATTCGCTTTTCCAGGAAACTCTTCGGGCAGACCATAAAAATCAAAGAACGTGGTGCAATAGGCTTGGCGGTCGCCGAGCAGGCGTTTTTCAACATCGCTGAGCAGGCGCTCAAAGCGAAAGTTGCCGCCTTTGTGGCCTGGTTTACCGATCAGCGCTGGCATCAGGTAAATACCCAAGTGGTGAAAGGCTTGAGCCAACACTTCGTTGATGAACATCTCCTCTGTCTGGCCCTCGCAAATGACGTGCACTCGAATCATTTACGCGGCCTCCCGCCCAAGATGTTTTTCTCCCACAACTCGCCTACTGAGTAGTCGTCTAACCACGTTTCGAAAGCTTTTTCGTCCAGACGCTTGAAGACAGTTGCTCCCTTTTCCCGCTCAACGATGATCAAGTCATCGATAGAGAACTCGTTTACCAGTGGGACTGATTGCGTTGAAACAATCACCTGCATTCGCGTAGAGGCAGACCGTAACAGCGAACCCAGCAAAGTGATTGCATAAGGGTGCAGGCCTAACTCCGGCTCATCGATGATGATCGTCGATGGTGGGTCGGGCTGAAGGAGGGCGGTTACCAGGCACATGAAACGAATCGAGCCGTCCGAGAGTTGACTGGGCCAGAAGGTGTAATCGCTGTCCTTTTGTCGCCATTGCAAATTGATCAGTTCTTCTTGTGTGTCTAAGCGCACCGGACGGAGTACAAAATCGTCGAAGAACGGGATCGCCAGTTGGATGGTCTTGCGGATCTGGTCGTAGACTTCAGGCGTCTCAGTGGATAGGCGATGCAGATAAGCCGCCAGGTTCGAGGCGTCGGGCCTTAGGTAGTCGTTGATGTGAACAGGGCCGTAGCGTTTGACACTTGCTGTTTCGCTGGTGTCATGGAAGTGAAAAACCTTCCAGCTGGAAATCGATTCATAGCAGTACGCTACGACGTTATTTTTGTAAGGGGCTTGGAATTGTTTTACGTCGAACGCTTTTTTGAGTTTGGCCTCTTGGTGTCCTGAGCCGAGGGGAATCCATTCAGACCCATACATGGGGCCTTCAAAAAAAAGTCGTTCATTGGCAAAAACAAACCCTCCATCAACGGTCGACTCCAGCTCGAACTCATAACCGTTAAGGCCAAAGTGAACGTAGGAGAAGATCCTCGTCGTTTCCTTCACCCCGAAGCTGACAATTCGATCTGCCTTGCCTTGTTGGGTGGTCCATGTCTGTAGGCGCGACTCCATCATTTCGCTGAGCATACGAAAGTAAGCAACGAAGCTGCTCTTGCCTGCGCCATTGGCACCCAGCAGTACGTTCAAGCTTTCCAGGCGGAAGTCTTCAAGGTTCTTGATTGACTTAAATCCCTTGATCGTCAGCCGACTGATGGGGTTCTTTGTGCTCATTGCTGCTTGATTCCTTTAGCGCCGCTATTCGTCGAGACCAGGCTGCTGTCATTGATAGCTGTCGCGGAGTTTGCCATTGATTTTAGAGACTGGCTCGTCACTTGATAGCTTCATCCTAACGCTAATCTTTTCTACCTAATACCAACGCTTTGAGTGGTGGTCATTGCGGCTAAGACAGCTGAGGCAAGCCAGCAACCACTTTTCTTCAGGCGAAAAAAAAGACCTTGAATTTCAAGGTCTTTTTTTAAGATGGTGCCCCGAGGGAGACTCGAACTCCCACTCCTTTCGAAAACGGATTTTGAATCCGCCGCGTCTACCAATTCCGCCATCAGGGCTCAATGGCGGCGAAGTATAGAGATGAGATTACCGTTGGTCAATCACGTTTCATGGTCAATTTTGACTATTTCCGCTAGACTTCCCGGCCCTGCTAGACGAACCCCATCATGCGCGTTGCTGACTTTACTTTTGAGCTCCCTGATTCGCTGATCGCTCGCCACCCTTTGGCCGAGCGTCGCGCCAGTCGACTGCTGACCCTGGACGGGGTGAGCGGTGCCCTCGCACACCGTCAATTCACTGATTTGCTTGAGCATTTGCGCCCAGGAGATCTGATGGTGTTCAACAATACCCGGGTGATTCCGGCGCGGCTGTTTGGCCAGAAAGCCTCCGGCGGCAAGCTGGAAATTCTGGTGGAACGGGTGCTGGACAACCATCGCGTGCTGGCCCATGTGCGTTCCAGCAAATCGCCCAAGCCGGGTTCGACGATCTTGATCGATGGCGGTGGCGAAGCCGAGATGGTTGCGCGCCATGATGCGTTGTTCGAACTCAAGTTTGCCGAGGAAGTGTTGCCGCTGCTGGAGCGCGTCGGTCATATGCCGTTGCCTCCTTATATAGATCGCCCCGACGAAGACTCGGACCGCGAGCGCTATCAAACGGTGTACTCGCAACGCCTGGGGGCGGTTGCCGCGCCGACTGCCGGGCTGCATTTCGACCAGCCGCTGCTGGATGCAATCGCCGCCAAGGGCGTCGAGAGCGCCTATGTGACCCTGCACGTGGGGGCCGGCACGTTTCAGCCGGTGCGTGTGGATAAGATCGAAGACCACCATATGCACAGCGAATGGCTGGAGGTCAGCCAGGACGTCGTGGACGCGGTGAATGCGTGCAAGGCGCGTGGCGGGCGCGTCGTTGCAGTGGGCACTACCAGTGTGCGTTCCCTGGAGAGCGCGGCGCGCGATGGCGTACTCAAGCCGTTCAGTGGCGACACCGATATCTTTATTTACCCAGGCCGGCCGTTTCACGTGGTCGACGCCCTGGTGACCAACTTCCATTTGCCGGAATCCACGCTGTTGATGCTGGTGTCGGCATTTGCCGGTTATCCGCAGACCATGGCCGCTTATCAGGCCGCCATCGACAATGGGTACCGTTTTTTCAGCTACGGTGATGCGATGTTTATCACCCGTAATCCGGCGCCGCGCGGCCCAGAGGAACAACTATGAGTCGTATGTCGTTTGAATTGCTCGCCACCGACGGCAAAGCCCGTCGTGGTCGCCTGACTTTCCCGCGCGGTACGGTAGAGACCCCGGCCTTCATGCCCGTGGGCACCTATGGCACCGTCAAAGGCATGCTGCCGCGCGACATCGTCGCCACCGGCGCCGAGATTATTCTGGGCAACACCTTTCACTTGTGGCTGCGTCCGGGCACGGAAGTGATCAAGAAGCACGGCGACCTGCATGACTTCATGAAGTGGCAAGGCCCGATCCTCACCGACTCCGGTGGTTTCCAAGTGTTCAGCCTGGGGGCCATGCGCAAGATCAAGGAGGAGGGCGTGACCTTCGCCTCGCCGGTGGACGGTGCCAAAGTGTTCATGGGGCCGGAAGAGTCGATGCAGGTCCAGCGCGACCTGGGCTCCGACATCGTGATGATTTTTGACGAATGCACGCCGTACCCGGCTGACGAAGACGTCGCGCGGATTTCCATGGAGCTGTCGCTGCGTTGGGCCCAGCGCTCGAAAAACGCCCACGGTGACAATACCGCGGCGCTGTTCGGTATCGTCCAGGGCGGCATGCATGAAAGCCTGCGCAAGCGCTCGCTGGAAGGCCTCGACAAGATCGGCTTTGATGGTCTTGCCATTGGCGGCCTGTCGGTGGGCGAACCCAAGCACGAAATGATCAAGGTGCTGGATTATCTGCCGGGCCTGATGCCCGCTGAAAAACCTCGTTACCTTATGGGCGTTGGCAAACCGGAGGATCTCGTAGAGGGTGTGCGCCGCGGTGTGGACATGTTCGATTGCGTGATGCCAACCCGTAATGCCCGCAATGGGCATCTGTTCATCGATACAGGCGTGCTGAAGATCCGTAACGCGTTCCATCGCCATGATGAATCGCCGCTGGATCCCACCTGTGACTGCTACACCTGCCAGAACTTCTCCCGTGCTTATCTGCACCATCTGGACAAGTGCGGGGAAATGCTGGGTAGCATGTTGAATACCATCCACAATTTGCGTCACTACCAAGTCCTGATGGCTGGTTTGCGCGAGGCTATTCAACAGGGTACATTGGCCGCCTTCGTCGATGCCTTCTATGCCAAGCGCGGGCTCCCTGTGCCGCCCTTGGACTGAGTTTTCCGACCCTAAGATTCACTATTTGCAACTGGAGTGCTAAATGAGCTTTTTTATCTCTAACGCCATGGCTGACGCCGCTGCGCCTGCTGCTGCCGGCCCTATGGGCGGTGGTTTCGAGTGGATTTTCCTGGTCGGTTTCCTGGTCATCTTCTACCTGATGATCTGGCGTCCACAGGCCAAGCGCGCCAAAGAGCAGAAAAACCTGCTGGGCAGCTTGCAGAAAGGTGACGAAGTCGTGACCACTGGCGGTATCGCCGGCAAGATCACCAAGGTTTCCGACGCTTTCGTGGTCCTGGAAGTCTCCGACACCGTAGAAATGAAGTTCCAGAAGGGCGCTATCGCCGCCACGCTGCCTAAAGGCACGCTCAAAGCGATCTAAGCAACAACCTTTACCAATCGACGGGGCGCGCAAGGCGCCCCGCGTTATAAGCGGGCGGCGTGATGCTGAACAAATACCCTCTGTGGAAATACGTACTGATCCTGGCGGTGCTGGCGATCGGTTTTATTTATTCCGCTCCCAATCTCTATCCTGATGACCCTGCGATCCAGATCTCTGGCGCCAGCACTTCGCTGAAGGTCAATCAGGCTGACCTGGAACGCGCGAGCAAGGCGCTCACCGATGCGGGCATCCAGGTCAAGGCGGCAACGTTGGCAGCTGATGCGAAAGGCGGCTTGTTGCGCCTGACCAAGCAAGAAGACCAATTGCCGGCCAAGGATGTTGTGCGCAAGGCCATGGGCGACGACTACGTTGTCGCGCTCAACCTGGCACAGACCACGCCAAAATGGCTGCGCAGCATTGGCGCGCACCCGATGAAGCTGGGTCTGGACTTGTCCGGTGGTGTGCACTTCCTGCTGGAGGTGGACATGGACAAGGCCCTCGACGCACGCCTCAAAGTCTACGAAGGCGACGTGAAGAGCCTGCTGCGTAAAGAGAAGTTGCGTTATCGCAGCCTCCCGCAGCTCAACGGTGCCATCCAGCTGGGCTTCTCTGACGAAGCGTCCCGCGAACAGGCCCGTGCGCTGATCCGCAAGAACTTCAACGATTTCGACATCGTACCGGCCGACCTCAATGGTCAACCGGTGCTGCGTCTGGCGATGACCCCGGCCAAGCTGGCGGAAATCCGCGAATACTCGATCAAGCAGAACTTGACCACGGTACGTAACCGCGTCAACGAGCTGGGTGTGGCCGAGCCGATCGTTCAGCGTCAGGGCGCCAACCGCATTGTGGTTGAGCTGCCGGGCGTGCAGGACACCGCAGAAGCCAAGCGTATCCTGGGTAAAACCGCCAACCTGGAATTCCGCCTGGCCGCCGAGCCGGGTGCTTCCAAGGCCACTTCCGAGACTTTCGAGTTCCGTGAAGGCAACCGCCCTCCGGCGCAGATCGAGCGTGGCTTGATCATTACCGGTGACCAGGTCACCGACGCGAAGGCCGGTTTCGGCGAGCACGGTACCCCTGAAGTGAACATCCGCCTGGATGGCCACGGCGGCGAACTGATGAGCCGCGCCACGCGCAGTAACGTCGGTCGCAGTATGGCGGTGATCTTCATCGAGCAACGTCCGATCACTACCTACACCAAGCAAATGGTCAACGGCGTCGAGAAAGACGTGCCGGTACAGACCTTCAAGGAAGAGAAGAAGATCATCAGCCTGGCGACCATCCAGTCGCCGCTGGGTGCTCAATTCCGCATCACTGGCCTGAACGGCCAGGGCGAATCCTCGGAGCTGGCCCTGCTGCTGCGTGCCGGTGGCTTGGCTGCACCGATGTACTTCGCTGAAGAACGCACCATTGGCCCGAGCCTGGGCGCCGACAACATCACCAAGGGCGTCGACGCAGCCTTGTGGGGCATGCTGTTCGTTTCGCTGTTCATCATCGCCATCTACCGCTTCTTCGGCATCATCGCCACCGTGGCCCTGGCGGGCAACATGGTGATGCTGCTGGCCCTGATGTCGCTGCTGGGCGCTACGCTGACCCTGCCAGGTATCGCCGGTATCGTACTCACCATGGGTATGGCGGTGGACGCCAACGTGCTGATCTTCTCGCGGATTCGTGAAGAGATCGCCGCCGGCATGACCGTTCAGCGTGCAATCAACGAAGGCTTCGGCCGGGCATTTACCGCGATTCTCGACTCCAACCTGACCACATTGCTGGTCGGCGGGATTCTCTTTGCCATGGGCACCGGCCCCGTCAAAGGTTTTGCGGTAACCATGTCCCTCGGTATCTTTACCTCGATGTTCACGGCCATCATGGTGACCCGCGCAATGGTCAATCTGATCTTTGGCGGGCGTGACTTCAAGAAGTTGTGGATTTAAGGGGCTGCCATGTTACGTACAATCAACTTCATGGGCGTTCGCAATATTGCGTTCGGCGTCACCGTGCTCCTTACCGTTCTGGCGTTGTTCAGCTGGTTCCATAAGGGCCTGAACTACGGTCTGGACTTCACCGGCGGTACGCTCATCGAGCTGACCTACGAGAAGCCGGCCGACGTTACCCTGGTGCGCAGTGAGCTGGTCAAGGCCGGCTATCACGAAGCCATCGTGCAGAGCTTTGGTGCAACCACTGACCTGCTGGTGCGTATGCCTGGCGAAGACCCACAATTGGGTCATCAGGTCGCCGAAGCCTTGCAGAAGGTCGGCGGCGATAACCCGGCGTCGGTCAAGCGTGTCGAGTTCGTCGGCCCTCAAGTGGGTGAAGAGCTTCGCGACCAGGGCGGTCTCGGCATGCTGATGGCGCTGGTCGGCATCATGATCTACCTGGCCTTTCGCTTTCAGTGGAAGTTCGGCGTCGGCGCCATTGTGTCGCTGATCCACGACGTGGTCGTGACCGTGGGTATCCTGGCGTACTTCCAGATCACCTTCGACCTGACCGTGCTGGCCGCGGTGCTGGCGATCATTGGTTACTCGCTCAACGACACCATCGTGGTATTCGACCGAGTTCGTGAGAACTTCCGGGTGCTGCGCAAGGCGACGCTGATCGAGAACATCAACATCTCCACCACCCAGACCCTGCTGCGGACCATGGCGACGTCGATCTCCACCTTGCTGGCGATCGCGGCCCTGATGATCTTTGGTGGCGACAATCTGTGGGGCTTCTCCCTGGCATTGTTTATTGGCGTCCTGGCGGGTACCTACTCGTCGATCTACATCGCCAACGTGGTACTGATCTGGCTGAACCTCAACAGCGAAGACCTGATCCCTCCGGCCAGCACTGGCAAGGAGGTCGACGACCGTCCTTGATGGGCGTTTGTTGATCAGCTGTTACAAAAAAGGCACGAGTATTGAACTCGTGCCTTTTTTTTTGCTCCAAGGCTGGGTATAGCGCGGATCTTTCGGTCCGTTTGTGATGGTCAGGAGGTTCAACGTGAACAAGTCGTTACTGGTTGGTGCGGTATTGGGTGCTGTCGGTGTAACTGCCGGGGGTGCTGTTGCCACCTACAGCCTGGTAAAAAGCGGCCCTGAGTATGCGCAAGTGCTGGCAGTGCAGCCGGTGAAAACCCAGATTAAAACGCCTCGCGAGGTCTGCAAGGACGTCGCAGTGACCCGGCAGAAGCCGGTGCAGGATCAACACCAGATCGTCGGTACGGTGGTCGGTGCGCTGGCTGGTGGCTTGTTGGGTAACCAGATCGGCGGCGGTAATGGTAAGAAACTGGCCACCGTGGCCGGTGCTGTCGGTGGTGGTTACGCCGGTAACAAGGTTCAGGAAGGCATGCAGAACCGCGATACCTACACCACCACGCAAACGCGCTGTAACACCGTTAACGACATCAGTGACAAGGTAGTCGGGTACGACGTGCGTTACACCTTGGATGGCAAGGAAGGCTCGGTACGTATGGACCGTGATCCAGGCGGCCAAATTCCGGTCGACAAGGAAGGGCGTCTCGTCCTGGGCCAGAACCAGCAGTAATCCCAAAGCCTGGTTCAGTTCAAAGTATGGGAGGGGCCCCCTCCCATATTTGTTGTGTGTTGCTACTGGTCTTCAAATCCCAGGCATAAAAAAAGCACCCCGAGGGGTGCTTTTTTGTGCTCGCTCGCTTAGCGCTTCAGCGAGGCTGGCAGGTGCGGCTGGATCGCCGTCAGGACCGCCTTGAAGCATTTGGTGTTGCCGGCAACGACGTGGCCTTTTTCAAGGAAGTCATGGCCGCCGGTGAAGTCGCTCACCAGGCCGCCTGCTTCCTGAATCAGCAGGGCGCCTGCAGCCATGTCCCACTCGGACAGGCCTGATTCCCAGAACGCATCGAAACGGCCGGCAGCCACGTAGGCCAGGTCCAGGCTGGCTGCACCGGCGCGGCGGATGCCGGCGGTCTGGCCAACCAGGGCGCGGAACATGCCCAGGTAGTTTTCCAGGTTGTCCATCTGGTCATCGCGGAACGGGAAGCCGGTGCCCAGCAGGGCGCCGTCCAGGCTGGTGCGACCGCTGACGCGCAGGCGGCGGCCATTGAGCTGGGCGCCACGGCCACGGCTGGCGGTGAATTCTTCCTGGCGAACCGGGTCGAGGACAACGGCGTGTTCCAGGCGGCCGCGGTATTTGCACGCGATGCTTACGGCAAAGTGCGGGATGCCGCGCAGGAAGTTGGTGGTGCCATCCAGTGGATCGATGATCCACAGGTAGTCTTCGCCTTCGCCGCTACCTTTGTGCAGGCCGGTTTCTTCGCCGAGGATGCCGTGGGTCGGGTAGGCCTTGCGCAGGGCGTCGATGATTTTCTGTTCGGCGGCGCGATCCACCTCGGATACATAATCCTTGGCGTCTTTTTCGTCGACCTTGATGGTATCCAGGCGCTCGATGGAGCGGAAGATCAATTCACTGGCGCTGCGGGCGGCGCGCAGCGCGATATTCAGCATGGGCTGCATGGATGTGTCACCTAAGGTTGTTAAAGAAAGCCGAGCATTCTAGCAGAAACTTTCTTCAGGTGAAGGACGACGTGAGCTTTCATGGCATAACCTTAGGCTGTTCTGTAAGATTTGCTCCCCTTTCCTGTGTCCGAGAGCGCCTCCCTTGCTGCAAAACATTCGTGTCGTCCTGGTCAATACCAGTCACCCCGGCAATATCGGCGGGGTGGCGCGAGCCATGAAAAACATGGGGCTGACGCGCCTGGTGCTGGTCGAACCACGCGTGTTCCCGCACCACGAGGCCGATGCTCGTGCATCTGGCGCCAATGACATCCTTGAAAGTGCCCAGATCGTCGCCACCTTGGAAGACGCCCTGGTCGGCTGCAATCTGGTGCTTGGCACCAGCGCTCGCGACCGGCGCATTCCGTGGCCACTGCTGGATCCGCGTGAATGCGGGACCAAAGTGGTGGAAGAGGCGGCCGGTGGCGCTGAAATCGCCCTGGTCTTCGGTCGCGAAGACTCCGGCCTGACCAATGAAGAGCTGCAGCGATGTCATTATCACGTGCACATCCCAGCAGACCCTGAGTTCAGCTCGCTGAACCTCGGGGCAGCGGTGCAGGTGCTGAGTTACGAGGTGCGCATGGCCTGGCTGGCTGCTGAAGGCCAGCCGAGCAAGGTCGAGAAGGATGAAGTTGCGTCGACCAAAAGTGGCGAACTGGCCACCATGGACGAGCTGGAGCGGTTCTATGAACACCTGGAGCAAACCCTGGTGGCCATCGAATTTCTCGATCCGGAAAAACCACGGCACTTGATGGCGCGCCTGCGTCGGTTGTACGGGCGCAGCTCGGTCAGTCGAGCGGAAATGAATATATTGCGTGGCATCCTCACGGAAACCCAGAAAGCGGCCCGTGGCGAGCTTCTTAAGCGGAAGGATTAAAAATGTTCGAGCGTTTGCGAGAAGATATCCAGAGTGTTTTCCATCGTGACCCGGCAGCACGCAATGCCTTTGAAGTGCTGACCTGCTATCCGGGCATGCACGCTATCTGGATCCACCGCCTGTCCGGTGCGTTGTGGAATATGGGCTGGAAATGGCTGGCGCGACTGGTGTCGAACTTCGGTCGCTGGTTGACCGGGATCGAGATCCATCCGGGGGCCAAGGTGGGGCGTCGCTTCTTTATCGATCACGGTATGGGCATCGTGATTGGCGAGACTGCCGAGATTGGTGATGACGTGACCCTGTACCAGGGAGTGACCTTGGGCGGCACCAGTTGGAACAAGGGTAAGCGCCACCCGACGCTGGGGAACGGCGTGGTGGTGGGCGCGGGCGCCAAGGTGCTTGGCCCGTTCACGGTAGGGGCTGGTGCCAAGGTCGGTTCCAACGCCGTGGTGACCAAGGCCGTGCCGGCCGGCGCCACCGTGGTGGGTATTCCCGGGCGGATCATCGTCAAGCCGGAAGTGGGCGATGAGCAGGAAGCCAAGCGCAAGGCCATGGCCGAGAAGATCGGCTTCGATGCCTACGGTGTCAGCGAAGACATGCCCGACCCGGTGGCGCGCGCCATCGGCCAGTTGCTTGACCACCTGCAGGCGGTGGACGGCAAGTTGGACGGCATGTGTGGCGCGCTGAAGGAACTGGGCAGCAGCTACTGTGCGAAAGACTTGCCCGAGCTGCGCGAAGAGGACTTCGCCGAGATCAAGGACGAAGCTGCAAGCAAGGCCGGCTGAAGTCTCATCGTCACCACAAAACCCCTGTGGGAGGGGGCTTGCCCCGGTACAAACCGGGGACATCGTTTACATTTCTAACCGGGGACATGGTTTACAGGTTAA
>NZ_JBXAFK010000032.1:0-86034 GCF_058793055.1 Pseudomonas sp. MPR-R2A5
GATGGCCTCCAAAAACAAAACACCCTGCGAAAGCGTAGCCCTCGCAGGGTGTGGGGGTGACCATCTCATTAGCCCGGCCGAGGCAGACCTCGGCCGGGCTTTTTTTGTTCAGTCGGCGCTCAATACACCGCGACGTACCTGGTCACGCTCGATCGACTCGAACAACGCCTTGAAGTTGCCCTCCCCGAACCCATCGTCGCCCTTACGCTGGATGAATTCGAAGAACACCGGGCCCATCAGGGTTTCCGAGAAAATCTGCAGCAACAGGCGCTTGTCGCCTTCAATGGACGAGCCGTCCAACAGAATGCCACGCGCTTGCAGTTGGTCCACGGGTTCGCCGTGGTTCGGCAGGCGGCCTTCGAGCATTTCGTAGTAGGTGTCCGGCGGTGCCGTCATGAAGCGCATGCCCATGCGCTTCAACGCGTCCCAGGTCTTGACCAGGTCGTCGGTGAGGAACGCCACGTGCTGGATGCCCTCGCCGTTGAACTGCATCAGGAACTCTTCGATCTGCCCGGCGCCCTTGGACGACTCTTCGTTCAACGGGATGCGGATCATGCCATCCGGGGCGCTCATGGCCTTGGAAGTCAGGCCGGTGTATTCACCCTTGATGTCGAAGTAGCGGGCTTCACGGAAATTGAACAGCTTCTCGTAGAAGTTGGCCCAGTAAGCCATGCGCCCGCGGTACACGTTGTGGGTCAAGTGATCGATGACCTTGAGGCCGGCGCCTACCGGGTTGCGCTCCACGCCTTCGAGGTACACGAAATCGATGTCATAGATCGAGCTGCCCTCACCGAACCGGTCGATCAGGTACAGCGGTGCTCCGCCAATCCCCTTGATGGCCGGCAGGTTCAGTTCCATCGGCCCGGTTTCGATATGGATCGGTTGCGCGCCCAACTCCAGAGCACGGTTGTAGGCTTTTTGTGAATCCTTGACGCGAAACGCCATGCCACACACCGACGGGCCGTGTTCGGCGGCGAAATACGAGGCGATGCTGTGGGGCTCGTTGTTGAGGATCAGGTTGATCTCGCCCTGGCGATACAGCTCCACGTTCTTGGAACGGTGGGTCGCGACCTTGGTGAAGCCCATGATCTCGAAGATCGGTTCCAGGGTGCCGGGGGTGGGCGATGCGAATTCAATAAATTCAAAGCCCATCAGGCCCATCGGGTTTTCGTATTGGTCTGCCATGTTCGGCGCCTCATCATGCTTATGATTAACGGATATCAATTGCCAGCAAGGATGAAGCGCGAGGGCGGTGCACACGAGAGGCCCCGCACGCTGCGGGCGAGGAAATCACCAAAGATGAGGGGGGAGCCGAGTAGCTTCATGGTTACATCAGTCTCTGACGGCCGAGGCTTGCGTGAGCGCAAGTCCATATTCTTGTATGCGTAAATCGATTCTACACAGCGTAACCGAGTTTGTCCGTACTCTTATCAAATCCCCATTGCCCTGACCCGCGCAAGGGGTTTGTTGCACAGGTAGATCCCCAGCAGGATGACCGCGCCCCCCATCAGCATCGGCGCAGTCAGAGGCTCTCCCAGCAGCAATGCGCCACAGATCACGGCCGTCAGCGGATTGAGCGCGATAAATACCCCGGAACGTGTCGCGCCAATGCGCCGGATACCCTCGTAGTAGCCGATATACGCCAGGGCCGAGCCCAGCACACCCAGGTACAGCAAGCTCAAGAGTTGTGGCAGATGAACGTTGCCGAGTGCTGCGGTGGTGAAGCTTCCCGTGGCCAACGTGGCAGTGCCCAGCATCGACGTCCCCAGCAATATCGACCAGGTCACCGTCTGCAAGGGGCCCAGGCTTTGGTTGAGTCCACGAGACAGCAGCGAGTAGACGCCCCACCCCGCCACGCAGCCGAGAATGAGCAGGTCGCCGATCCAGGCGTGGCTGGCCCCCTGCAACACGTGCGGGTTGCGGCTGACGATCACCGCCGCCGCGCCAACCAGGCACAACACGATGCCCAGCCACTGGGCGCGACCCAGGCGCTCCTTGAACCACAGCCAGGACGCCAGGCCGATCACCGCCGGGTTCAGCGCGACGATCAGTGATGCCCGCGAAGCATTGATGTACTGCAGCCCATAGAAGAAGCACAGGTTGTAGAAAAAGATCCCAAAAAACCCCAATACCGCCAACCGTGCCAGTTGGCGGGGGCTTGGGCGTACCAGCGCAATGCGCGCGCAAGCCAGGTACAGCAGCAGCGCCAGGCTCGCCAGGAGAAAACGCAGGCTGGCGGCCAGCAATGGATTGATCTGATCGGCCAGGTAACGCCCGGCGACGAAGGTGCCGCCCCAGACCATGGTAACGGCGGCGAGTTTGCAGTAAGTCAGGCGATCCGGGCTGGGGCTCATAGAAAGTTGCTCGAGGGGCGAAAGAATGCAGTTATTCTTTTGCTAATACTTCCTCATCGTAAAATGAGTGTTTGCTCATGACCCTGACTCAATTGGAAATCTTTGCCCTGGTTGCCGAGCTGCAAGGCTTTACCAGTGCGGCCCACCGGCTGGGCATCAGCCAATCCGCGGTATCCCACGCCATCAAGGCGCTGGAGCAGGAGTTGGGCGTGGAACTGTTTCGACGTCACCAAACCCTGGTGGAGCCGAGCGATATTGGCCAGCAATTACTCGGACGCGCCCGTGCCATGCTGGGCCTGGCCAACACCCTGCAACAGGAGGCCGCCGATGCCCGAGGCATGAAGCGCGGCACCTTGCGCATCGGTTCGTTTGGGCCCACTGCGTCAAATCGCTTGCTGCCGAGCATTCTCAGGCGGTTTCGCGCAGCGCATCCCGGCATTGAAGTGCACGTGGACGAGGGGCCTGATCGGCAAGTACTCCAGTGGCTGGATGAGCGGCGTATCGACGTCGGTTTCGTGGTACTGGAACAAGAGCGCCTCGATACCTTTGCGGTGTTCGAAGACCAGTTGGTGGCGCTGTTGCCCGCCGATCATCCCCTGGCCGCACGAGAGGCCCTGACCCTGCGAGACCTGTGTGACGATCCGTTCATTCTCACCGAGGCCGGCTCCTCGGAGTTGGTCACTCGCCTGTTCAGCGCGGCCCGGTTGCAGCCGAAGGTACGCTATCGCTGCGCCCAACTGCTCAGCACCCTGGAAGCGGTCAGTCGTGGCGATGGCCTGAGCATCGTGGCAGAAGCCTCGTTACCGCAGGCAAGCGACCCGCGTTATGTCAAACGCGCGTTGTCACCCCGCGTGCCGCGCCAGATCGGCCTCGCCGTGCTGGACCGGCGTCAGTCGTCTCCTGCCACGCTGGCCTTTATCGCGATGGCACAGGCCCCGGGAATGGCGAGCATATTTCCAGCCGGCCATCTATCATCGACGCATCCCTGACCGGCCTACCGGTACATTCCCCCACTGTGTAACAGGCCGTAGAACTCATGCCGCTCACCGTCCAAGGTCCTCGAAAGCCCTTCACACGCTACTCGATCAGTGCATTGTCCGGGCTGCTGCCGATCCTGATGGGTGTCGTCATCCTGTACTGGCAAGCCGAAGGCACGCTTGAACAGAGCACGGCCCAGACGGCCCAGGAGGCCGTGCGCCAGTTCGACCTGATGCTCGACAACACCGCACTGGCGGCCCAAGCCTTGCTCCCGCTGGCCGGCCAACCCTGCGACGCCGCTACGCAATTGGCCTTGCGCGAACAGGTCACGCGCCGACCGTTCGTACGCGCCACCACCTTGTCCTGGCAGGAAAACATCTATTGCAGCTCATTGTTCGGCAGCCACTACGCATCGCAGGTCAATCCGGATGATTATGTGGACGGTCGCCTGTGGTTGATGAATGGCAACCCGGTCACACCGGATACCGCGCTGCTGGTCTATCGCCTGGTCGAAGGCGACCAAGGTGCCTTTGCCTCGATCGATGGCTACCACCTGACCAACGCCCTGCGCCTGATCAGCCGCTATGCGCAATTGGTCCTGCAAGTGGGCCCCCATTGGCTGGACGCTGAGGGCAACGTGCATGACACGGCCGTGCCGCAGTTCGCGGTGGCCCACCACCACCTGGTCTCGCCGCGCTATCACTACAGCGTCGAAGCCGGTATGCCGGCGGGTGAAACCTGGCGTTATATGCAAGCGCGCTACCCGGCGATGTTCAGCCTGGTCGTGTTCTTCGGCATCCTGGCGGGCCTGCTTGCGCACTGGCTGCAAAAACGCGTGTCGGCCCCCTCCCATGAGTTACAGCGCGCGTTGGGGGCCAACGAGTTCATGCCTTATTTTCAACCCGTGGTCCGCGGCGATACCCGCCAGTGGGCGGGCTGTGAAGTGCTGATGCGCTGGAAACACCCCAAGGAAGGCCTGGTGCGCCCCGACCTGTTCATTCCGCTGGCCGAGGATTGCGGCCTGATCGTACCGATGACCCGCGCGCTGCTACGCCAAACAGCCGCGCAACTGGCGCCCCATGCCGCGCGCTTCAGCCCAGGCTTTCATATCGGCGTGAATATTACCGCCCGCCACTGCGAGGACCTGGCGCTCGTGGAAGACTGCCGGGAGTTTCTGGCGGCCTTCACGCCTGGCCAGGTCACACTGGTACTGGAGCTGACCGAACGTGAGTTGATCGAGCCCACGGACATCACCCGCCGCCTGTTCGACGCCTTGCATGCGCTGGGCGTCATGATCGCCATCGACGACTTCGGCACGGGTCATTCCAGCCTGGGTTACTTGCGTAACTTCAATGTGGACTACTTGAAGATCGATCAAAGTTTTGTCGCCATGATCGGTGTGGACGCGCTCTCGCGGCACATCCTGGACAGCATCATAGAACTGTCCGTCAAGCTCGACCTGGGCATCGTTGCCGAAGGCGTGGAAACAGCAGAGCAATGTGAATACCTTGCCGCACACGGTGTGCACTTCCTACAGGGTTATCTGTTTGGTCGTCCTTTACCTTGTGATGAATTCATTAAATCCCTGGCCCGCCATTGAATAGCCAGCGACTAATACGATGAAATAATGTTGTTCAGACAAAAGACATGATTTACTCATGACGGATTAACTACTACAATTTTTCTTGCCTGTGCAGAAGTCCGCAGGACGGCTTTTTCCTCGAGTCGCCTTAACGCGCTTGGCTTGTAGCTTTGTCTGCAGTTGATATCAGTCAAATACACTATTGGAGTACAGATTTTGTCCAGACTCGCCGAATTTCGCGCAGCAGAAAAAGCCCTTCAAGAACAGCTTGCCCAGCTGGAGTCCTTGAAGAACGATGCCGGCCTGAAGAAAGAAATCGAATTCGAAGAAAAGCTTCAAGCGCTCATGAAGAGCTATGGCAAAGGGCTGCGCGATATCATCTCGATCCTCGATCCCAACCTGGGCAAGGCCGGTGCGTCGGTTGTCGCCGCACCAAAACAGCGCCGCGCACGCGTGGTCAAGGTTTACCAAAACCCGCACACCGGCGAACTGATCGAAACCAAGGGCGGCAATCACCGCGGCCTGAAAGCCTGGAAAGAACAGTATGGCGCCGCCACTGTAGACTCCTGGCTTCGCGGCTGATCCACCGCACTAACAAAAAGCCTCGCATAAGCGAGGCTTTTTATTTTCGAGTTCGAAAACGAACTTAAATAACATTTCATTCGGTTCAAAAACGATTGATGTAACGCCATCAAAGTTTCAAGCTGTCACGCACCGAACTGACTTCATCCTTGCTCGCTTCGTAAGCTTGCGCTTGGCCCGCGTATGAAAATACATAGGCTTTATCGACATCAACAGCGCCCACCAATGTTTGCGACAGCACATGCCGCCCGTTTTCGGTAATCACGCAAGTAGTTTCGAGCGCATCGAGGCGACTCAACGTCGTGGGGTGCATCTTGGTGCAAACGCTTTGATAACCGCCTTGGGCAAAATCCTTCTGGATGGATTTACGCATTTCCAGCAATACCCCCTGAAGATTAACTTTATGTCCGGCCTCGATCGGCGTGCCAGTCAACTCCATGACCATCAGGGTGCTGCCGTTTTCATCGTTCTTGATGGCCCGTTGGCGCGACACGGCGGCAGGGTTGGCGGGTGCCTGGTCGTCGGGCACCACCTCCTCCACCTGCCAGCCACTGGGCCAATGAATTTCCGGGTCGGCCGCCAGCACAAAGGGGCTGCCCATCAGCAAACACAAGGAACTCAACAGCGGTCTACGAAATTCGATCATTGCAAAAAACGCCCAAGGTTCAAGCGACAAAGTTTGAGCCTCGGCACCCACAGGCCGCAAGGTCCGTGTGGGCTTTTTCATTTGGCGCTGCGCGCAGGCCTTGCGTATCATGGTTCGACTGCACGGATGCCAGCCGCAAGCCAAGGGACCGCTCATCTCACATCGAGCCGCATTTGCCCGATTTTTTCCTGGAGGGCCCATGAGCCTGCACGATCTGAACACTTTCCCGGGCGTCACCGCCCAACCTGACACCGCCACCGCGAACTTCGTGTTCAACCACACCATGCTGCGGGTCAAGGACATCACCAAATCGCTGGATTTCTACACCCGCGTACTGGGTTTCTCCCTGGTTGAAAAACGCGACTTCCCGGAAGCCGAATTCAGCCTGTACTTCCTGGCGTTGGTGGATAAGGCCCAGATCCCGGCCGACGCTGCCGAGCGCACCCAGTGGATGAAGTCGATCCCAGGCATCCTGGAACTGACCCACAACCATGGCACCGAAAACGATGCCGACTTTGCCTACCACAACGGCAACACCGATCCGCGCGGCTTTGGCCATATCTGCATTTCGGTGCCGGATATCGTGGCGGCATGCGAACGTTTCGAAGCCTTGGGTTGCGATTTCCAGAAGCGCCTGACCGATGGTCGCATGAAAAGCCTGGCGTTCATCAAGGACCCGGATGCGTACTGGGTTGAGATCATTCAGCCAGCGCCGCTGTAAACGAAAAAACCCCATGATCGCTCATGGGGTTTTTCATTTCCGGGCCCGGATTTACGCCGGAGCGGACGTCCGAATCAGGTGATCGAACGCACTCAGGGAAGCCTTGGCGCCCTCTCCAACCGCGATCACAATCTGCTTGTACGGCACCGTGGTCACGTCACCGGCAGCGAATACACCGGGCAATGAGGTTTCGCCACGGGCGTCGACGATGATCTCGCCACGGGGCGTCAGCTCCACGGTGCCTTTGAGCCAGTCGGTGTTGGGCAGCAAGCCGATCTGCACAAAGATGCCTTCCAACTCGAGGGTCTTGAACTCGCCGCTGTCGCGATCCTTGTATGCCAGGCCGGTGACTTTCTGGCCATCCCCCTTGACTTCACTGGTCAACGCGCTGGTGATCACGTCAACGTTGGGCAGGCTGTACAACTTGCGTTGCAGCACCGCATCGGCGCGCAGCTTGCTGTCAAACTCGAGCAGCGTGACGTGGCTGACGATACCTGCCAGGTCAATGGCGGCTTCGACGCCGGAGTTACCGCCGCCAATCACGGCCACGCGCTTGCCTTTGAACAGCGGGCCATCGCAGTGCGGGCAAAAACACACGCCCTTGGCCTTGTATTCCTGCTCCCCCGGCACACCCATTTCGCGCCAGCGGGCGCCAGTGGCCAGGATCACTGTCTTGGACTTGAGCGTCGCACCGCTTTCAAAGCGAATTTCGTGCAGCTCACCGGCATTTTTCGCCGGGATCAGGCTGCTGGCGCGCTGCAGGTTCATGATGTCGACGTCGTACTGGCGCACATGGGCTTCGAGCGCGCTGGCCAGTTTCGGCCCTTCGGTTTCCTGTACCGAAATAAAGTTCTCGATGGACATGGTGTCCAGCACCTGACCGCCGAAACGTTCGGCTGCCACGCCGGTACGGATGCCTTTGCGCGCTGCGTAGATGGCGGCTGCCGAACCGGCCGGGCCACCACCGACGACGAGTACATCGAAGGCGTCCTTGGCGCTGATTTTCTCAGCGGCTTTTTCGATGCCGCTGGTGTCGAGCTTGGCGAGGATTTCTTCCAGGCCCATGCGGCCTTGGCCGAAGTTCACCCCGTTGAGGTAGACACTGGGCACCGCCATGATCTGGCGCTCATCGACTTCCGCCTGGAACAGCGCGCCGTCGATGGCGACGTGGCGTATGTTCGGGTTCAGCACAGCCATCAGGTTCAGCGCCTGGACCACGTCCGGGCAGTTCTGGCAGGACAGCGAGAAGTACGTCTCGAAGCTGAACTCGCCTTTAAGGGCGCGAATCTGTTCAATCACTTCGACACTGGCCTTCGACGGGTGGCCACCGACTTGCAGCAGGGCCAACACCAACGAAGTGAATTCATGACCCATGGGGATACCGGCGAAACGCAGGCTGATATCGGCACCCGGGCGGTTGATGGAGAACGACGGCTTGCGCGCATCATCGCCATCGGTTTTCAGGGTAATCAGCGTGGTGAGGCTGGTTACGTCCTGCAAAAGGGCAAGCATTTCCTGGGATTTCGCGCCGTCGTCGAGGGAGGCGACGATCTCGATCGGCTGGGTGACCCGTTCCAGGTATGACTTCAACTGAGCTTTAAGATTGGCGTCCAACATACGGGCGATTTCCTGTTCATTCGGTTTATTGCAGACAAAAAAACGCCCGAGCGAATCTCGCCCGGGCGTTTCGAGGGCGGTGTTGCTTACTTAGGTGCGGTAATCCGCCCTTGATACTTCACAGACTTAGATCTTGCCGACCAAGTCCAGGGACGGCGCCAGGGTGGCCTCGCCTTCTTTCCACTTGGCTGGGCACACTTCACCTGGGTGAGCAGCGACGTACTGGGCTGCCTTGATTTTGCGCAGCAGCTCGGAAGCGTCACGGCCAACACCACCGTCGTTCAGCTCAACGATCTTGATCTGACCTTCAGGGTTGATGACGAAGGTGCCGCGGTCTGCCAGGCCAGCTTCTTCGATCAGTACGTCGAAGTTGCGGGAGATGGTCAGGGTCGGGTCGCCGATCATGGTGTACTGGATCTTGCCGATGGCTGGCGAAGTGTTGTGCCAGGCAGCGTGAGCAAAGTGGGTGTCGGTGGAAACACTGTAGATTTCCACGCCCAGTTTCTGGAACTCGGCGTAGTTGTCAGCCAGGTCTTCCAGCTCGGTAGGGCAAACGAAGGTGAAGTCGGCTGGGTAGAAGAACACTACAGACCATTTGCCTTTCAGGTCAGCGTCGGTCACGTCTACGAAGTTGCCGTTTTTGTATGCGGTAGCTTTGAACGGTTTTACTTGGCTGTTGATGATAGGCATCGTTGACTCTCCGTCAGGGGTTAAGAAGTTGATGAAGTGAATCCTACCCACTCTTCTGGACGATGGCTCATTGGCAAACCTGATGCTGACGATTGGCTTTCTCTATCAGGCAACCGTATTAATAGAAGAAACATCAAATCAGCGCGGGAGTGGCCAAGGTCATGCCGAGAAAGGGTGTTGCTTCAACATAGCGCATGGCCGATTTCATGTCGCTCCAGCCGACGTAACTCATCAGCGACTTCAAATCCCAGCCGCTGCGATGGGCCCAGGTCGCAAAGCCGCGGCGCAGGGAGTGACTGGTGTAGTGCTCGGCAGCAATGCCCGCACGCTCAAGGGCCTGGCGCAGCAGCGGAATCACACTGTTGGGGTGCAACCCCTGCTCGCCCACGTTGCCCCAGCGGTCGATACCGCGAAATACCGGACCGCGCACCAGGGCCGACGCGCTGAGCCACTCGCTGTAGGCCTGCACCGGGCACAACCTTAGTAAAGCGGGGGTTTGGTAGGTCTTGCCGAGGTTGTCGCGATCGCTTTTGCTGCGTGGCAGATACAGGCTGATGCCGGCTCCGGGCACGGCCTGGACATGCTCGATGCTCAGCCGACATAACTCATCGCTGCGAAACCCCCGCCAGAAGCCCAGCAGGATCAGTGCAGTGTCGCGCTTGGCGCGCAACCATCGAGCTTGGTCCTGAGCCTTGCCCGCCTCGATCGCCTCAACCTCAAGGGACGCCACCACTTGCTCCAGATGCTTGAGCTGCAACGGCTCGGCCTGTTTTTCCTGCGCAGGGTGCACGGCGCGAATGCCCTTGAGCACCTTGCGCACGACTGGCGCCTTGGTCGGGTCGGGGAACCCCTGGCTGGTGTGCCATTGCGCCAGCGCCGAGAGCCGCAGCTTCAAGGTGTTGACCGCCAATACCCCAGCGTGCGCCACCAGATAACGCGCCACGCTGTCGCTCGTCGCCGGCAGGAATCCGCCCCAGCTCACTTCGAAGTGCTCGATGGCCGCGCGATAGCTGCGGCGCGTGTTATCGCGGGTGGCGGCGTTGAGGTAACGATCCAGATCGCTCATGAAAGGCCTATTCGTACTGCTATCGGGGGTATCGGCGGCTGAAACCTGTTTGACACGGGATAATACGCCAATATCCCATCTGTTAAATCATGAATTTGAACCCTATTTTATTCGTGATACAGTATGTATCTACATAATACGTACCACAGTACTAAATCGACGGAGACCCCATGGCTCGCGGCGGCATAAACAAAGCAGTAGTTCAAACGGCACGCCTGGCGATCCTTGCCCGCGGCGAGAACCCCAGCATCGACGCCGTGCGCATCGAAATGGGCAATACCGGCTCGAAAACCACGATTCATCGTTATTTGAAAGAATTGGATGAGAGTGAAACCCGCCTGACCATTACCGAAGCCCCCATCGACGAGGAGCTTGGCGAACTGGTGGCGCGCTTGGCCCAGCGCTTGAAAGAGAAAGCCCAGGAGCCGATTGACCTGGCCTTGGCGCAGTTTGAACAGCAGAAGACCGCCCTGCTCGCCCAGATCAAAGCGCTGGAAGAGGCCCACAGCCAGCTGCAGCAGCAATTCGATATCCAGGCCGCGGCCCTCGCCGAAGAAAGTGCCGCCCTGCAAACCGCCAGCACCAGCCTGCAGACCGAGCAAACCCGCAACGCCGGCCTCAGCCAGGCGTGCAGTGACTACGAGCTGCGGATCAGTGACAAGGACGAACAGATTCGCTCCCTGGAAGAAAAGCACCTGCATGCCAGGGATGCGCTGGAGCATTACCGCACTGCAATCAAGGAGCAACGCGAGCAGGAACAGCGTCGCCATGAAGGCCAGCTGCAGCAGGTCCAGGCGGAACTGCGCCAGGCCCAGCAAAGCGCCATGGTGCGCCAGGACGAGATCACTCAACTGCACCGCGACAACGAGCGGTTGCTGATCGAGCAACGGGTAACAACGAAGGAACTCAGTGCATTGCAGGAGCAAATCCGCAAGGATCAGGCTCACCAGCTCAAGCTGAGCGAACAGGTCAATCAGATCGACAACGAACGCACCGTGCTTCAGGAGCGCCTGCGCGTCGCAGTACTGGACAGTCAATCACGCCAGGAAGCGCTGATCGCCCACCAGCAGACGAACAAGGCACTGGAACTGGACCTGATCAAGGCCCAGGCCACCATCGACGCGTTGCGCCTGGCGGCCGTCATTGCAACGGCGCCAGAGGCCACGCCTAAAGCCTGATCAGCCAGCCACGGGCGTGCGCATGGTGACGAACTCTTCCGCCGCGGTGGGGTGCACGCCGATGGTTTCATCGAAATGCTGCTTGGTCGCGCCCGCCTTGAGCGCGATCGCCAGGCCCTGCACGATTTCGCCGGCGTCCGGGCCAACCATATGGCAACCCAGCACTTTGTCGGTGTCGGCATCGACCACCAGCTTCATCAAGGTTTTCTCCTGACAGTCTGTCAGCGTCAGCTTCATTGGCCGGAACCGGCTTTCAAAGACCTGCACCGCATGGCCCTTTTCTTTCGCTTCTTCTTCCGTCAGGCCGACGGTGCCGATGTTCGGCAAGCTGAACACCGCCGTCGGGATCATCGCGTAGTCCACCGGGCGATATTGCTCAGGTTTGAACAAGCGACGCGCCACAGCCATGCCCTCGGCCAGGGCGACCGGGGTCAATTGCACGCGCCCTATCACATCGCCAATGGCCAGGATCGACGATTCGGCGGTCTGGTACAGGTCATCCACTTCGACAAAGCCGCGCTTGTCGAGTTTGACGCCAGTGTTTTCCAACCCCAGGTTATCCAGCATCGGACGACGGCCGGTGGCGTAGAACACACAATCGGCTTCCAGCACTCGACCATCTTTCAGCGTTGCCTTGAGGCTGCCATCGGCCTGCTTGTCGATGCGCTCGATATCGGCGTTGAACTGCAGGTCGAGGCCGCGCTTGGTCAGCTCTTCCTTCAAATGCGTACGCACCGAACCGTCGAAACCACGCAGGAACAGGTCGCCGCGATACAACAAGGAAGTGTGGGCCCCCAAGCCATGGAATATCCCGGCGAACTCGACGGCGATATAACCGCCCCCCACCACCAGCACACGCTTGGGCAGCTCTTTCAGGAAAAACGCCTCATTCGAACCGATCGCATGCTCGCGCCCCGGAATCTCAGGGATCTGCGGCCAGCCGCCCGTGGCGATGAGGATATGCTTGGCGGTGAAGCGCTCACCATTGATCTCCACCTGATGCGGGTCGACCAGTCGTGCGTGCCCCTCATGCAGGGTGACGCCGCTATTGACCAGCAGGTTGCGATAGATGCCATTGAGACGGTTGATCTCGCGATCCTTGTTGGCGATCAGGGTCGCCCAATCAAAGTTCGCCTCCCCCAGGGACCAGCCAAAGCCACTGGATTGCTGGAAATCTTCGGCAAAATGCGCGCCGTATACCAACAGCTTCTTCGGCACGCAGCCGACGTTCACGCAGGTACCCCCCAGGTAGCGGCTTTCTGCGACAGCCACCTTGGCACCAAAACCGGCGGCAAAGCGCGCCGCACGAACGCCACCGGAACCGGCGCCAATTACATACAGGTCAAAATCGTAGGCCATTTCACTCTCCTCGGCAGGCCATCAGCATACCGACTTACATGGGGCTGAAAAACGAAAAAGCCACCCGAAGGTGGCTTTCTCTAGCGTTCGTACTTTAAATCAGGCGGGCAACCGTGAATCAGTAAGCCTTGCCAGTCTTGTAGAAGTGCTCGTAGCAGAAGTTGGTCGCTTCGATGTAGCCTTCGGCACCACCGCAGTCAAAGCGGCGACCTTTGAACTTGTAGGCAATCACGCAACCGTCTTTGGCCTGCTTCAACAGGGCGTCGGTGATCTGGATCTCGCCACCCTTGCCTGGCTCGGTTTCTTCGATCAACTTGAAGATGTCCGGGGTCAGGATGTAACGACCGATGATCGCCAGGTTCGACGGTGCATCTTCCGGTGCTGGCTTCTCGACCATGTCGCGTACGCGGATCAGGCCGTCGCCAATGTCGTCGCCAGCGATCACGCCGTACTTGTTGGTTTCCTGAGGGTCAACCTCTTGAACCGCGACGATGGTGCAACGGTATTTCTGGTACAGCTTGACCATTTGGGTCAGGACGCCGTCGCCTTCCAGGTTTACACACAGGTCATCCGCCAGGACCACGGCGAACGGTTCGTCACCGATCAGTGGGCGGCCGGTGAGGATGGCGTGGCCGAGGCCTTTCATCTGGGTCTGGCGGGTGTAGGAGAACGAGCACTCGTCGAGCAGTTTACGGATGCCGACCAGGTATTTTTCCTTGTCGGTGCCCTTGATCTGGTTTTCCAGCTCGTAGCTGATGTCGAAGTGGTCTTCCAGCGCGCGCTTACCGCGGCCAGTAACGATAGAGATTTCGTTCAAGCCGGCATCCAGTGCCTCTTCGACGCCGTACTGAATCAGTGGCTTGTTCACCACCGGCAGCATCTCTTTGGGCATGGCCTTGGTCGCTGGCAAGAAGCGAGTGCCGTAACCGGCTGCTGGGAACAAGCATTTCTTGATCATATGAGTCCTTACAAAGGGCTGTGCGTACGGAATTCGGCGCAGTCTAATCAGGCCGCAGTCACCTTACAATGGGTCCTGCTGGCGTTGCGATGTCAACATAGAGAAAAAATGTCGTCGTAAGTTCCGCTAATCCTACGAAGCGCTTCACTAACGACATCCCCAAATCAGACTTTTCCTCCGATTTAAAAGGGACCCAACCTTTTTAGCACGCTTTTCGGCGCCAGACATTGACATGGAATAACTTCGGCGAGCCTGCGACATTTGGCGCTATCATTACGCCTTTGAATCCGACCACGAGATTGTTAATAGATGTCAGAACCCAAAGGCGTAAATGGCTACCTGATCACCCAGCGTGCGGACGGCTGGCACCTGATCAACTTCCACGGAGACAGCGTCGCCGGCACATTCGCGACCGAACGTGAAGCGATTGCGGTTGCCGAAGTGTTCGTGGATGAAGCAGGCCATGCGTCGAGCAAGCGCCCGAAGGGCAAGTAAACCTCGCCGCCCAGCGCATAAAGCCCCGTTCAACGGGGCTTTTTTGTGTTTGTCTGTACCTACATGGCAGTTCGCTATAATCTTCCGCAAACGCCCCACGACAGTGTCCGCGCTCCTTCCAACACCTTTGACGACGAACACACATGAACAAGATTCTGGCCCTGACTGCGGTACTGGCGCTTACCGGTTGCACCACCACCTCTGACGTCTATCTGAAAAACGGCGAACAGGGGCTGACCATCGATTGCTCGGGCGAAGCCAACTCCTGGGCCAGTTGCTACGAAAAGGCTGACGCCTCCTGCGCGGGCACCGGTTATCGCATCGTCGGTACCGAGGGTACGCCGGCGTTGAGTGAAGATGACAAGACCCTGGGCAAGGACGTCGGCAACTTCAAAAGCCGCAGCGTGGTAGTGGTCTGCAAGTAGGCGCAAGTGCCCTACATGTGAATTTCCGCAAACTTGATGCCGAGGCCGCGAATGGTCTCGATCAGGTCGTCCAGGCGCTGGAACGACTCCACCTCATCCTGATCATCCACCAGGAAAAAACTGCGCCCACCGCTTTTCTTGAAGAATACGATCCACTCGCCCGGATCGGCGGGGTTCTGGATGACATGGGTGGCCGAAATCTGACCCTCGGCATGTTGGGCTCTGACGTGTTCGCGTTTCATGACAGGTTTCCACATAAAGACAAATGCCGCGCAAACCCAAGGCTTGAGCGGCATTTTTGCATTGAATGACCGACAGTTTAACGGATGCCCTGCCCGATCAGCACGCCCTCTGCGGTTTGAGCGTAAAGATTGACCCCCGCGTGGCCGCTCGTGGCTGCTGACGTCGGCGGCCACCTCCCAGGCCGGCGTCCTGGCTCAGGTTGTAACGCTTGGCGGGTGGCGACAACTCATAAAAAAGCCTGGCGCTGTTACGACAGGGCCAGGCTTCTTTTATCGGATTCAAGGGGCGGCGGGTTCACGCGGCTTAGCCGGAAATGCACTCTTCACCGGCCTTCTTGACGTCACCCGGACGGATAGGCACGTTGGACATGCTCTCGTAGAGCTTGATGCTGCTGCCACTGGAACGCTCTTCGATCTCGAAAATCGCAGAAGGGTCGGCGGAGAACTTCTGTGGCACGATGACTTGTACCCCCTCCTTATGAGGTTCGATCTGCGGCGGCCGGCGCGTCGTGGACAGTTTGCGCACCACACAGGCAGCATATTCCTGTGGTTTCTTCCCGGATATAACCGCCAACGTCGGCGGGGTCTGCTTGATGTCTGCAACCGAAGCACACCCACCTAGCGCCAGGGCCAGAACCAACACACTCCACTTCATAAAAAACCTCCGATAAAGACCCTACGACAGCGGGGATGGTAATTTTCTCCCGCCAAAGTAGGATTTATCCCTGATAACTCGGTAGATAACTGTTTTAAATTGTCAAAGTCGTCGACGACGGCCCGATAATAAACGCGCTGGGGCTGATAAACTCCATCTTAACCTACGTATCGTTCTGATTTTTCAGAAAAAGCCCTTCTGGAGACACCCCCATGAAATTCATCCACCAGCGCGAGCACCTCAACGAAGGAGACATCGTTGTTATCGAATGCTCGCAAACCTGCAACATTCGCCTGATGAGCGACGCCAACTTTCGCAGCTTCAAAAATGGCGGGCGCCACACCTACCACGGCGGCGCTTTCGACAAATTCCCGGCAAAAATCACCGCGCCGAGCACCGGGTTCTGGAACATCACCCTGGACGTCGTGACCCGCCGCGCCATCAGCGTCACCCGTAAACCCACCTTGTCCCACAAGATCCGCATCGTTCGTCGCACCAGCTCCAAACTGAGCTGATCCGGACTCTCGACAGGAAAGAAGCTGTGACTACCACCAAATACGTCATCAAGTACAAGCTCAACGGCGAGCGTCGTTTTGAATTTGCCCAGTTGCACACCAACAGCGTTGAAGAAGCCAAGCAAGCCCTGGCAAAAATTCACGATGCCAACGACGAAATCACCGACATCAATGTGAGCAAGGCGCTGTAAGGACATGACCGGCCCTACCGCTGACCTGTTTGCCGATGATGCGCTGCAACAACCGCAGAAGCGCGAGCAGATTGGCGAACAGTCCTACGTCCTCAGAGGTTATGCCCTGCCCTGGATTGAGCGCCTCCTACCCGAATTGCGCCGTGTACTGGCGCAATCGCCATTTCGCAAGATGGTCACCCCAGGCGGATTTACCATGTCGGCGGCCTTGAGCAGCTGCGGCGAATTGGGCTGGAACACGGATGCCAACGGCTACCGCTACAGCGCGCTGGACCCGCGCAACCAGCAGCCTTGGCCGGCACTGCCCGACGCGATGCGCCAACTGGCGGTGCAGGCGGCTGCGCAAGCCGGGTTCAACGACTTTGTGCCCGACGCCTGCCTGATCAACCGTTACGTGCCAGGGGCAAAGATGTCTTTGCATCAGGACAAAAACGAGCGCCGCTACTCGGCGCCCGTCGTGAGTGTGTCCCTGGGGCTACCGGCGATCTTCCTGTTTGGTGGCCATGAACGCAGCGACAAGGCGCAAAAAGTCTCGTTGTTCCACGGCGATGTGGTGGTGTGGGGCGGTGTCGATCGCTTGCGTTTCCATGGGGTGATGCCGATCAAGGATGGCGTGCATCCCATCATGGGCCCGCAACGTATCAACCTGACCTTTCGCACCGCCGGCTGATTTGACCGCAAGCTTCAGAGTGCCAGGCCGAGGCGTCCCGACTAATCTGGCGGTGACCCGTCAGGAGTGCAGGCAATGATCAATCCACAAGACCCCCGCTGGGCAGCCATCCTGGCCCGTGACCCCGAGGCCGACGCGCTGTTTGTCTACGGCGTGAAGACCACCGGCGTGTATTGCCGCCCCAGCAGCGCTTCGCGTTTGCCGCGCCCGGAAAACGTCGAATTCTTTGACACCGCGCAACAGGCCGAAGCGGCAGGCTACCGGCCCAGCAAGCGTGCCGCCGGCGATCAGACGCAACGGGCCGCGCATCACGCCCGCCTGGTGGCCGACGCCTGCCGGCAGATCGAGCAGGCCGACACCGCGCCAGGCCTGCAGCAACTGGCCCAGCACGCCGGGTTGAGCCCCTTTCACTTCCACCGGGTATTCAAGTCCGTCACCGGCCTGACCCCGAAGGGCTACGCCAGTGCCCATCGCTCGCGCAAAATCCGCGATGGGCTCAAGGATCAGCGTTCGGTCACCGACGCCCTGTATGACGCCGGCTTCAACTCCAACAGCCGCTTCTATGAATCTGCCAATCAGTTACTCGGCATGAGGCCAAGCGACTACAAGGCCGGCGGTACCAACAACGCGATTCGTTTTGCCGTTGGCCAATGTTCGCTGGGCGCGATTCTGGTTGCGCAGAGTCATCGCGGCGTCTGCGCGATCCTGCTGGGCGACGACCCAGACAAGCTGGTACGCGACCTGCAGGATCAATTTCCTAAAGCCGACATCATCGGCGCCGATCGCGATTTCGAACAATTGATCGCGCAAGTAGTGGGTTTTATCGAAGCGCCGGCCCTGGGCCTCGACCTGCCATTGGACCTGCGCGGCACGGCGTTCCAGGAACGGGTATGGCGGGCCTTGCGCGACATTCCGCCGGGCAGTACCGCCAGCTACGCGCAGATCGCCCAGCGGATTGGCGCGCCCCAGTCGTTTCGGGCGGTGGCCCAGGCCTGTGGGGCCAACAGCCTCGCGGTGGCCATTCCCTGCCACCGCGTGGTGCGCAGTGATGGCGAACTGTCGGGCTACCGCTGGGGCGTGGAGCGCAAGCGGCAACTGCTGGAACGGGAAAGCCCGACAAAAGCCTGACGGATGCCGATGTAGATCAACGCCAGGTCCTGCGCCTGGCAAGCCTCGACCTTGCCGGCCACTTTGCCCCGCAGATCTACGCCATCGACTGATGACAGCGCACGAAATACCCGCTTCGTCCAGTGAATAAAACAGACTGGCCGGGTGCCAAGGGCCCTGCTAAAACAGCGCACAGTCCTACTGACGCTGGAGACGCATCCTATGAGCACCTGGCCAGACACCCGTATTCTCGACCTGTTGGGCATTGACGTGCCCATCATCCAGGCACCCATGGCCGGTGCCACCACCCCGGCCATGGTCATCGCCGCCAACCAAGCCGGCGCGCTGGGCTCGATGCCTGCCGCGGCGCTGAGCACCGAGCAACTGCGCGAAGCCTTGGCCACTATCCGCCAGGGCAGCACGCGGCCGATCAACGTGAACTTTTTCTGCCATCAGCCGCCATTGGTCGACGACGAGCGTGACCGTCAATGGAAGCATCTGCTGGAACCCTACTACCGCGAACTGGGCGCCGACTTCGATGCGCCGACTCCCGTGTCCAACCGTGCGCCGTTCGACGACGCGGCGTGCCAGGTCGTAGAAGCATTTTGCCCCGAGGTGGTGAGTTTTCACTTCGGCCTGCCGGAAAAAGCGTTGCTTGACCGGGTAAAAGCCACGGGGGCCAAGGTGCTTTCCTCGGCCACCACCGTCGAAGAAGCCGTGTGGCTGGAACAGCAGGGCTGCGATGCAATCATTGCCATGGGCCTTGAAGCGGGCGGGCACCGTGGGATTTTCCTGAGCGACGACCTCAACACCCAGATTGGCTTGATGGCACTGGTGCCGCAGATTGTCGACGCGGTCAGCGTGCCGGTGATTGCGGCCGGGGGTATTGGTGACGCGCGTGGCATTGTGGCGGCGTTCGCCCTGGGTGCTTCTGCCGTGCAAATGGGCACCGCCTACCTGTTCACGCCCGAAGCGAACGTCAGTGCGTCCCACCATCATGCGTTACGTCATGCCCAGGCCAGCGAAACTGCACTGACCAACTTGTTCACCGGCCGGCCGGCGCGTGGCATTGTCAACCGCGTCATGCGTGAACTGGGGGCGATCAACCCGCTGGCTCCGGCGTTTCCGCGGGCTGGTGGGGCCTTGATGCCACTCAAGGCCAAGGACGAAGCGGGCTTCAGCAACCTGTGGTCAGGCCAAGCGCTGCGGCTGGGCAAGGATATCGGAACCTTTGAGCTGACCCGCGAACTGGCCAGGCAAACCCTGGCGAAGCTCAAGTAGAAGCAGGCCTGTGGCAACTTTGCACTGTACCGGCAATGGCCAACCGCTATATATTCCCATACATAGCGGTTAAGCCTTCAACCTATAACGAGCCGTACACGTCCCAAGGAGCTGCTTCATGATGATTCGCGCCGCACGCCTGGCCCCAACCGCCCTGGCCACCCTGATGGCTGCCTTCGCCGTGGGTTCGGCCCATGCCGATGAAGTGCAGGTGGCCGTGGCCGCCAACTTCACCGCACCGATCCAGGCAATTGCCGCTGACTTCGAAAAAGACACCGGCCATAAACTGGTCGCGGCCTATGGCGCCACCGGGCAGTTCTACACCCAGATCAAGAACGGCGCGCCGTTCGAGGTGTTCCTGAGCGCCGACGACACCACCCCGAAAAAACTCGAAGACGAAGGCGCCACCGTCAAGGGCTCGCGCTTCACCTACGCGGTGGGCACCCTGGCGCTGTGGTCGGCCAAAGCAGGCTATGTGGACGCCAAGGGCGAGGTCCTGAACAAGAACGACTTCAAGCACCTCTCCATTGCCAACCCGAAAGCCGCGCCGTACGGCCTCGCTGCCACCCAGGTGCTGGCCAAAGAAGGCTTGACCGAGAAGGTCAAGGACAAGATCGTTGAAGGCCAAAACATCACCCAGGCCTACCAGTTTGTCTCCACCGGCAACGCCGAGCTGGGATTCGTCGCCTTGTCGCAGATCTATAAAGACGGCAAAGTCACCAGCGGGTCGGCGTGGATTGTCCCCGCGTCGCTGCACGACCCAATCAAGCAGGACGCGGTGATCCTCAACAAAGGCAAAGACAGCGTCGCAGCCAAGGCACTGGTGGAGTACCTGAAAGGGCCAAAAGCCGCTGCCGTTATCAAATCCTACGGTTATGAGCTCTAAATGCCACTTTCGAGTGCCGATTTTTCCGCTATCTGGTTGACCATCAAGCTGGCCTCACTGACCACCGTGATCCTGCTGGTCATCGGCACTCCGATTGCCCTGTGGCTGTCGCGCACCCGCTCCTGGTGGCGCGGCCCCATTGGTGCGATCGTCGCCCTGCCGCTGGTGCTGCCGCCCACGGTCATTGGCTTCTACCTGCTGTTAACCATGGGGCCCAATGGCTATTTCGGCCAGTTCACCCAATGGCTGGGCCTGGGCACCCTGACCTTCAGTTTCGCCGGGTTGGTGATCGGTTCAGTGATCTATTCCATGCCGTTTGTGGTGCAGCCGTTGCAAAACGCCTTCTCCGCCATCGGCACACGCCCGCTGGAAGTGGCTGCGACCTTGCGCGCCAATCCCTGGGACACGTTTTTCACGGTGATCCTGCCCCTGGCACGCCCGGGATTCATCACCGCGTCGATTCTCGGTTTTGCCCATACCGTCGGTGAGTTCGGCGTGGTGCTGATGATCGGCGGCAATATCCCGGACAAGACCCGGGTGGTCTCAGTGCAGATCTACGACCATGTCGAAGCGATGGAGTATGCCCAGGCCCATTGGCTGGCCGGTTCCATGGTGATCTTCGCGTTCCTTGTATTGCTGGCGCTCTACTCCAGCCGTAAAACCAAGATGGGCTGGAGTTGATGTCGATGATTAATGTGCGCCTGCATCTCAAGTACGCCGCGTTTGCGCTGGAGGTGGACCTGCATTTGCCCGGTCGCGGCGTGACAGCCCTGTACGGGCATTCGGGTTCCGGCAAGACCACCTGCCTGCGTTGCATCGCCGGGCTGGAGCGCGCCAAGGACGGGTTTGTCCAGGTCAACGATGAAATCTGGCAGGACAGCCGCAGCGGGCTGTTCGTGCCGCCGCATAAGCGCGCGCTGGGTTATGTGTTCCAGGAGGCGAGCCTGTTTGCGCATTTGTCCGTGCGGGCCAACCTGGAGTTCGGCCTCAAGCGCATCCCTCGCCAGGCGCGGCGCGTTGACATGGCCCAGGCCACGGACTTATTGGGTATCGGGCATTTGCTCGAACGTCATCCACAGCACCTGTCCGGGGGGGAACGCCAGCGCATTGGCATCGCCCGGGCATTACTGACCAGCCCCAAGTTACTGCTGATGGATGAACCGCTCGCGGCGCTCGACAGCAAACGCAAGGGCGAGATCCTGCCGTACCTGGAGCGCCTGCATGACGAACTGGATATCCCGGTGCTCTATGTCAGCCACGCCCAGGACGAGGTGGCACGCCTGGCCGATCACATCGTATTACTCAGCGAAGGCAAAGCCTTGGCCAGTGGCCCCATCGGTGAAACCCTGGCTCGCCTGGACTTGCCCCTGGCGTTGGGCGACGACGCCGGTGTGGTGATCAGCGGCACCGTCAGCGCCTACGATGAGCATTACCAATTGCTCACCCTGCAATTGCCCGGCAGCGCCTTGCGCATGCGTGTGGCCCATGCACCGCTCGCACTGGGCAAGGCCCTGCGGATCAAGGTGCAGGCGCGGGATGTCAGCCTCAGCCTGCAAGGCGAAGAACCCAGCAGCATCCTCAACCGCCTGCCGGTGACGGTTACCCAGGAAATTTCAGCGGATAACAGCGCCCACGTGTTGGTGCGCCTGGATGCTGGCGGCACGCCGTTGCTGGCGCGGATCACCCGTTTCTCCCGCGACCAATTGCAACTGCACCCTGGGCAGATGCTATGGGCGCAGATCAAGGCGGTTGCCGTATTGGCATGACAAACCTTTTTGGCACGACCGCAAAACCCTGCGGTCAATCAGACATACCGGCCTGACTGATTGCCAAGGACCCTGCGCCATGCCCGATTCTGCGTTGCCCGCCGACCTGCCCCACGACCTGCATTATGTTGATGACACGCAGCCAGGCATTCGCCGTAAAAAGCTGCGTGGCAAATTCCAGTACTTTGATCCCCAGGGCAAGCGCATCACCGATCCCGAAGACATCAAGCGCCTGAACGCCCTGGCCGTACCGCCCGCCTATACCGATGTATGGATCTGCGCCGACCCGCGCGGCCATCTGCAAGCCACCGGCCGCGACGCGCGCGGACGCAAGCAGTACCGCTACCACGCACGCTGGCGTGAAGTACGCGACACTGACAAATACGCACGCCTGCAAGCGTTCGGCGAAGCCCTGCCCAAACTGCGCAAGCAGCTGCAAGCGCAACTCGCCGAACCGGGGTTCACTCGGGAAAAGGTGCTGGCCACCGTGGTCATGCTGCTGGATGCCACATTGATTCGGGTCGGTAACACCCAATACGCCCGTGCCAACAAATCCTACGGGCTGACCACCCTGCGCAACCGGCATGTGGACATCAAGGGCAGCGAGATCCAGTTCCAGTTTCGCGGCAAGAGTGGTGTCGAGCATCAAGTCAGCGTCAAGGACCGACGCCTGGCCAGCGTGGTCAAGCGCTGCCTGGAGTTGCCGGGGCAGAACCTGTTCCAGTACCTGGACGAAGACGGTGAACGCCGCACTGTCAGCTCCCATGACGTCAACGCTTACCTGCACAGCCTCACCGGCGCCGACTTCACCGCCAAGGACTACCGCACCTGGGCCGGCACCGCCATGGCGCTGGCGGTCCTGCGCGAACTGGAGTGGCAACCGGAGTCCGACGCCAAACGCCATGTGGTGGCGATGGTCAAGGACGTCGCCAAGCAACTGGGCAACACGCCGGCGGTATGCCGCAAGTGTTATATCCACCCGGCGGTGCTTGAGCATTTCAGCCTCGGCCAGCTATCGAAACTGCCCAGGCCGCGGGTACGCAAGGGCCTGAAAGCCGAGGAAGTCGCGCTGGCGATGTTCCTGGAACAACTGGCTGCCGACTTGCCGGACAAGGCCAAGGTAGGCTAGCCTCTGCCTCCCTTCCAACTCACGGGACGACCGCCGACGTGAATCACTAAACCTTCCAAAATGTATCTGCAACGAGCCGCCTGGCGCGCTTGTTGGCCTGTCGACATTTTTTTGGAGGTGCTGATGACTGACGTCAACCGGCTGCCCGTGCTTGTATCCCTGCAACACCTGTCCTTCCAGTTCGCCCATGGCGAAACCTTGCTGGAAGACCTGAACCTGTCCATCGATCACACCCCCACCGGGATAGTTGGCCGAAATGGCTGCGGCAAAAGCATCCTGGCGCAATTGATCGCCGGGGTTCTGCGCCCCTCCTCCGGGACACTCAAGGCATACGCCAGCGTGGCCTACGTCCCGCAGGCCCTGGCCATCCGGGCTGGAACAACCGTGGCCGATGTCACGGGCACCGCTCCAGTATTGGCCGCGCTTGCACGCATGACCCAAGGCCAGGGGCAAAGCGATGACCTGGAACTGATTGACGAGCGCTGGGGCCTTGCCGAACGCCTGCGTACAGCCCTGGATGCAGCCGGACTGCACGGCCTCGACTTCAACGCCGCAGCCGATCGACTCAGCGGTAGCCAGTTGGCCAGAGTCGCGGTGATCGGCGCCCTCCTGGCGGCGCCGCAGTTGCTGGTACTGGACGAACCGACCAACCACCTCGACAGCGCCGGTCGCGAGTGGCTGCTGCAAGCGCTGCACGACTGGCGCGGCGGCCTGGTGGTGGTCAGCCATGATCGGCAACTGCTCGACAGCCTGGGCCGCATCATCGAACTCTCGCCCCTCGGCGCTCGTGTGTATGGCGGCAATTACCAGGCCTATCGTAAACAGCGCGACACCGAGCAACACGCCGCCGTCTCGGCCTGGGAACACGCCCGCCTGGAACGCAGCCGCGAGCGTGGGCGCCTGCAAAATGACCATGACAGCCTGCAGCGCAGCGCCGCCCGTTCACGCAAGCATGCCGAGACCGCCAACGTCGACCGCTTCACCAAGGCCCGCTGGAAAGGCGCGGCGACGCAAATCGTCAGCAAGCTGCGCAGTGCCCATCAGGCCTGCAAGAACGAGCTGGATGCGCAGGTGCGCCACGCCTACGAACGGGTGGCGCAACAGACACCAACGTTGCTGGCCTTGCCGGATTCGGCAGTCCCCAATGGCCGGCAAGTCGTGGCCCTGGTCGAGGCCCGCCTGCCGTGGGTGGATCAGCCGGCGATCACGTTCAGCCTGGCGGGCCCCGTGCGCGTCGCCGTGCGTGGGCCGAACGGTTGCGGTAAATCCACCTTGCTCAAGCTGCTGGCGGCCCAATGGCAGCCGGTCAGTGGCGAATGCTCAGTGCCGGTCCCGTGTGCCTACATCGATCAGCACCTGGCATTGCTGGACGACCAGCGCTCCATCATCGAGCAACTCAACCTGCTCGACACACCGCTGGCGGAAGCCGACGTGCGCACCCGCCTGGCCCTGCTGCAACTGGATGCGGTGCGGGTGACACGACCGACGGGGCACCTCAGCGGCGGCGAACGCTTGAAGGCCGCGATGGCGGTCGCCCTGTGGCGGCAAGTCCCGGCGCAACTGCTGTTATTGGACGAGCCGACCAATCACCTGGACCTGGAGTCGGTGCTCGCCTTCGAACAGGCGTTGAAAGGTTTTAATGGGGCGATCGTCGCGGTGTCACACGACGCAGCCTTTCTGCAGGCCATCGAGCCCACCCACTACTTGACCTGGCGAAACGAGGGTTGGCGACTGGAGGGTGTCTGAGATCATTGCGCGGACGCACAAAGCGTCCTACGGTAGTGGCCGGATAATCTCACCGAGGAACCCGGCCCCATGCTGCCTTCATCCCGCAAGCCTTACACCAACGCCGCACTCGCTCACCGAGAGCGATGGCGCGGCCGAGTCGGCTTGATGCTGGTCGCCAGCCTTTCGGTGCTGGCGGGTATGACGGACGCCATTGGCTTCATGGCCAGCGGCGACTTTGTTTCGTTCATGAGCGGTAATACCACGCGCCTGGCGGTAGCGATCAGCGAGGGGGACCTCGGCCTGACCGGGCGCCTGCTGTTGCTGGTTGCCACCTTTATCGCTGGCAACGCGTTGGGGGTGGTCGTCAGTCGCGTCAGTCAACGCCATGCCCTGCCTTTGCTGTTGTGCATCGCGGCCCTGCTCTGCGGCGGTGCGCTATGGCCGTTTGCGGAAATGTTGCCGGCGTTGCTGGCGGCGATCGTGGCCATGGGCATGCTCAATGCGGCGGTCGAGGAGGTCAACGGCTTGCCGGTGGGTCTCACCTATGTCACCGGGGCGCTTTCACGCTTCGGGCGCGGGCTGGGCCGCTGGATGATGGGAGAACGGCGCAGTGGCTGGCGCGTGCAATTGATCCCGTGGACGGGGATGTTTGTCGGCGCGGTGCTCGGGGCGCTGCTGGAGCACCAGCTGGGCCTGCGTGCGCTGTTGGTCAGCGGTGCCCTGGCGGCATTCCTGGGGGTGGTGACGTTGAAGATCCCCCGCCGCTGGCACCTGGGCTATATGCCTCGTTGAAGGCACGCGCCGATGCAAAGGGTGCCCGCCCGACGTTGGGCCTCGACATCCGTGTACTGGCAAAGAGCCATCACGTCGAGCGAGCGAGTGAATCATAAGGCAATGCCCAGTGGCTGTCCCGCCGGGCATTTCCGAAAACGGCTAAGGCAACGGATTACAGACAGGTCGCGAGAGCGGCCAACCGGCGCTTGGCTGGCATATCGTCCTGGGCGGCGAAGTAATTGATGGTGGAGCCGGCACCGGCAGTGCGCACATCCACAAAGTAATCGCCGCCGGTGGTGTAGACCGTGAAACCTCCGGCCTCGGTCGGCTCCTTGAACCCGCCGGCATCGACGCCGAACACGCTCTCGTCCTGCCAGCCGAACTGGATGCATTGAGCAACCACCAGGGCGGCCTTGTCCGAAGCCAGGGTCTTGTAGGGTGTACCGGCGCGCGCCGTGTTCATCTTCGAACCTGCGCAACCGCCGAGCATCGCCAGCACCAATGCGCCCACTACTACCTTCCGCATGCCATTGCCTCCTTGAAAAAAACGCGACTCTACCATTAGCAGGCGACACCCAAGGATTATTACGTCACCCTGTCGCCTACTTGCGAGTTCGCTTCTACCTGGAAAACCGATGACACCCAACGCCGAACACTACAACCCGTCCACCGATTACGCCGACAAGCTGATCAGCCGCATCGGCCAGACACCCACCTGGATCGCCAAGCGCATCGGTGTCACCGACAAGCGCATTCGCTACATTCTCGATGGCGAGCGCACGGTCAAAGGCGAAAGCACGCCAATCCAGATGACTTACACCGAGCAATTCGCCCTGGAGTGCCTGGCTGCCGAGGCGCAGTCCAGGAAGAAATGACCAGGCGCCGGTTTTAGCCTAAAGCGCCGTCGCAGCCCCGCCCAGGGCTGCTTTGCTGTCAGCCGTATGAATTTAGTTTCACTGTGAAGGAAGACCGTGCCACCCATACTGGCCAAGCTCATTTTTAGAAGTCTCCCTTCTGCCCGCCCTCCCGCGGGCTTTTTTTGCCTGCGTATCAGAGCCACCAGCGAAACAGATAGAACAACGCCATGCTCAGCAGCACCGTGAGCAGCACGTTACGCGTCCAGAACATCAGTGCGACCGCGCAGACTCCGGCCAACAGGTAAGGATTGGCCGGGCTCAGGTTGAGCTGGTGGTCGGCGAGGAAAACAATCGGCCCGCAGATCGCCGTGAGCATGCCCGGCACGGCAAAACCGAGAAACTCCCGTGCGCCACGGTTGAGCCGTACTGGCAGCCGCGGCTCGAGAAACAGGTAGCGGTTGAGAAACACCACCAGCCCCATCGCCACAATCATGAGGTAGATCATCGCTGCCCTACCCCCAATCGCTTGCAGGCAAACCCTGCACTCATACCCAACACACCGGAAACCACCACCGCCGACTCCCAGTGCAAGTAACTCAGCCACACCGAGCACAGCAGCGCAACCGCGACACACACCACCGTCGGCACGTCACGAACCACCGGTGTAATCAAGGCGATGAAGGTGGCGGCGATAGAAAATTCGAGCCCGAGCTGATCAAGCCCGGGAATGCTCTTGCCGAGCACGATGCCGACCAGGGTGAACAGGTTCCAGACGATATAGAACGTCAGGCCCACCCCCAGGGCGTACCAGCGGTTGAACGTCTCACGGTCATAGTGGTTGACCAGCGCGAAGAACTCATCGGTCAGCAAAAAACCCAGGCTCATGCGCCAGCGCGTGTTCAGCGCGGATAACGTCGGGCGCATGTGCATGCCGTAGAGCAAATGCTGGGAGGTCAGCAACAGCGTCGTCAGCACGATCGACACCAGGCTGGCGCCGCTCTTGACCATGCCGATGGCCACCAACTGCGCGGCCCCCGCAAAGACAATCGCGGATAAACCCTGGGCTTGCAGCGGCGTAAATTGCGCATCAATGGCCATGGAACCGGCGAGCAGTCCCCACGGCGCACAGGCCAGGGATAACGGAATGACGGCGATCGCGCCACGGGCGAACGCGTAATGAGGCAAGGCAGTAGGCATGAAGGCAGCTCATCGACAGACAGTCGACAAGCATGCCAGCGTACTAATCAGGTTGTCTTGAACGATATTGCACGGGCCCCGCCGTCCTTGCCTCTACGGCGGCCCTAGAGTGCCGGCATCGACGCTGCGGCCACAGCCTGTTTAGGGTTTTCCGACCGTGGAGGAAAATGCACAGGTTCATAACTGAAATTTTTGTATTTTTCGTAATCCTTACTGTCAACGTCGGAAGCATAGGGATTTTTTTTGATCACTCGATGCCGGCGCTCGGCAGGCAGTACATCATCGAACTGCACTAATTTTTTGCTTCGATCCGACGATGCAAAAACAGCCTCGATATCGTCCAGCGTGAACTCAGCATTGACTCTGTTTGCATAAGCCTTAACCGGAACCCCGACGTTCGCCTGAAACTGCGCAGCAAAAGAACGCTCTCCGCCGGCCCCCGAATGGCACATCAACAAACGTATATTTGCGTATTTATCGGTGGGCACGTTGTTATCCCACAGCATCTCCGTCAACTCGTCGGCGTCATAACTCACGTCATTGAGCACCATATTCGCCACCGGCTCTGCGCCGTCGTCTGCGAGCATGCCATGGGCCACGATATTCAGTCGCTCCGCTCCGTTATAAGTGTCCACAAAGGTAAAAATCAGGTCGTTTAATTTATTCAGGTCCCTGGGCTGCTCATTCAGCTTGATACGTTTGGCGTCCTCCGAAGGGTGCGATTCATCAAGGCGTACACGTTTATTATCGCTGGTGGATGGCGCATCCCCGGACAACTCGACAACATCGGTGGTCTGCGCGACTTCATCGCTGTCAAATACCGCCTCGAACGCCAAGAGTTTCTTGTTCTCGCCAGCCGCTTTTTCAATCGCATCCGGTAACTTTCCAAGGCCGCTGACGGAAAGGCCAGGCAAGCGCGCAGAAGCATGAAAAACGCTCGGCACGGCATTGAGCAGACCGAACACTGTGCGATCCGTGGCCGTTGATTTGCCATGCACCGCATCATCAACACCTACGCCGATTTCAGTGGCTCCAGCGGCGACGTAAACGGCCTCAGCGGCAATCGCTACTTCTGGAACGACCATTGCCAGTGGCGTCAGCATGAGCGCGGCCGTGGTCGCGGCCTCGGCAAGCGTGGTCAGGCGGCGCTTGAGCACATCGGCGTTGGTGACAATCTCATGGTCGGCGTCTGCATAGGAGCGTGCCTTTTGTCGCAGCGTCATGGCGCGGAACGGATCATCGCTCACAGGTTCTGTGGTGATATAGGCCTGCGGGTCCCATCCATTGGGTGCTTCAAACCCCCACTTATTGGGCGTTTTTGCCTCGGACCAGCCGCCCAGCCCCTTAAGCGCTTGTTTGACACCGTCCGAAAACACCTTGTCGTCTTGATCGTTTTCTTTGAAATGCGTACTCAACTGCGCTCGTTTGTTCGGATCGGCCGCCTGATCCGCCAACCAGCCTTTCATCTGCGCAACGCTGTCAAATCGATGAATCGGTGAGGAGTTTCCGGGGATATACAGCAGCGTGTGATTGATTTTCTGGCCTTTGCCATTCATGCGCGGGCGCTTGTCAGTGACGTAGACGAGATCGGTGGAAGGACTGCCGTCAATGGACAACAGGCCGGTTTCAAGCGTGGCGTCCTGGCGAAACGGCGCCTTCAGGTCAGCCGCCGTCATATCGCTCAGACGGCTGCCGACACCAAACCCTGCGGCGCGCATGGCGAGGCTTGCTTCATAGTTACTGAGGCTGCCTTCTTTATGCTGGATCTGTGCCGCCGCGGCAAAAGCAAACTTGCTGCATTGCGTATATTTATCTTCATGGGCAGGCCAAAACTTATCCAGGTGGGCCTTGTAGGGCTCACTGAGTTCGGTCTGCCGCAACAAGTCCCGGAATGCCTGCGGCGTATGGTGTAGCGTTTCATTCGCATGATAAGTGTGCTGAGCGTTGGGATCGAACAGCGGAATAATATATTCGTGAGCGCCCGCGTAATCCGCAACATGCTGGCGCTGCTGGATGGCCATCGCCAACGGCGAATTCTCTTCTACCAGGTCGATAACTTTACGCCACCATGGCTTTTGCACCTTGGCCGTTTCATCGTCCGGATTTTTGTCGCGCATGTTTGTAAGGGCAGCCTCTGTCAGCGTGCTGCTGTTCAGTAACTTACCCCCCGCCGGCTTGGGCTGACCGAGGTGATAATTGAACGTTGCGATACGCGCGACATCAGGGTCTATCTCTATTTTCCACTGACTCTTGAGTGCGGCCGCGATAAGAGCCGAAGTGTTTTGTGCGGGGGTAAGAAAACTCGACGTTATCGCCTTCACATAATCCCTGAGTTCAGGCGTAACAAGGGGAGATTGCAAGCGGACGGTTTTTTTAACACCTTCAGTACGGGGTATCGAACCTGATGCAGGCCCTGGCGGTTGTTGCGCAGGGCTGTTGACTTCGTTGCGACGCACCGTTGCGTCAAAATACGAGCCTATGACTCTCGGCGGTATCATATTAGGGCCTCAGGTTGTCAGGTCTATGATTGCTTCCTGACCCTGAGTAGAGATTCCCCCTTCAGGCGTTCCTTTGAGTTGTTTTCCTCATGTGATCGTCGGCTCAAGCCAGTCTGACCGATACCTGCTCCACCGAATCCCGCGCTTCACGCAGTTCGTGGGCGTCCTGGTTGAGCCGATGGATCGTATTGAGCAGGCGCTGGCGCAGCACTTCATCGCTGAGTTTTTCGACCGCGCGCATCAGGTCGAATGCCGCGGTTTCGTTATTTTCCGCGACGGAATCCAGGGTCTTGCGCAGGTTGCGAGTGGCACGGGTCACGCGAGGTATTCCTTCATCGGCAATAGCAGGCACTTTAGGACATTCATGTTTCATTTTAATTTCAAACACTTGTGGCGCATTTGCGCTGACTTGATCCATATCAATCGAAACAGGATTTGACTGAAACATATGGAAATACGTATATTCGTATATCCATATATATGTGCATCAGTCATGTCGGATCTTTTCTCCCCTCCAGCCCTGTTCAAATGCCTCGCCGACCCAACCCGGGTGCGCTTGACGCTGTTGATCCTGCGCGAAGGCGAACTTTGTGTGTGCGAATTGATCCATGCCTTGGACGACAGCCAGCCAAAGATCTCCCGCCACCTGGCACAACTGCGCAGTGGCGGGCTGCTGCTGGATCGTCGCCAAGGGCAATGGATTTATTACCGCATCAATCCGGCACTGCCCGACTGGGTGCGTCACGTCCTGGACACCACCTTGCAAGCCAATCAGCCATGGTTGCAAAACGACGCGCTGCGTCTTGATGCAATGGGCGACAGACCACAACGGGCCGGCACCTGCTGCTGAGCCATCGGAGCTTTTATTCATGCTTGTCGCTAGTGCGATTTTCCTGTTCACCATCATTCTGGTCATCTGGCAGCCCAAGGGCCTGGGCGTCGGCTGGAGCGCCAGCCTGGGCGCGATCCTGGCCCTGGCGTGTGGCGTTATCAGCCTGACGGACATCCCGGTGGTGTGGCACATCATCTGGAATGCCACCGGCACCTTTGTCGCCTTGATCATCATCAGCCTGTTGCTGGACGAAGCCGGCTTCTTTGCCTGGGCCGCCCTGCACGTGGCGCGTTGGGGACGCGGCCGGGGCCGTCGGTTGTTCGCCTATATGGTGCTGCTGGGGGCGCTGGTCTCGGCGCTGTTTGCCAATGACGGCGCCGCATTGATCCTCACACCTATCGTGATGTCGATGCTGCTGGCCCTGCGTTTTTCCCCTGCCGCGACCCTGGCATTTGTCATGGGTGCTGGGTTTATCGCCGACACCGCCAGCCTGCCGCTGGTGGTCTCCAACCTGGTGAACATTGTTTCGGCAGACTATTTCAAGATCGGCTTCAACGAATACGCGGCAGTCATGGTGCCGGTGAACCTGGTCAGCGTCGCCGCGACCCTCGCGGTGCTGCTGTGGTTTTTCCGTCGCGATATTCCCGGTACCTACGACCCGGCCGACCTGGCAGACCCCGCCAGTGCGATCCATGACCGCGCCACCTTTCGCGCCGGTTGGTGGGTGCTGGGCATCCTGCTGGTGGGCTGTTTTGCCCTGGAGCCGCTGGGCATTCCCATCAGCGCGATTTCCGCGGTGTGCGCCGTGCTGCTGTTGGTGATCGCAGCCAAAGGCCACAAGATCTCCACACGCAAAGTACTCAAGGAAGCCCCCTGGCAGATCGTGGTCTTCTCCCTGGGCATGTACCTGGTGGTCTATGGCCTGCGTAACGCCGGCTTGACCACCTACCTGGCGACCTGGCTCGACAGCTTCGCCACCTATGGCGTATGGGGCGCAGCGATGGGCACCGGGGTGCTCACCGCGCTGCTGTCGTCAGCGATGAACAACCTGCCGACCGTATTGATCGGTGCGCTGTCCATCGAGTCCAGCCATGCCGTGGGCGTGGTCAAGGACGCGATGATCTACGCCAACGTCATCGGCAGCGACCTGGGTCCGAAAATCACCCCTATCGGCAGCCTGGCCACGTTGCTGTGGCTGCATATCCTGGCGCGCAAGGGCATCAACATTACCTGGGGCTACTACTTCAAGGTCGGCATCGTACTGACCTTGCCGGTGCTGCTGATCACCCTCGCCGCCCTCGCCTTGCGCCTCACGTTCTGAAGGAACTCTGTGATGAAAGTCCTGTTCATGTGCACCGCCAATAGCTGCCGCAGCATCCTGTCAGAAGCCATGTTCAACCACCTTGCGCCGCCCGGTTTCGTGGCGATCAGCTCCGGTAGCTTCCCCAAGGGCCAGGTCCTGCCCCGTAGCCTGAGCACGTTGCAGGCGGCGGGCATCAGTACCGAGGGTTTGTACAGCAAGGGCAATGACGCCTTTGAAGGCAGCCCGCCAGACGTGGTGATCACGGTCTGCGACAAGGCCGCCGGCGAAGCCTGCCCGGTGTATTTCGGGCCTGCGCTGAAGGCGCACTGGGGGCTGGAAGACCCCTCGGATGTGCAAGGTGACGAGGCACTTGTCGATGCAGCATTCAAGGCCACGCTGGAGACCATCGAGACCCGCTGTCGTGCCTTTTTCGCCCTGCCGTTCGACCGCCTCAGCGCCGCTGAGCTGAAGGCTGAACTCGAGCGCATTGCGCTGTTATAACCGGAGAGCGTCATGACCACCCTGCCCAACCTGGACACCCGCCTCGCACCGCCCCGGCAGACCGGGCTGGCTCACCCTCCGCGTATCCTGCTGCTCTATGGCTCCAACCGACCCCGCTCGTTCAGCCGGTTGCTGGTTGAGGAGTGCGCGCGCTTGCTGCGCCACTTCGGCGCCGACACGCAAATCTTCAACCCCAGCGGCTTGCCATTGCCTGACGATGCACCCAACGACCACCCCAAGGTTCAAGAGCTGTTGGCGCTGATGCAGTGGTCGGAAGGCCAGGTCTGGTGCTCTCCCGAACGCCACGGTTCGATGTCGGCAGTGTTCAAGGCGCAGATCGACTGGGTGCCGCTGGCCCTCGGTGCCGTTCGCCCGACCCAGGGCAAGACGCTGGCGGTGATGCAAGTCTCCGGGGGCTCTCAATCCTTTAACACGGTGAACCAGCTTCGCGTGCTGGGCCGTTGGATGCGCATGTTCACTATCCCCAACCAATCCTCGGTGCCCAAGGCGTTCATGGAGTTCGATGAGCACGACCGCATGAAGCCGTCGGCCCTCTATGACCGCGTCGTGGATGTGATGGAAGAACTGGTCAAGTTCACCGTACTGCTGCGTGAACGCCCGGACCTCGTGGACCGTTACTCGGAGCGCAAGGAAAGCGCCGATGAGCTGTCACAACGTGTCAATCAACGGTCGATCTGAGCCCCTGTGCCAGCGTATGCTCGTGCCCAATCTCTTACCGAGTCGAGTCGATGAGCGTCATGCAACACGCCTGGTTGGGCAACTACGAAGTCAGTTCCACGTCCTGCACCGGCCTGACGTTTGCCCGCCACAGCCATGACGAATGCGTGATCGGCGTGAACCTGGTGGGCGAAGAAAAAGTCTGGCTGGACCGCCGTGAGTTCGAGGCCGGCCCGGGCAGCATTACCTTGTACAACCCAGGGCAGATTCAAGGCGGCGGTGCGCCGGACGGGGCGCCCTGGCAGTTCGTCAGCCTGTACGCCACGGCCGATCAACTGGCGGCTGACCTGGGGTTGGCGCACGTGGAGTTCGATCGTTCGCTGTGCTTTCAGCCCGACCTTGCGCAACGATTGGCCGGCGCGGTGAAAGCGGCTTTAAGCGATGACACCCTGGTCCGCGAGCTGCAAGAAGAAGCGCTGGTGCTGATGCTGGGGGAAGTGGTCTACGCCAGTGGCGTGCGCCTGCCCGGCAGCACGACACTCGGCCACAACCTGATCGGTCGCGCCCAGGAAGTGCTCGCCGCACAACTGCATCGCTCAGTGTCCCTGGACCTTCTCGGGGATGAGCTGGGCCTGTCCAAATTCCACCTGCTGCGCGCCTTCCAGAAAGAAACCGGGCTCAGCCCCCGGCAATGGGCCATGCAACTGCGCACTCGGCGGGCCAAAGGTCTATTGCGCAACGGCGTGGCGGCCTGCGAGGTCGCCCATCACGTGGGGTTCGCCGACCAAAGCCACCTCAACCGGCATTTCCGCGCGGCCTACGGCATGACGCCGGGGCACTACCAACGCCTCCTGAATCGCTGAAAGCGCAATCTGGTTCAAGACGCCCCCCCGCACACATCCTCACACTGCCCACCCACATTTGAAGGAACGCGGGCATGCTGACGATCTTTTTCTACGCACTGGTATTCGGTTTTGTGTTTTGCCTTTCTCCCGGCGCGGTATTGGCAGAGACCTTGCGCCGCGGGTTGCTCCACGGCTTCATGCCGGCGCTGCTGGTACAGATAGGTTCACTGGTGGGCGATGCCGTGTGGGCGGTGATCGGCCTGACGGGTATTGCCCTGTTGATCCAGCATGATGCGGTGCGCGTACCGCTGACGATTATTTGCGCGTTGTACCTGGCCTGGCTCGGCATACGCAGCCTGATCGATGCCTGGCACCTGCCCGAAGCAGACAGCGCACCAGCCCGCTCCGGGCCCAATGCGTTGGCCGTGGGCGCGGCGATTTCCCTGGCCAACCCGAAGAACATTGTTTACTGGGGGGCGCTGGGCAGCGCCTTGTCGGGCATCGTCGGGGCCACGCCCAGCCATGGGCAAACGCTGATGTTTTTTGCAGGGTTCATGCTGGCTTCGGTGCTGTCGTGTTTTCTGATTGCGGCGCTGGTGAATCTGTTGCGCCAGAACGCCTCACCGACCTGGCAACGTATCAGTTACGGCGCCTGCGGTTTGGTATTGATCTACCTGGCGGCTTTGGCCGCACGCGGTATATGAAGTTATATATCCAGCAACTTCCGAGCGCGGCTTGCCTGAATGAACTCTGAACGCCGGATACTTTAATTAATTATGCGTTGACATTTTGTAACTGCCTAAGTAGATTGCCCCTGCCCGCAACTGGGGCCTTTTTTAAACCTCACAAAAGAAGCCAATGGACACAGTATCTAGTCGCTGTCCGAGCACCGCGAACGCGGGCATCGGGCGCCCAACCCAGAATATGACAGGACTCGCCTCCCCGGTCCGGTAAGCTGCGCTAGAGCTTGATGCTCCACCGTAACTGCCTCACCGGTCGCCCGTCCGGTCCCGAGGTGTGTTATGACCTTCCAACTCATTGCTCTACCCGATGCACGCATGCTGGCCGCGGCCTTGCGCGCCAAGCTATGCCGTGGGCCCGCGGGCGTTTGCCCTGCCCGCCCTGCCTGTACCACCGCCTCCCCCCCGGTGCGCCCGGCTCACCCGCTGGCGCGCTGGCGTATCTGCCCAGCCAGCGGCCAACGCGTGCTGCACTGGGATCACGCCGACCCGCTGGACCCTCAGAGACCTCTCGTTTCCAGCCTGGCTCAAGCCAGCCTGATGCTCGATCTTTACCTGAGCACTCGCGCTGCCTGAACCGTTTGGAAACAGCAACTTCCTGATTAATAACCTGGTGTTCTTTATGAACAAGCCCAGTCGTAACCCGCTGCGCGTTAGTTAACTAACGCGCTATTGGCGGGCGCAGTAAAAGTTATATCGAGACCTTATTTAAACCGATCGCGAAGTTAGCGACTCGGCATGCTTTCGCTCGCCTGTCATCAGGCCAGTAACGGGTATGTTTTGTCGAGAATTGGCGACAGGAGCACACACCATGAGCGCCGTAAAAAACGCCCCATTGAAGCAAAAAGCGCGCAGCGACGCCGACACCAAACTGTCGATGCGTGCCGCCCGCGAAGCCCACAACGGCCTGTCGGCCACCCTGGCCAACGTACGCGCCACCCAGGATGGCCTGACCGAACTCGACGCCGCCGCGCGTCTGCAACGCGAAGGCTATAACGAAGTCGCCCACGACAAGCCGCCTCACGCCATCGTCCAGTTCCTGCAGGCATTGAACAACCCGTTTATCTACGTACTGCTGACCTTGGGCGCCATCAGCTTCTTCACCGACTGCTGGTTGCCGATGCAGGCAGGAGAAGAGGTCGACCCGACCAAAGTCATCATTATCATGACCATGGTCCTGCTCAGCAGCTTGCTGCGTTTCTGGCAGGAACACCGTTCGGCCAAATCCGCCGAGGCCCTCAAAGCCATGGTGCGCACCACCGCGACGGTGCTGCGCCGCGAACAAGTGGGCAGCCAGCCAACCCTGCGCGAAGTGCCGATGCGCGACCTGGTGGCCGGCGACATTGTGCAACTGTCGGCGGGTGACATGATTCCGGCCGACATCCGCCTGATCGAATCCCGCGACCTGTTTATCAGCCAGGCCGTGCTGACCGGTGAAGCCTTGCCGGTGGAGAAGTACGACACGCTGGGGGATGTGACGCAAAAGTCCGCCCACTCCCCGGCCGCTGACCAGGGCAATTTGCTCGACCTGCCGAACATCTGCTTCATGGGCACCAACGTGGTCAGCGGCCGGGCCAAAGCCGTCGTCGTGGCCACCGGCGCGCGCACCTACTTTGGTTCCCTGGCCAAGGCCATCGTCGGCTCGCGGGTGCAAACCGCCTTCGATCGCGGGGTGAACAGCGTCAGCTGGCTGCTGATTCGCTTTATGTTGGTGATGGTGCCGATCGTGTTCTTCCTCAACGGTTTCTCCAAGGGTGACTGGGGCGATGCCTTCCTGTTTGCCCTGGCGGTCGCGGTGGGCCTCACCCCCGAAATGCTGCCGATGATCGTCAGCGCCAACCTGGCCAAGGGCGCCACGGCGATGGCCAAGCGCAAAGTGGTGGTCAAGCGCCTCAACGCAATCCAGAACTTCGGCTCGATGGATGTGCTGTGCACCGACAAGACCGGCACCCTGACCCAGGACAAGATCATCCTCGAGCACCACGTCAACGCTTTTGGCCAGCGGGATGACGCGGTGTTGTCCCTGGCCTGGCTCAACAGCCATCACCAGAGCGGCATGAAGAACCTGATGGACCAGGCCGTGGTGCAGTTCTCGGAACAGAACCCGAAGTTCCAGCAGCCCTTTGCCTACAGCAAGGTCGATGAATTACCGTTCGATTTTGTCCGCCGTCGCCTGTCGATCGTGGTCAAGGACACCGCCGCCGACCACTTGCTGGTGTGCAAAGGTGCCGTGGAAGAAATGCTCGGCATTTCCACCCATGTGATGGAAGGCGGGGCCGCCGTGCCATTGGATGAGCGTCGCCGTACTGAACTGCTGGCGCTTGCCAACGACTATAACGAGGACGGTTTCCGCGTCCTGGTGGTGGCGACACGTAATATTCCCAAGGCCTTGGCCCGCCAGCAGTACACCACGGCCGATGAGCGCAATCTGGTGATCCAGGGGTTCCTGACCTTCCTCGATCCACCCAAGGAAACCGCAGGGCCGGCGATTGCGGCACTGCAACAAATTGGCGTGGCGGTGAAAGTGCTGACCGGCGACAACGCGGTGGTCACCAGCAAGATCTGCCGCCAGGTCGGCCTCGAGCCTGGCGAGCCGCTGCTGGGCATGGACATCGAAGCGATGGACGACGCCACCCTGCAACGCCGCGTGGAAGAACGCACGGTGTTCGCCAAGCTGACACCGCTGCAGAAATCACGGGTGCTCAAGGCGCTGCAAGCCAACGGCCACACCGTGGGTTTCCTGGGGGACGGCATCAATGATGCGCCGGCCCTGCGCGATGCCGACGTGGGCATCTCGGTGGACAGCGGCACGGACATCGCCAAGGAATCGGCCGACATCATCCTCCTGGAAAAAAGCCTGATGGTGCTGGAAGAAGGCGTGCTCAAGGGCCGCGAAACCTTCGGCAATATCATGAAGTACCTGAACATGACCGCCAGTTCCAACTTCGGCAACGTGTTCTCGGTGCTGGTGGCCAGTGCGTTCATCCCGTTCCTGCCGATGCTGTCGATCCACCTGCTGCTGCAAAACCTGATGTACGACATCTCCCAGTTGGCCCTGCCGTGGGACAAGATGGACAAGGAATACCTGGCCAAGCCCCGCAAGTGGGACGCGAAGAACATTGGCCGCTTCATGATCTGGATCGGACCGACCTCGTCGATCTTCGACATCACAACCTTCGCGCTGATGTGGTACGTGTTCGCCGCCAACAGTGTGGAAATGCAGACCTTGTTCCAGTCCGGCTGGTTTATCGAGGGCCTGCTCTCACAAACCCTGGTGGTGCATATGTTGCGCACCCGCAAGATCCCGTTCTTCCAGAGCACCGCCGCCTGGCCGGTACTGCTGATGACCGGCGTGGTCATCGCCCTGGGCATCTACGTGCCGTTCTCGCCGCTGGGCACACTGGTGGGCCTGCAACCGCTGCCGCTGGCGTACTTCCCTTGGCTGGTGGGCACCCTGCTCGCCTACTGCTGCGTGGCTCAACTGATGAAGACGATCTACATCCGCCGCTTCAAGCAGTGGTACTGATCCCCCGCCGTTTAACCGGTGGCGGTCGCCCGACCGCTACCGTGCAATACAAGCGCTACTACAAGGAAAAAGGGCCTATGCGCGTCTTGATCTGTGCAGGTCGTCATTACGCCGACACCAAGCTGTCCCGCCAAGTACTGGATGCCTACCACCGCCTGCGCCCGGTGCATGTGTTGATCCACGGCGGCAACCAGTTCCTGGGCAGCGATATCGAGGAATGGGCGCGGGAACTCGGCATCGACGTGGTGCGCTACCCGCCCAACTGGCAACACCACGGCAAACAGGCGGAACGCCAGCGCAACCATTTCATGCTCACCGACAGCCGCCCCGACGTGGTCATCGCCCTGCCGGGTGGTGATGACACCTCGGAGCTGGTCTGCCAGGCCAAAGCCAGCGGCATTTCGGTGCTGACCGTAGAAAGCTGAATTCAAGCGAGGTGCCTCATGCACAAAAAACACACCCCTCGGCGCCCGGACGGGTTTGCCAAATACCGCGCGCGTAACCATCGCGGCCCTCGGGCCACGCTGTTGCTGCTGCCCCCGGCAAAACGCCGCGCGTTGCAACGCAACCTGATCTTTATCGGCATAACCCTGGCGATCCTGTTGCTCATCGCCGTGCTCTCCAAAGCCCAGGCGGCAGGCGGGTCTTATACGGTCGACGATGGCGCGATCAATGCACCGGGCGAATGCAACGTCGACGCCTGGTACACCGCCAACCGCCACGATGGCGGCACCCACAACGCGACCCTGTCACCCGCCTGCACGTTCAGCGCACTGCCTTCGGTGCAATGGGGCGCGGCACTGTCCCGGGCCACCACTGGTGGCCCGGGTGAAACCCAGGTCAACCCGCAACTCAAGGCGCAGCTGTTGTCGAGCGAAGCGTTGGGCCTGGAAATGGCGATTGCCGCCGGGGCGCACTTTGCCCTGGATCGGCGACACGGGTTTGACGGCGCGGACTTCAACGTGCCGCTGACCTGGCAATCTTCGCTGCCCCTGCGCCTGAACCTGAATGCTGGCTGGAGCCATGCCTACAACGACGGCGATCAAACCCACCGCCTGACCTGGGGCGCAGGCTTCGAATACCCGCTGGCGCAGTCCCTGACGCTGATCGCCGAACGCTACGGCCAGGCAGGCGGTGACCAGGCCTGGCAGGCGGGGCCGCGGTTGCATGTCGGGCCGTGGGTCGATGTCGACCTGGTGCTCGGGCGCAGCCTGATCGGTGAGCGTGACCAATGGCTGACCACCGGCGCCACAGTGCGCTTCTAGTCGCTGGCAGCGGCGCTGCTGTCCACCCGCCTGCCGGAACACCATGACCGTCGGGCGGGCACACCTTATGATGGCGCCACCGCGCCGAGGAGGAATCACCCCGTGGACCGTATCGAACAGATTGCCCTGATGGCGACCTACAACCAGTGGATGAACCGCAAGGTGTATGACACCGCCCACCAGCTCAGCCATGCCGCGCTGATGGAAGATCGTCGGGCATTTTTTGGTTCGATCCTGGGCACGCTGAACCACCTGATGTTGGGCGACACCGTGTGGCTCAAGCGCTTTGCCCAGCACCCGGCAGGCTATGGGGCGCTGGCACCGTTAACCGCCATCGCCACCCCCACCGACCTCAAGCAACTGGCCTTCGCCAACCTGGGTGAACTCTGGACGCACCGCGCCTGGCTGGATCAACTGATCATCGATTGGGCCGGCACCCTGAAAGAAAGCGAGCTTGACCAGCGCCTGCGTTACCACAACATGCGTGGCACCGCCGCCGACAAGCCGTTTTTTGGCCTGCTGGTGCACTTTTTCAATCACCAGACCCATCACCGGGGCCAGGTGACGACACTGCTGACCCAGGCGGGGCACGATGTGGGCGATACGGACCTGCTGGCGCTGATCGACTGAACTCAGCGGGCGCTGAACTCGGCATAGGCTTGCAACAGTCGGGGGAAGTCTTGCGGGGCCGGCAGTTGCGCGAAACTCTCACGCGCCGGGGTAGACGCCCACGGCAGCTTTTCGCTGGTCCAGGTCTCCATGAAGGGTACGTATTCCCGAGCGTTATCCAGCAAGCTGGCGCGCACATTGACGAACTCATCGATGCCGTGGGGCCGGGTAAACAGCCAGCTCATGCAATGGGGGCAAAAGTAATGGCGGTCCACGCCATGCAAGCCGCCGATCACCGGGCAACCCTGGGTCACGGTGAATGCGCTGGCGGGAATCAATGCACTGAGGGAGAACGCGCTGGCGGTCATTTTCTGGCACCCGGTGCAATGGCACGCCATGGTGATCACCGGTGGCTGGCTCACGCTGAAGCGCACCTGGTTACACCGGCAACTGCCTTCCTGGGGCAGGTTGTTGATGCTCATCACTCATTCCTTTTTATGATTGGGACCGCGCCAGGGTAGCGTCCCACTATAGGGTTGAACAGGTGCGCGGCGTAAAACGAACGCTGTTGCGCGTGCTCGCGTGTCCCTCATGGCTCAACGCTGAACGCCCGGCCGATCGGGCTGTTGTGGCGAGCGGGCTTGCCCCGCGTTGGGCTGCGAAGCAGCCCCAAAACCTGGCGATTTAATATGCCTGGATAAACGCGGTGGCCTTATTGGGGCCGCTGCGCAGCCCAACGCGGGGCAAGCCCGCTCGCCACAACAAGCCTGCCCTCAATTATCGTTGGACACCCGCCTGGTGCGTGCCTTGTACACCGGCAGCGCGGCCGCATACGCCAGTGCCTGTTCGCGGGAATTGAAGGACGCCAACCGGTCCTTATGGGTACAGACCCGCCACGGTCCGAAGTTCACCTGCACGATATCGTAGCCATTCAGATGCAGCTTATTCAGCATTGGAGCGCTCATAGTCACCTCGCTTTCCTGAGATTTCCACGCAGTACGCGCCCTACCTTACACCCACATCCGCGGGCGTGGCCGACCGCATGTCGCAGCGCCCGGCTAGTCCGTGGGCAAACCCCATGCCTTCAAGTCGACGGCCTCCAGGCTGTGCAGGCGCCGGTCGGCGTGGAGGAACTTGTCGTCGGCCATCGCCGGGTCCGGGATGGCCACCGCGTACATGCCCGCCGCTTTCGCCGCGCTGATACCAAACGGTGAGTCCTCGAATACCAGGCAATCGGCCGGCGCAACCCCCAGGCGTTGGGCGGCGACCAGGAAGATATCCGGTGCCGGCTTGGCAGCGCCGACCTGCGGGTCATCCGCCGTGACGACCGCATCGAACAACTCGAACCACTCACGATGCCGGGCAATTTTCAGGTCGAAATAATGCCGCGACGAACTGGTCCCCACCGCAATCGGAATGCCCTTGGCCGACAGGTGACGCACCAAGGCTTCAGCGCCGGCCATGGCCGCAGCCTGGGGGAAACGCTCATTCATCAGGGGCGTGCGCAGTTCCAGGAACGCTTGCGCGCTGATCGGCAGTTCCAGCGCCTGCACGATATAGCTCGCCAGCGCGTATGCGCCCAGACCGATGGTGTGCTGCTTGATACTCCAGTCAAACCGCCGGCCACCGAAGCGGTCGGCAATCAATTGGGTGACTTCGGTGTAGATGCCTTCGGTATCGAGCAGCAAGCCGTCCATATCGAAAATCACCGCCTTGATCTGTGGTGCAGTCATCAGGGCTTTCCTCACGTTCGGCCAGCGTAGTGGTCGATCAGGCGGTTGAGCAGAATCGCCAGCACAATGATCACCCCGGTGATCGCCATCTGATAGAACGAACCCAGCCCGAGCAAATTGAAGATATTGCGCAGCACTTGCAGCAGCATCACCGCCACCGCCGTGCCGACCACGCTACCGCGCCCTCCGAACAGACTGGTGCCGCCCAGCACCACGGCAGCGATGGCGTCCAATTCCAGGCCCTGGGCCGCCGTGGGTTGGCCGACATGCAGGCGCGAGGTCATCAACAGCCCGGCGAACGCAGCCAGCCCCCCGCAAATGGCGAACACCGCAATGGTCACCGCCCGCACCGGGACACCGGACAAGCGCGCCGCTTCCAGGTTACCGCCCGTGGCAAGCACATACTCGCCAAACACCGTGTAGCGCAGCACCAGCCAGGCGATGAGCGTGATCAGGATGAAGATCAGGCCCAACACCGGAAACGCGATGCCGGCACTCGGCAGGATGTCGATCATCGATGAACCAAACCCGGTGAAGCTTGCCGGCAGCCCGCCAATCGGTGCGCCATCGGAGGCCAGGAAGGTCGCACCGCGCAACGACACCAGGCCGGCCAGGGTGATGATAAAACTCGGCACCTTGCCAAATACCGTCAGGCTGCCCATCAAGGTGCCTATCGCCAGGCCCACCAGCAACGTCGCCGGCACTGCCAGCCAACCGCTGACCTGTTGCTGCAACAGCACCGCCACCAGGATGCCGCCAAAGGCGCACAAGCTGCCGACGGACAAATCGATGTTCGCGGTCAGGATGACGAAGGTCATGCCGATGGCCACGATCCCCACGATCGCCCCTTGCTGGAACAGGTTGGCGATATTGCCGAAGGTCAGGAAGTCATCGGACAAAAACGTCGCCACTGTCACGGCGAACAGGAAAATGAACACGAAGTTGTAGCGCATCACCCATTCCAGCACCGCACTGCGTCGGCTGGGCGTCAGGGCCATGGGCTTGTCGAAAACGGGTGTCGGGTTGCTGGCAATAGTCATGGTTCTGCACTCTTTACCGTTCAAGGATGTCGACCAATAAGGATGGCCTGGTCGATCTGGTCACGGCTGGCGCTCAACGGGTCGAAACACACCGCGTTACGCCCTTCGTGCATGACCCAGATCCGGTCACAATTGACGTACAACTCATCCAGCTCACTGCTGGCGACCAACACGGCCGCCCCCTCCTGCGCGAGGCTGCGGGCCAGGGCGTAGAGGTCGGCCTTGGCGCCGACATCCAAGCCACGGCTGGGCTCGTCGAGCAGCAACAACCGCGCACCGTCGATCACCCACTTGGCCATGACCACTTTTTGCTGGTTGCCGCCGGACAACTGGCGTACCGGTTGCTCCAGGTTGTCGAGCTTGGTTTGCAGGCGTTGCAGCACCGGGCCCGCACGGTCCTTGGCCTGGCGATGGGAGAACCAGCCCAGATGCCGCGCATGCACCAGGCAGGCGTTGCGGTAGATCGGCGCGTCCAGCAGCAGACCTTCGGTCTTGCGGTTTTCCGGGACTAGGCCGACGCCCTGGCGAATAGCCTGGCGTGAGGTCAATGGGCGGTAGGGCTCACCGAACAGTTCGACATCGCTGTCGGTACGGCCCACACCGAACAACGCCTTGAGCAAGGTGCTGCGCCCTGCGCCGTTGAGCCCCGCCAGGCCGACAATTTCACCTTGGCGCACCTGCAATCCACGCACATCCAAGCCCTGGGCACCCTGCAAGCGACGAATATCCAGGGCCAGCGCCTCGCGCGGCGGCTGGCGCGGGCTGCGCTCCAGCAGGTCGCGATGTTCGCCGACCACCGCGGCCACCAGCGCCTGGTCATCGATCTGCGCCAATTCATAGGTGCGCAACGTGCGCCCGGCACGTAGCACGGTGACCCGGTCGCCGATCTCGCGAATCTCATTCAAGCGATGGCTCACGTACAACACCGCGACCCCGGCGGCAGTGATCTCGCGGATCACCCGGAATACCTGCTTGAGTTCGGTTTCGTTCAGCGCGGCGGACGGCTCATCCATCACCACGACCTTGGCCTCACAGGTCAGCGCCCGGGCAATGGCCGCCAGTTGCTGGTTGGCAATCGACAAGCTGCCCACGCAGTCGGTGCTGGAGAACGTGGCGCCGACCCGCACCAGCGCAGCCTTGGCCAAGGCACTGCGCTTGCCACGGTCGATCATGCCGAAGCGCCGTGGCGCGTAGCCGAGCATCAGGTTTTCTTCCACGGTCATCTGCGCGATCAGGTCCAGTTCCTGGTAGATCATGGCGATCCCGGCCTGGCGCGCCTGCTGCGGGTTTTTCAACTCGACGCGCCGGCCGCCGATGAACATCTCGCCAGCGTCCGGCCGATGGGCGCCGGCGACGATCTTCAGCAGGGTGCTCTTGCCCGCGCCGTTGGCGCCCAGCAGGCAATGCACTTCACCGGGGCGCACATCGAGGGACGCGTCGGTCAACGCGATGACATTGGGTGGAAAGCGTTTGCTGACATGCTGAATCTCCAGCGCCAAATCATTCATGATCCTGCTCCAGCAAATAGCGCGCGGTGCCAGCGTCGGTCGCCAGCACATTGACGTAACCGGCCTTGACGCTGGCGTGCACGATGCGATGTTTGTGGGCCCCCACGCACACGGCTATCGACCAGGCTTTGTCGCGCAGCGCCGACAGGCGCAGGCCAAGGGTACGGGCATCCAGTTCGGGCATGACCGGTTCGCCGTCCATGCCGATAAACCGGCCCATGATGTCGCCCACCGCACCGAGGCGCTCAAGTTCCTGGAGCAAGGGACGGTCGATGTAGCCCGACTCCATCAGCACCGAATGGTCGGACAACTCGCCCAGGCTGAAGCAGGCAACTGGCGCCTGCTCGCCCAAGTGCATGACCTGGGCGATCACCGGGTCTTGTTCCAGCGCTTCCCGGGTATGGGCGTGCCCCAGGATGGCCGGCACGGGCAGCAAGGTGGCCTGGCCACGCGCCGCCTGGGCGAAGCGTTCGGCCACGTTATGGCTGGGTTCGCCGACCGAGCGCGTGTTGATCGCGCCATTGAGCAGCACCACATTGACCCCTTCGTTCCAGCGCGGCACCAACCATTGGGCCATCTTGGTCAGGGTGCGGCCCCAAGACACGCCGATCAGGGCAGGCATCGGTTGCAGGTTGCACAGGTAGCGCGCAGCAGCCTGGGTCACGACATTGAGTGCATCGTCATCGTCGACCTCCAACACCAGCGCCTCGCGCAGGCCAAAACGCTTTTGCAACGCCACTTCCAGCGCCGGCACGCGGGCCGAGCGGGCCACAATGTCAATGCGTACGACGCCGCAGTCGCGGGCCTCGCGCAGCAGGCGGCTGACTTGCCAGCGGGTCAGGCCGGTTTCACGGGAGATGTCACTCTGGGTCTTTTCCAGGTCGTAGTACAGCTTGGCGACTTGCACCATCAGGTCATCACGTTGGGAGTCCGCGGTGAGCTTGGGCGGCAATGAATCGGCGCAGGTTTGGGTGCTCATGCGGCCGGCCTTACGCCGAGCGTGCGGTTCGCCGGCGGTTTGCAACTGATGGGCGCCACGCTGTCCGTGGCGGCGCGGTAACGGCCAAGCAATTCGATGTACTGCTCATGGGCGTAAGGGTCGGGTTCGATCAGGCGGCCGACGGTGGTGAAGGCCGTGGCGGCTTGCTGCAAGTCACTGAATTCACCGAGGGCGCAAGCCGCCGCCGCCGCAGTCCCGATCAACGTCAGGTTGTCATGGGGGACCATCTCGAACGGTACGCCGGTGGCATCGACAGTGGCTTGCAACCACAACGGGTTTTTCTGGAAACCGCCGGCAGCGACCACGCGGGTGATCTCAATGCCTTCACTGCGCCAGGTGTGGAAGATGTTCGCCGAGCCCAGGGCAATGGCTTCCACCGAGGCGCGATAGAGATCGTGGCGGTCGTGATTGAGCGACAGGCCCATGATCGCCCCGCGCATGTCCGGCGAGCGATACGGCGTGCGGTTGCCCATCCAGTAATCGAGCACTAGCAGGCCGGTGGAGCCCGGTTGCAGGGCAGCGGCCTGGCGGATCAATTGCTGGTGGCCGGCATCGTCCAGGCCGAACATTTTTTGCGCGAGCCAGTTGAGAATCGAGCCAGCCGAGACTTGCCCGCCTTCCATCAGCCATTGGCCGTCGAGCAAGGCGCCGGGGTAAGGCCCCCAGATACCCGGCACGTCGATACGCTTGGGGGTATGCATCAGTTGCACCACGGAGGTGCCGCCGATAAACAGCACTTCACCCGCGCCCGTGGTGCCGGCGCTGAGCATGGCCATGTGCGCATCGATACCGCCCTGGGCCACCAGGGTGTCGCGGCTCAGGCCCAGGTGATTGGCGGCCTCTGCGGTCAACGGACCGATTCGCCCACCGACCTTGATCACTTCCGGCGGCAGCTTCTGTGCGAGTTCGGGAATGCCCAGATCGGCGTACAGTTCCACGGGGAAACGCTGCTGCAACGTGTCGTAGTTCCACTTACAACTGGCGTTGAGTTGAGAGGCAACCCAGCGCCCGGTCAGTTGGTAATTGATCCAGTCCACCGCTTCGCAGATTCGCGCCGCGCGGCGGTACACCTCGGGTTCGTGCTCAGCCAGCCACATGGCCTTGGGCACCAGCCACTCCACGGCGTCCCCCCCTTGGTTCATCATCGGGTGGCTGATCCGGGCGCTGCGCGCCGACTCAACGGCCGCGCGGCAATCCATCCATAACAAGGCCGGGGCCAACGGTTCGCCGTCCGCCTGGGCGGCCACTACCGTGGACGCAGTGGTCGCGACACACACCGCGGCCACCGGTAGATGCCCGGCCTGGGCCATCAATTGCCGACAGGCTTTGCCCAGCGAGGTCCACCAGTCAGCCGGCGCTTGTTCAGCCCAACCCAATTGCGGGTACTGCGTGGCGTAGGCAGCCTCGGCCACCTGTATCAGTTTATGGCTGTGCAAGTCATATAGCCCGGCACGCACCCCACCTGTTCCGAAATCCAGTCCCAACACCAACGTCATCGGTAGTCCTCCTGCGTCTTGTGCCGCCGACGCTTTTTGTTTTGAGCCCTGCAACCACCTGCATTGCAGGGCTGGGCGAATCACAGCCTAAGCCTTGGATCAGGGGCGGAAAATCACCTTGGCGGCCACTTCGCTGCGGTCGGCGTAACGCTTGAACATGGTGGGCAACTCTTCCAACGGCAAGTCGTGGGTGATCATGAATTGCCACTGCAATTCACCCGACGCCAGCTTGTCGATCGACGCGGTCCACTCGTCACCGGGGAACGGCGCCGAGAAGGAGTTCCACGCGCCATGCAAGGAAATTTCCTGGCGCAGGAAGTGCGAAAAAGTCGCGGTGCTGATCGGCACTTCGCCCGTTGGAATGCCGATAAATACCACGTGCCCGCCGGCCTTGGTCAGTTGTACCGCCTGGTTGATCGAGCTCGGATGACCCGCGGCTTCAACGACCAGTTGGCAGCGCGGCAACTCGACATCCGAGGCACCGCTGAGCAAGGTGTGGGTCGCACCGGCCTGGCGGGCCATGGCAAGTTTCTCTTCGGCGATATCGATGGCGACGATGTCCTTGGCGCCCATGATGCGCAGCCACTGGATCACAAACAGCCCGATCGGCCCGCACCCCACCACCGCGCCACTCTGCCCAGCCTTGAAATCGGCTTTCCAGATGGCGTGCAGCGCAATCGCCGCCGGGTCGACCAGGGACGCGGCAATCGGGTCCATGCCCTTGGGCACTTTGATCAGGTTGCTCAGCGGCACATTGACGTACTCGGCATAAGCGCCGTCGCGGCGGCTGCCAAAGTAGTCGTACTGTTCGGAGCGCGACGGAAAGCCACGGGCATACTGGTCGCTGGTCACGTCCGGGATCATCGGCGGCACAGTGACCAATTCGCCAATGGCGTAGCCTTCGACGCCACTGCCGATTTCTTCGATGAAACCAGCAAACTCATGGCCGCAGATCAGCGGCATCACATGGGCGCCCTTGCTCAGCATCCGCGGGATATCCGAGCCGCAGACCCCACAGGCCGCTACTCGAACCAAGGCGTGGCCGGCCTTGACGGCAGGTTTTGGAACATCTTCGACCCGGATATCACCCGGTTTGTACATGACGGCAGCTTTCACAGTGAAATCCCCTGTTGGATAGGCAATGCAGCGGTGAGCGCTTCAGAGTGCGCCGGGACGGTATTCGCCGAAGGTAGCGTCGTGCTTGATCTGGGCCGCATCGGCCTGGGTCACGACTTTGGTGCCGGCGTCGACGAAGGCCGGGATGGTCTTGCCGGTAACCAGGCCACGCGCCGCTTCAATCGCGACTTCGCCTAGGTAACGCGGATCGTTGAGGGCGGTGGCGACGTATTGGTCACCGTTCTGAATGGCATTGATCGCTTCCGACAGGCCATCGACGCCCGCTACCAGTACGTTTTTCTTGCCGCTTTCATTGAGCACTTGCAGGGCGCCCATGGCCATATCGTCGTTGTGCGCGATCACGGCCTTGAGGTCGGGGTGGGCCTGCAACAGATCCTGCATCGCCGTCACCGCATTGGCGCGCATGTATTCGCTGTAGGGGCCTTCGATAATCTTGAAGTCGGTGCCGGCCAGCGCGGTATGAAAGCCCTTGCGCCGCTCTTGCATCACGGTACCGCCGGCATCGCCCTGGATCTCGATGACCTTGCCGCTGACCACGCCTTTTTGTTTCAGCGCGGCCACCAGGGCTTTGCCGGACAGCTCGCCCATCTCGGCATTGTTGCGACCGATGGTGGCGGCGACAGGCGCGTTGATCGCGCGGTCCACGGCGATCACCGGGACCTTGGCGCGCTTGGCGGCATCCAGCGAGGCGCCGACGGCGTCGGGGTTGACTGCATTGATGATCAGGACGTCGATCTTGCGGGTCAGCAGGTCCTGGATATCGTTGTTTTGCTTGCTGATGTCGCCATTGGCGTCGAGGAAGATCAACTCGTCGCCATCTTTCGCGGCGGCCGCCTTGGCACCGTCACGCAGTTGCACATAGAAAGGCGATTGGAGGGTGACCTGGCTGAAACCGATCTTCAGATCCTTGGCCTGGGCATTCAACGCCAGTACCGAGGCCGCGACAGCCAGTGCAAGGGACAGCACCTGAACAGGTTTACGGGCGATCTGTAGCATGGTGATTCCTATTTTTATTGTTGTCTGGATTCGGGCACTGCCTTCAGCGAGGCAGTGCTCACAAATGTGAACAGCGATCACATTTGAAAAATTATGCCTTGCCCGCCAGGGTGTCAAGGCAATTTTGTTAGAATCCAAACATACGATAAATAAATCACAGCATCAGAATCGCCCCGGCCTCCTCGATGAGCTGCCGCTGCGCCACTGGCAGGCCAACGTCACTGATCACCCGCTGGAAGTCGGCCAGTTCAGCAAAATGCGCCGCACGTACCTGCTCGAACTTGGTGTGGTCGGCCACCAGCACACAACGTTGCGCCCGTGCCATGACCCGGCGCTTGACCTCCACTTCATTGAGGTTGTAACAGGTCACGCCATGCACGGCGCTCACCCCGGCGGCGGAGATAAATGCCCAGGCCACGCGGATCCCCTCAAGGATGCCCAGCTCGGCGCGACTCTCGAAGACCAGGTTGCGCCGATCCAGCATGCCTCCGCACAGGATCACCGTGCAGTGGGGCTTTTGCTGGAGTTTGAGCAGGACATTAAGGGAGTTGCACAGGGCGGTGAACTCCAGGTCATCGGGCAACGCGTCGATGATAAACGGCGTGGTGGTGCCGCAATCGATGAAAACGGTATCGCCCGGGCGCACCAGGCTGGCGGCCACGCTGCCGATGCGACGCTTCTCGACGAGGTTGCGCTGGTCTTGTTCGGCCACCTGGTAATCCGGCTCCGGCGCACCGCTGCGGGTGACATGCCCGCCCAGCAGGCGCAGGCCCTGGGGGCTGTCCACCAGGTCGCGGCGCACCGTCATTTCCGACACGCCGAGCAATGCCGCCATCTCGCGTAAATGCACGGCGGCCTCGCCTTGCAAGGCCCTGTGCATGGCTTTGAATCGTTCGCTTTTCTTTGAATCCACTGCGTTTTCACTCGGTTTGAACGTGGCCGATAGATAACAAGGCTCACAAATCCCATTTACAATGTTATTTATTTAACATTTAATGCATCCAACTTAACACAAACAGGCTTTTCTCAGCACCCTCCCCCACAGGACTCCGACCATGCCCCAAGCCCCCCTGTCCCTCGCTGCCTACATCGACCATACCTTGCTGACCGCAGACGCTTCCCAGGCCAGCCTGCGCCAATTGTGCGACGAAGCTCGCCTGTACGGCTTCAAGTCGGTATGCGTCAACAGCGCCAACGTACCGCTGGCGGCCGAATGCCTGCGCGGGTCAGCTGCCCTGGTGTGCGCGGTGGTCGGCTTTCCACTGGGCGCCGGGCTGAGTGCGGCCAAGGCCTGCGAGGCACAACTGGCGATCCAGGCGGGTGCGCGGGAAATCGACATGGTGCTGAACATCGGCTGGTTGAAAGATGGCTTGCTCGACCAGGTGCGTGACGATATTGCCCAGGTGCTCGAGGCCTGTGGCGAGGTGCCATTGAAAGTGATCCTGGAAACCGGTTTGCTCAATGACGAACAGAAGATCAAGGCATGCGAAGTGTGCCGTGAACTCAATGTTGGCTTCGTCAAGACCTCCACCGGCTTCGGCCACGGGGGCGCCACCTTGGAGGATGTGCGCTTGATGCGCAAAGTGGTCGGCGCGGCGATCGGGGTGAAAGCCTCAGGGGGCGTACGCGACCTGGCAACGGCTCAGGCAATGATCGAGGCAGGCGCTACGCGCCTGGGCAGCAGCTCCGGGATAGCGATTGTCAATGGGGCCAGTGCAGTGGCCGACGCCTATTAAGCAAGACCCGCAAGCGCGAACATTCTCGCGCCTGCGGTAACGCGTCGGTTACTTCACTTTGCTGCTCAGGCTTTCAACGCTGCGTTTCAAATCGTCCAGGCTACGCTTCAAGGCGTCGATGTCACTTTTCTGCCGGTCAATCGTGCTTTTCTGATCCTGGATCGTGCTCTTGAGGCTCGACAGTTGGCTATCACCGGCGCTGGCGGCGGAACCGCCCTTACGCTTGAGCTCGTCGAGCTCGCGGCCCTGGCCCTCGACTTTGCTGGTCAGGCTTTGCAGTGCGCTGGTGCTACGCTTCTGCTCCGCTTGCAACGCTTCGATATCGCCCACCGAAAGGCTCGACGACTTCAACACATATTGGTTACCCGCCTCCATCGAAGTCGCCGTCAACCGGTCACCGGCCGACGCACTGAAATCCCCCCACTTCACCGCACTCCCCGCCTGCACCGGGCCGACCACACCACCCGCCAATACCGCCACGGCGCCTATTGTCATCATCCAAGAACGCTTACGAACACGGAGCATCAATTGATTCCTTTCCGAACTGCCGGGATGGCATATCGCTATGACTGTCATTTATGAGCCTTGTTCCCGGGTCTCGCACGCCTTTTGCGTTGTTCGTGAAGCCTATGTAGATCACTGATCTATCAAGCTTTTTCATCCAGCCCTTTGCACAAGAAAGGTGCCCGGCCACCTTGCGCCCAGGAGCCTGGATCTATATATTCCCAACCCTGTTGCACCGCGCTACCGCCCGAATGGCGAAACTGGTAGACGCATGGGACTTAAAATCCCCCGCTCGTAAGGGCGTCCCGGTTCGATTCCGGGTTCGGGCACCATAGATATCAAGGGCTTGCATGATGAACTTCATGCAGGCCCTTATCTTTTGTGTTCCTCAATTTCAGGATCTGTCCCGCACTTCCCTTCCCTGGCGTTCTGCCGACTCAAATCAACAGTTTCTGTTCTTCACCCGTACGCTAACGGAATCGCTGCAGGCAAGGCGTTCCTGGAGCGGTCGAATACCCCTCTGTCTCATGGATTGATCTTCCCCTCCCCGTTTTTCCCCATCTCATCAAGGCTGCATCCGCGTAGAAACAACCAGTGAGCCATTCGAGGCCAACGCACCATCCGTATCGAGCGAAGCGAGCGGGTGCACGAGGGGGCGCACGCCGAACACAATAATAAATTCGCGCGAGTCACTTTCATTATGAAATTCACCGTGCAATATTATTATCGTAATACTTAGCAACAAATCCCGGAGATCGTCATGAAGAAAGCCAGCTTCCAGTCCATGCCCTGCCCGGTCGCCCGTGCCCTGGAGCACATCGGTGATGGCTGGAGCCTTTTGATCTTGCGCGATGCGTTCTATGGGCTGCGTCGTTTCGACGAATTTCTCACGAGCCTGGGGATCGCCTCTAACACGCTGACTCGCCGCCTGAACACGCTGGTGGCCAACGGTTTGCTGGAGCGGCGCCCCTACCAGGACAACCCGCCGCGCCACGAATACCACCTCACCGAAGCCGGCCGGGACTTGCGCCAGGTGATTCTCACGCTGATGGCCTGGGGCGCGCGGCATGCCGAGGGGTCATCCAAGGTGTTTCTCGCCGATGAGGACACCGGGCGCCCCGTGAAACTCGCGCTGATGGATGCCAACACCGGCAAGCCCATCACCCGCGAAGACCACCGCGTGCATGTCGCCGCCGACGCCGAACCATTGAGCCTGTGGCGCGCGCGAACCGGTAGGGCCTACACCGCAAAAGATCAACTGGTCAGCCCCTTCCCCCACTAATACGCAATGAGGTCATTTCGTCATGGACGCTCAAGTCGGCGCTTTGCCCGAACCCACGAAAACTTCCCGGCGCAAACACGTACTGCGCGTGGGGCTGCTGACCCTGGCCGTGGTGGGCGGCGTCTGGAACGCCAGCCACTGGTGGCTGGTCAGCCGATTTATCGAGGACACCGACGATGCCTACGTGGGTGCGGACGTGACGGTGATCAGCGCCAAAGTGCCGGGCTATATCAGCGAAGTGGCCGTGCAGGACAACCAGTTCGTACACGCCGGCGACGTACTGGCCCGCATTGATGTACGCGACTACCGCACCGCCCTGGCCAAGGCCGATGGCGCCGTGGCAGCGCAACAGGCCGCGCTCGCCAACCTCGACGCCACCGAACAATTGCAACTGGCAGTGATCAACCAGGCCAGGGCGCAGATCGACGCTACCGACGCCGAAGCCCAACGGGCCGGCGACGATCAGACGCGCTACCAGCACCTGGTACGCAGCCAGGCCGTGTCGGTGGAAAGTGCGCAACGGGTCAACGCCGTGTGGAAGACCGCCCGCGCCGATCACTCCCGAGCGCAAGCCGGGCTGATGGCGGCACGCCGGCAGATCGACGTGATCGAAACCCAACGCGGTCAGGCCCGCGCCGCACTGCAGCAGGCCCAAGCCGAACGCGACCAGGCACAACTGAACATCAGCTACACCGAACTGCGGGCCCCGGTGGACGGCTACGTGGGCAATCGCCGCGCCCGGGTCGGTGCCTACGCCGCGGCCGGCAGCCAGTTGATCTCGGTGGTGCCGGCAAAAGGGCTGTGGGTGGACGCCAATTTCAAGGAAGACCAACTGGGCCGCCTGCAGATTGGGCAAAGCGTGAGCATCCGCGCCGATATCCTCCCCGGCCGCGAATTCCACGGGCACATCGAGAGCCTCGCCCCCGCCACCGGCGCACAATTCAGTGTGCTGCCGCCGGAAAACGCCACCGGCAACTTCACCAAGATCGTGCAGCGCGTGCCGGTGCGCGTGCGGCTCGACAGCAATGACGCCGACTTTGGCGCCCTGCGCCCAGGCCTGTCGGTGATGGCAAAGGTCAACACCCGTGAGGCGTTCGAAGACCAGGCCAGCGCCCTCAAGGCCCAGCTATGAACAACCCGCTGCCCGCCCTCAGCACTGCGCAAAAGGTCACAGCCTTCGCCACCATGTGCGTGGGCATGTTCATCGCCTTGATCGATATCCAGATCGTGTCCGCTTCCCTCAAGGACATCGGCGGCGGGCTGTCTGCCGGCGCGGACGATACGGCGTGGGTGCAGACCGCTTATCTGATCGCGGAGATCATCGTGATCCCCATGTCGGGATGGCTCTCGCGGGTAATGAGCACGCGCTGGCTGTTCGCGGCGTCGGCGGCCGGGTTTACCTTGACCAGCCTGTTGTGTGCCATGGCCTGGAACATCCAGAGCATGATCGCGTTTCGTGCCTTGCAGGGGTTCCTGGGAGGCTCGATGATCCCGTTGGTGTTCACCACCGCGTTCATGTACTTCAACGGCAAACAGCGGGTGATCGCCGCGTCCACCATCGGCGCCATCGCGTCCCTTGCGCCCACCCTGGGCCCCGCCGTGGGCGGCTGGATCACTGATATTTCTTCGTGGCACTGGCTGTTCTATATCAACCTGGTGCCTGGCCTGTTCGTGACATTAGCGGTGCCGATGCTGGTGAAAGTCGACCGCCCCAACCCATCGTTGCTCAAGGGCGCCGACTACATCGGCATGGGCCTGATGGCGGTGTTTCTCGGCTGCCTGGAATACACCCTCGAAGAAGGCCCGCGCTGGAACTGGTTCAGTGACAGCACCATCTCCACCACCGCCTGGATCGCCGCTATCAGTGGCGGACTGTTTATCTGGCGCTGCCTGGAAATCAAGGAACCGATTGTCGACCTGCGCGCCCTGCAGGACCGGAACTTCGCCCTGGGCTGCCTGTTTTCATTTATCACCGGCATCGGCATTTTCGCCACCATCTACCTCACGCCGCTGTTCCTCGGCCGGGTGCGCGGGTATGGCTCGCTGGATATCGGCCTGGCGGTGTTTTCCACGGGGGTGTTCCAGTTGCTGGCGATCCCGGTGTACGCGCTGCTGGCCAACCGCTTCGACCTGCGCTGGATCTTGATGTTTGGCTTGTCGCTGTTCGCCCTGTCGATGTGGGACTTCTCCCCCATCACCCACGACTGGGGTGCCAAGGAATTGCTGCTGCCCCAGGCCATACGCGGGTTTGCCCAACAAATGGCAGTGCCACCGGTGGTAACCCTGACCCTCGGCGCACTGGCCCCCGACCGGCTGAAACTCGCCTCCGGCCTGTTCAACCTGATGCGCAACCTCGGCGGCGCCATCGGCATCGCCGCCTGCGCCACGGTGCTCAACGACCGCACCAACCTGCACTTCCTGCGCCTGGCCGAGCACCTGAATATCCAGAACGAATCCATGAATGTCTGGCTTGACCAGCTTTCAGGCAATGCCCAACTGCTCGGGCAAAACAGCCTGGATGCCAACCAGTTTGCACTGCGTCAGCTATGGGCGCTGGCGTGGCGTGAGGCGCAGACGCTGACCTATGCCGATTCGTTCCTGATGATCATGGCGTGCTTCGTCGTCGCCGTGTTACTGGTGCCTTTGATGCGCAAGGTACAACCGCCGAAACAGCCATCCGCGGATGCCCATTGAATTTTACCCACAACAGCCGCCACCCATTTTTACCCTAGCCGACCAGCGATATCGTTCCGGCATAAATGGAGAAATATCAATGAATCTAGTCGATGAAGTTGCACCCGGCCTATCCGGACTTGAGACCCTGCAGGCGCTGATTTCTGCCGGGGGACGGCCACCGATTGGCGAATCTCTGGACTTCACTTTTGTCGAAGCCGGTGACGGCTGGGCGGTCTTCACAGGCACGCCCGGCCTGCATGCCTACAACCCGATCGGCACGATCCACGGAGGGTATGCTGCAACGCTACTCGACTCCGCATGTGGGTGCGCCGTTCACTCCAAGCTTTCAGCAACCCAGGCCTACACAACCCTTGAACTGAAAGTTTCATATTTGCGCCCCATTACCACTGAAACAGGCCCGCTCCGGGCCGAGGGTCGTGTCATCTCGGTGGGTCGGCGCGCAGCGTTTGCCGAGGCGACATTGAAAGGTGCCGACGAGCGCATCTACGCAAGCGCGACCTCCACGTTGTTAGTGATGGAACGCCCACAAAGTACAGAACGTACACCATCATCACGGCGCAATTAATCTAATCGGGAAATCGGGGGTGAAATCCCCCCGGGCCGTAGTGCTGCCCTAAATTTCGGATACGTTTGCTTTCCAATGACATTGACTCACCTTATGCGATCTTCGTCATGGCCCCGTTAATCGGGGCCATGATTGGCTGTTGTCTTCACCAGACTTGAGAGAAGGGCACGCTCACCCTGGCGAATTCATGTCCCCCTCATTCAGGCAGGATGTGCGGGTATCGAGGGTTCCCCTGAAGTGTCTGGCTTGATCTTGAACCAAAGGGCATACATCGCTGGCAGGAATACCAGGGTCAGTACAGTCCCGGCGAACGTACCGCCAATCAGGGTGTAGGCAAGCGTTCCCCAGAACACCGAATGGGTCAGCGGAATGAACGCCAGCATGGCTGCCAGTGCGGTGAGAATCACCGGCCGTGCACGCTGCACAGTGGCTTCTACCACGGCGTCATAGGGAGACAGACCGGCCTGCTTATTGGAGTGAATCTGACCAATGAGGATCAAGGTGTTGCGCATGAGAATTCCAGACAGGGCAATCAGCCCTACCAACGCGTTGATCCCGAACGGTTGCTGGAACAGCAACAGAATGGGTACCACGCCAATCAGTCCCAGAGGTGCGGTAGCGAACACCATCATCATTGCCGACATCGAACGCACCTGAAGAATGATGGTGAGCAACGTCAGTGCGATCATGATGGGGAACAACGGCAGCAACGCCCTGTTAGCCTTCCCCGACTCCTCGATCGCCCCTGCCAACTCAATGCGATAACCCTTAGGCAACTGTTCAATAAGCGGTTGCAGTTGCTTCATCACGGCGCTGGAAACATCTGGAGGCTGAAGACCTTCAGCCACATCGCCACGTACAGTGATGGTTGGGGTTCGATCACGACGCCGCAGGATGGGCTCTTCCATTCGGATCTCCACTGTCCCGACTTGAGACAACGACACCCTTTGGCCCTGCGCTCCGGTCAAGGTGAAGGCGTCGATTTTCGAGGGGTCCAAACGCGTGTCACCCGCTGAGCGTGCAATCACCTGGACCGAGCGAATGTCCTCGCGCACCTGGGTCACTGGTGCTCCGGTCAGCAGAAACTGAAGCTGCTGAGCAACATCTGCGGAGGTCAAACCAAATGCCTGCAGACGATCCTGATTCAGTGCCAGGTGAAGTGCCGGGGCACGCTCGCCCATGTCCGTATTGACGGTTCTCATCATGGGGCTGGCTTTCATCACCTCGCGCACTTGGCCGGCGATATCGCGTAGCACTTTCAGGTCCGGCCCCATGACGCGGAAGGCCACCGGATAAGGCGAATAAGGACCAAACACCAACTGGGTCACACGTACGCGTGCTTGAGGAGCCAGGCCATCAGCAACGGCTTGCCTCAGCCGGATCTTGAGCGCCTCACGCTCTTCCTGATTTGCCGTTAGCACGACAATTTTGGCAAAGGAAGGATCGGGCAACTCTGGCGCCATCGCCAAATAGAACCGTGGGGCGCCCTGCCCAATGTAGGCGGTGACTATTCGTGCTTCAGGCTGTTTCGCAACCCACGCCTCGACTTCGGATGCCGCTGCATCAGTTTGCTCGATGGATGTGCCATAAGGCATCTGCACCTCAACGAGTACCTCGGGGCGGTCTGATGTTGGGAAAAATTGCTTCTTCACCACGCTCATGCCGAGAATAGCGACAATGAACAAACCAACCACTGAGATCGCTACGAGCCCTTTACGGCGAATCACCACACCCAGTACGCGCCTGAAACGCAAGTAATTGGGCGTCCCGTAAATCGCGGCATGGCCGCCTTCAGGCACCTTGATCTGCGGTAGCAGTTTCACCCCCAGGTAAGGTGTGAACACCACTGCCACCACCCAGGAAGTGATCAGCGCAATGCCGACAATCCAAAACATGTTGGCGGTGTACTCACCTGCGGTTGATTTGGCGAAACCGTTAGGCATAAAGCCGATTGCAGTGACCAACGTGCCTGACAACATAGGGGCGGCGGTGTGACTCCAAGCATAGGCGGAGGCTTTGATGCGGTCATACCCCTCCTCCATCTTCACCACCATCATTTCAATGGCAATGATCGCATCGTCCACCAGTAGCCCCAGTGCCAGAATCAGCGACCCTAGCGTTATGCGGTCAAAGTCCTTACCTGTTGCGGCCATGACAATGAAAACTGCCGCCAGGGTCAACGGCACCGCCGCAGCGACGACGATGCCGACACGCCAACCCATGCTGAGAAAACATACCAGCAGAACCACACCCAGCGCCGCGAAAAACTTGATCATGAATTCGGTGACCGATGCATCTATGTTCACCGCCTGATCGGTGACCTTGCTCAATGTCATACCTAGCGGCAGTTGCTCGTTGATCGACGTTGTCTCGGCTTCAAGCGCCTTACCCAAATCGAGACCGTTCCAGCCGTCGCGCATCACAATACCGAGCAGCAAAGCGGGCTCACCATTGTTGCGCACCATGAACGTGGAGGGCTCCTCGTAACCGCGCTTGACCTCGGCCACATCGGACAATTTGAGGGTTCTACCCTGCACGGCCAGCGGCGTGTCGCGAATCTTCTGGAGGTCATCAAACGCACCATCGAGCCGGATGAACACCTGTGGTCCCTTGGCCTCGACTGAACCGGCCGACGTCATCATGTTTTGCGCGTTCAACGCGCTAAATATGTCTCGGGCGGAAATGCCCAATGTCGCCAGACGCTCGTATGACAGCTCGACATAAATGCGCTCGGACTGCTCACCAATGATATTGACCTTTTTCACACCCGCCACGTGCAGCAGGCGCTGACGCAAGGACTCGGCCTCGCGAACCAGCAGTCGTTGTGGCTCGCCCTTCGCCTTGAGCGCATAAAGGGCAAAGGTGACATCGGCATATTCGTCGTTGACGATCGGGCCGATGACTCCAGGCGGCAAACCCGCCTCTTCATCACGGAGCTTCTTGCGAGCTTGGTAAAACTCCTCGGGAACAGCGGAAGGTGGCGTGCTATCGAGCAAATAGACGGTAGTGAGAGCCACTCCCGGACGTGTGAAGGTCTCGGTCCGGTCATACCAACGCAATTCCTGCATGCGTTTTTCCAGCTTTTCAATCACCTGATCCTGCATCTCCTGAGCCGTCGCACCAGGCCATACCGTTACCACCGTCATCTGTTTGATGGTGAAGGCAGGATCTTCCGCGCGCCCTAGCTTGAAGAACGCATACAGCCCGCCTATGGATATCAGCAGGATCAAGAACAGCGTGATCGAACGCTCACGCACGGCCAATGCGGACAGGTTGAACCCGCTCATCGGCGCACCTCAGCCACCGCTGCCTGAGCGTTGCCTGCCACCTGAGCCCTGACCTGCTCGCCCTCGCTTAAAAGGTGAACGCCCAACGCGACAATACGATCATTGACATTGAGATGACCTGTCACACGTGCAGTTTCAGCATCACTCAAACCGAGAAACGTTACAGGGCGCCAGGTCACCTGCTCAGGCTCCCGACTCACCACCCATACACCCGGACCTTTACCCGCGTCATAGAGAGAGGCGACTGGCACCTGGACTTCACTATTGATGGCTGTTGGCGTGCCGCCGATGGCAACCGAAATGGTCGCCCCCAGTGTGGCATTGGCAAGTGCGCCCTCCAGCACGTAACGCGCCTCAAATGTGCGGGTCAACCTGTCAGCCGAATCGGACAGTTGGCGCAGATGCGCCTTCCCTTCATGCTGGTCCAATCCATAAAGCTGCGCCGTCGCCGAAGAGCCCAGAGCAGGACGTAGCGTTTCAGGTAATTGAATAACGGCCTCACGTTGTCCGGAATGGGCAACACGCACTACCACCTGGCCTGCAACTACTACCTGCCCCGGCTCCGCTAAGGTGTCTACAACAACGCCGTCGGAGTCGGCCAGCAAGGTTGAATAACCGGTGGAGTTTTTCGCCACATCAGCCTGGGCTTTGGCGGCATTCAGTTGAGCCTTGGCCGAGTCGGCGGCTGCTTTGATTCCTGCGTAGGCCGAAGCAGATACAGCACCGACAGACACCAGATCACGGTAGCGCAACTCGTCATCAGAGGCCTGTCGGGATCGAGCCATTGCAGCGAGCACCGCTTCTTGCTGCGCCCGCGCTGTCAGCGTCAGATCGTTCGCATCAATGCGCATAAGCGGCTGTCCACGCTTGACGCTCTGGCCGGTGTCCACGAGGCGTTCCGTCACCTTTCCGGGCACTCGAAAACCAAGGTCACTCTGAACCCGAGCCGCTACGACGCCGGTGTATAGGCGAGCTTCAGGTACAGAAGGCTGAACCAGGCTGACGCGAACCAAAGGAGCCTGGAGACGAGGATCAGGAGGCTGTGCCTCGCTGCATGCAGCCAAGGCAAACGGCAATAGACCGATGAACATAAATGAAGTGGAACGGCGCTGGATCATAGAGACCTCTTGGAAGCGGATGCGCCATGCTCATCCAAGTGACCAAATAAGTCAACGGTCACGAAACGAACAAATGAAAGCCGTCTGCTGATCAAGGTGAGATCAGCAGAGTCGGCCTTAAGTTACGGATACAAGGGAAGTGCGGAGGTGTACAGATCTGCCAGCCAGCGCTTTTTAAGGCATCAGGCTGCGCAGAATAAGGCTGGAAATGAGCCCAGGGGCCTCTTCAACGACGTCAAGGTTGTGCTGCAACAGCAAAGGGTTGATGTAGGGGCGTAGTGCGAGGTGAATCGACTCCACTGTCTCATCCAAAGGCGTCTTGCGCTCAAACTCTCCGAGTTCACGCCCCTCTCGTACAATTTGCAGTACGAAGTGTTTGATTCGCATGTCATAGACCTGCGAGCTGGGCCAGCGCTCCGACGCAGAGAACGCCGCGATGTCATACAGTTTTCGATCATTAAAAAACAGGTCAACCCCTTTGGTTATAAGGCTTTTGACCAATCGTCGAAATCGCTCCGTGGGTGAGATACCCACGGCATTGATAGCTTCCTCCACGGCCGCAATGATTTGCGACAGGCAATTGCTGCAAATGGCTTCACCAATCGCCTGCTTGGAGTCGAAGAACTTGTAGATATACGCCTTGGAAAAACCGATCGCTTTCGCGAGGTCGGAGACTGTTGTCTTGCTGTAACCGTATTGACTGAAATGTTCGTTGGCCGCCGCGACTATCTGGTCTCGGATTTCGTGTTCGGCAGGACCGCGAGTGCTGGACGAGGAAACGGATAATGGGTTCATGCGATTAGCTTACGCACCCGCAGGGCTGTTGACAACTTATGACCAAATCGTAATATGGTCACCAACCGATCATTTCAAAGGTGTCACATGCACCCTTTCCGTTTTGCCGTTTTGCTAAGTTTCGGTATGGTCACAGGCTGCTCGGTGGGCCCTGACTATTCGGAGCCCAAAGTAGAACTGCCCGCGCATTTTTCAGCGCATCCACCTACAACACGAACAGTTGACTCAACCTCCAGCGATCTTACCGTCTGGTGGAAGGCTTTCAATGACCCCGTTCTCAGCCAGTTAATCAATCGAGCCCTTGAGCAGAACCTCGATTTAGCTCAGGCAACCGCCAGGATCGAACAGGCTCACGCGGGCTTGGGAGCAGCTAATGCCGCTCTTTTGCCGTCGGCCACCGTCAGTGGCCAAGCGGCTAGAGCGCGACAATCCTTGGAAACACCGTTGGGCCAAGTGCTGAATTCAGATCCATCCTATAACCGCTACGGTAGTGCTTATGAGGCGAATCTCAATGCTGGCTGGGAACTTGATGTGTTTGGAGGATTACGTCGAGGCAAAGAAGCAGCCGTGGCCGACTACCAGGCGTCCCAAGCAGCAGCAGTTGCCACACGGCTAGCAGTGGTAGCGCAGACTGCTGACCTTTACATCAGCATCCGCGGCCTGCAAGCACGCCTGGAAATTGCCCGAAAGCAAGTAGAGACGCGACAACACCTGCTCGCCACCATCGAACATCTCTACGCCAAAGGACTGGCTGCTGAACTGCAGCTGAATCAGACTCAAGGATCGTTGAACCAAGCGCAAGCAACGGTGCCAGTACTGCAGGCTGGCCTTGATTCGGCAATGAACGCTATGGATGTCATCTTGGGTAAGCCACCGGGCACTTATACTGCGCAGTTGGCTCAATCGACACACATCCCGGATGTACCACAATTCGCCAGCCTGGGCTCTCCAGCGGACCTCCTGCGCCGACGTCCAGATTTGATCGTCGCAGAGCGCCGGCTGGCGGCATCAAACGCTCGCATCGGCGAAGCCATTTCCGAGTACTACCCCAAGTTTTCCGTAGGCGCGCTGATAGGCAGCGCGACGTCGGTCTCCAGCGGAAATCTTTTCTCCAACGATGCCAGTCAGGCATCGGCGGTATTGGGACTACGCTGGAGGCTGTTCGACTTTGGCCGTATTAACGCTCAGATTGACTTGGCCAAGGGGCAAGAAGCTGAAGCGTTAGCCGCCTATCGCCAGTCAGTGCTACGGGCCTCCGAGGATGTCGAAACCGCTTTTTCCGCGCTGATCAACCGCGAGCAGCAGCTTAAACAGCTTGCGCAGGGTGAAATTGCTTTTACAAAAGCCCGAGACAGATCATTCACCGCCTACGAAAAAGGCGTGGTGAGCCTGATCGAAGTACTGGGTGCCGATGAGAACTTGTTAGCCGCATCTGATGGCAGAGCACAAGCCCAAACGGAATCGGCTCGAGCTGCGGTGGCCACATTCAAAGCATTGGGTGGCGGTTGGCAACACGAGTCACAAGACCCGCGATTTCTCTCGAGTGCCCAATAACAGTCGAATACCTCACGAAACGGTTCATCCCACTTTACGGCCTTAACTGGCCGTTTTTTTCTGGAGAAATGAACTCGGGGTCAAATGCAGATGTTCCTGAGGTACTGACGCAGTGGGAAGATGCTCATTCCCCAGCATGTCTGCTGGTGGACGGGAAGCCAGGTGCTCACCCAGAAGAATCAGCCTCGCCATCCATAGACCGGTAAAGAGCGTTCCCTTCTGGGTGAGCGCGGCAAAGATACTCCCGACTGACAATCATTATCAATAATTTCCGATTAGCCGCTGAGTACGCAGGGGAAGCGGACCGTGGATTTGCAGTAGTCGCTGATGAAGTTACCTCCAGGGGTTCAGACCCAACCCTATCTCCCACTGCCCAGGGCGTGAACCTGCATAACCCTGGGAATCGGAACATCGAGGCCGTGCGATACACGCGGTCCTGAAGACAAAATGCATTAACCAACGTTGTACACTCATCGTGTGTAGCCGGAACCCAAGCGTAAAGCCATGACGCCATTCCCTATGCCCCCTGGTTGATCGGCGGCGCTTTGTGCCGTCCGACGTGGTAAATCCTACTGATCGGAGCATCACCATGAACCCGAGTACAACCGCCCTTGTGTTGATTGAATTCCAGAATGACTTCACCACCCCGGGTGGGGTCTTCCACGACGCCGTCAAAGACGTCATGCATGCCACCGACATGCTTGCCAACACCGCCACCACGGTGCAACAAGCGCGCAAACTCGGCGTGAAGATCATCCACCTGCCCATCCAGTTTGCCGACGGTTATCCAGAGCTGACCCTGCGCTCCTACGGGATTCTCAAAGGCGTGGCAGATGGCAGCGCCTTCCGCGCCGGCAGCTGGGGCGCCGAAATCACCGATGCACTGACCCATGAATCAAGCGACATCGTGGTCGAGGGCAAGCGTGGGCTGGACGGTTTCGCCACCACGGGCCTGGACCTGGTGCTGCGCAACAATGGCATCCAGCATCTGGTGGTGGCGGGTTTTCTCACCAACTGTTGCGTTGAAGGCACCGTCCGGACCGGCTATGAAAAGGGCTATGAGGTGGTGACACTGACCGATTGCACAGCGACCTTCACCGATGAACAACAACACGCCGCCGAGCAATTTACCTTGCCGATGTTTTCGCAAACGCTGAAGCACACACAGTTCCTGGCCGCGTTGAACGCCAAATAACCCAAAAATGCCCAGCGCGAAGGGTTGCCCGTCGTGATGCGGCGGGTAATCCGGCGAGCTTGGCAATCATTGGCAGGCCCGCATCGAACGACGCCGTTGCCGGTTCCGAGTGCAGAGGCGCTGGCCAGTTTCGATTCTTGGTTTGAAATCATAGAGCAGCTGCAGCAACAAATTTCAGAACTCGACGTTCGCTGGAATTAGCGCCTCACTCTTTCGTTCCACCCCTCCCCCTCCCCCTTCAAAGTCAGCCGCTATAGCGGCAAGGACGAGTGTTGCCGTGAGCATCATCGACGACGTAATGACCGACAAGATCACCCTGCACGGCCTGGACTTTGTGCAGGTTCAGCTGGAAGGCGGCCAGCGCCTCCACGTCTGGCACCCTGAGTTGCCCCGCCGCGCATGCGAGGGAGATTTGACGCGGCAAGGATGAAGGCCTGCATGGAAAAATCTGCCTTTCAGATGCGCGACACGCGCGCAAAAACTGCAACAGACAAGAAGGAATCGACAGGCAGCAGTCGGGATGCACGAGATCAGTTGGGTATACAACTGTCAGCATGACATAGAAATATAACCTATTGTTTTATATAGCATTTAAACCAAAAAGATCAGCGACAGGGTATCCGCCAGAGTCGAGAGCCTTGCGCGAGTTACTCACGTCTAGCGCCAATCCAGATTGTGAAACAGTTCGTCCTCCTGATCAAAGTGCAGGCGCACGAGGGTGTCCAGGCGAATCAGCTGATGCTGAATCTCGTCAGCAGGTGCCGTCGCGGGGTCGGAACTGAAGTCGCTGCTCATGCGCGCGAGTAAATGGATAAGGCGAAAGATCTCTCGGTGAGCATGGCTCATCGCTGACATGGGGTCCTCGCCCGGCATGCTCAGCGTCAGCAGCGGGTAGAGTGTGTCTTCGTCGTTGTGTTCGTGCTGCGCCAGTACTGTTTGCAGCTTGTCGACCAGCGCCACCAGGTCGCTCCGTGCTTGCGCAACTGGACGCTGGGCAAAGTCATTGGCCATTTGGTGCAGATCATTCAATACGGCAGTGAGTTGTTGATGCTCATCATGCAGGCGATCGATATGCTCAGCGGTGAGCGTTTGTTTCCTCCTTCCCCACCACGGCCCCAGTGCCCGCAGGGCATTGAGGATGATCACCACGTCTATGCCCTCCTGCACCATGGCGCCGATCAGCGGCTGCAGGTAACCCGAGGCTGCCACGGCCATGGCCAGCAATGACAACCCCATGCCGACCAGCACTCCCTGGCGCGCGATGTAACGGGTGCGCCGGGCGATGTCCAGTGCCTCGACCAGACGATCCAGTCGATCCACCAGCAGCACAACACCAGCGGCTTGTGCAGAAGCGGTGGCGCCGCTGGCTCCGATTGCCACACCGACATCAGCCGCCGCCAGCGCCGGTGCGTCATTGATGCCATCGCCGACCATCAGCGTGCTGGCGTGCTGGCCATCCTGCTGTAGCGCCCGCACTTTATCTTCAGGGGTCAACCCGGCACGCAACTCGTCAATCCCGGCAGACAGCGCAATCATCTCGGCAGTTTCCAGGCGATCCCCGGTGAGCATGACGATCTTTTCGATGCCTCTGTTGCGCAGTCGACGCAGCGTCTGTGGCGTTTCGCGCCGAATGTTGTCCGAGAAAACAAACAGGCCCGCGAGTTTCCCGTCCACGTCGATGAAGCTTCCGCTGCACGCCAGGTGGTCCATGCGGCGCAGCATGGCTACGACCCAGCCGGTTGCCTCGGCGTCTTTGTGCGCAAAAGACAAAGTACCAAAGCGCACCTGCATGCCATCGACGCACCCACAAAGCCCCGCGCCCGGGCTTTCTTCCACGCCCTGCGGGACGCTGAGCGACAACTGCCCCTGATGGGCTGCTTCAACAATTGCCTGGCAGATAGGATGTGTCGAGGCCTGCGCCAGAGACGCGGCCAGGCCAAGCAAGCGTTGCGGATCGTGCAGTCCGTTGACCTCTATCGACTGCAGACGAGCATGGCCGCTGGTCAGAGTACCGGTCTTGTCGAGAAAAACCTGCTTGACCGTGGCCAGTGCTTCCAAGGTCGCGCCATCCTTGATCAGGATCCCGCGTTGCGCTGCCCTTGAAATACCCGAGATAAACGCAATCGGTACCGCCAGAATCAAAGGGCAAGGTGTCGCCACCACCAGAACAGCCAACGCTCGCAAAGGATCGCCGCTCAGTTGCCAGGCCAACCCGGCAATCAACAATGTCAGCGGGATAAAGAACACTGCATAACGGTCAGCCATGCGCACGAAAGGAGCGCGTGAACGGCGCGCTGCCTCGGCCATCCGCACGATGCCGGCATAGGTGCTCTGCGCAGCTGTTCGCGTGGAAATCAGCAAGATCGGCGCGCCGACGTTGGAAACACCGCTGTGCAGCAGCTCACCCTCTCGACGGGTGACGGGCAACGACTCACCATTGAGCGCCGATTCGTCCAGAACGGCCGTCGAACTCAGCAAGCGACCATCGACCGGTATCACCTCCCCCAACCGCACCAGCAATGTCTGATTCAGCGTGACCTGCTCGATGGGGATCTTGCGCAGGCTGCCGCCCTCCTGCAACCAGGCAAAGTGTGGCGCGCGGTCGATGAGCGCACGCAACTCACGGTCAGCGCGTTGCTTGGTGAAGTACTCCAGGGCTCGTCCGGTCGCCAGCATCAAGGCGATCACCGCGGACACCAGTGCCTGCCCGAAAAACAGCGCCGAGGTGATGGACAGCAACGCAATCAGGTCCACACCGGCCTCGCGCCGGGCAAGACGCCCCACAATCTCGATGAGCAGCACCGCAACCATCACCAGGCTGCCTGCGGCCCAACACATAGATGCCCAATCAGGCTGCTGCGCGACATGCGCAATGCCCCCGGCCGCCAGCGTCAGTGCCGTGAGCAGCAATAGGAGGGGATCCAGCCACTTAGCGAGCATGGAAGTGAGTTCCTCAAAAAGCGATTTGACCACCTCTGCCGTCACAACAAGGCCGAGCCAGGCCACGAGCAAGCACCTGGTCATGACGTTCCCGCTGTCGGTCCTCGCCTGCAAAGCGCGGCCGTTCGAATAAAATAGCTGGGTTTATCCAGTATTTGCGCTGACATTTATCACATAAACAGCGGGCGATTAACGGCGTGCGCCCCCTGGACCCTTTTTGATTTAGCTCAATATCTGTCGATCGCTCAGGCGTAAAAACAACAACGGATAGAACGAGCAAAGAGTCACTTGTGGCGAGCGGGCTAGCCATAATGCCGTTCAGTTAAGCGTACATCGCCTTCTGTAGGAGCGAGGGGGACGCCTAGTTCTTGCTCGCGAAAAACGTCAACGATAACGCGTGTTTCCTGAGTGAACGCGGCGCCTGTGAGTTCTTCGCGAGCAAGCTCGCTCCTACAAAAAAAGCCTTAACTGAACGGCATTAGGGCTAGCCACAGTTACAGTGTTCGTCATCAACTGACCGGCATCAGGTTGTTGTGCCCCGTGTTTTTTTAATTGAGAAAAGGACACCATCATGAATGACTTAAGTTTGCGAAATACCATTTTGGATGAGCTGGATTTTCAGCCCGATATCGACGCTGCCCACATTGGCGTAAGCGTGGACAACGGTGTCGTCACACTCTCAGGCTACGTGAAAAGCTACGCCCAGAAGATCAGTGCCGAGCGTGCGGTCAAAACTGTCAAAGGCGTACGCGCAGTGGCTGAAGAACTCCAGGTCCGGCTGAACAAAGACGCCGGCACAGAAGATGACGCCATCGCAAAACGCGCCTTGAACATCATCTCGTGGCGATCCGATACACCCGAAGGCGACATCAAGGTGATCGTGCAAAAAGGATGGGTGATCCTTGAAGGCCAGGTGGATTGGCAGTATCAGAAGGAAACCGCCGAGAGTGCCGTGCGCAAACTGTCCGGTGTGGTGGGCATAGACAATCGCCTCACCCTGCGCACGAGAGTCAAGGTCACGGATATTCAGCAGAGCATCGAAGAGGCACTCAAACGCAATGCAGAAGTCGATGCCAAGGGCATACAAATCAAGGTCGTAGGCGGTGTGGTCAAGCTCGAAGGCAAGGTGCATTTCTGGCGCGAGCGTCAGATTGCGGAACGGGCCGCCTGGTCGGTGCCAGGTGTCAGTAAGGTGGAGGATTATTTGCTGATCGCCTGAATCAGTGCCCCAAGGGTTAGGGAAAGGAGAAGGCAATGACGATCCTACTGGCAACCCAGCGGTTACGCCTGTATGACAGCAATGAGCTTGATAATGTGTTGCAGGCGATGGCGCGTAAGGCCACCCACTTGCTGCCAGCCTCGCACACGGCACTGATTGGCCTCCAACGCCGGGGCGAGCCTTTGGCTCAACGGTTGCGCCAGTGCATTGCGCGTCAGACCGGTCAACCGGAACTCCCTCTTTTCCCCCTTCAGGTCAAGCGTTACACCGATGACCTGCAAGTGCTGCATACCTACACGCAATTGATCGAGAACCCAGGCCTGGGCAACCTGGACGTTGCCAACACGACGTTCCTGGTTGTCGATGACGTGCTGTTTGAAGGTCATTCGCTGCTGCGTACTTGCGCCTATCTGGCACAACTGGGTGCTTGTCGGGTCTACACGGCGGTGCTGGTCGACCGACATGTCTGTCAACAGCCGATCCGGGCCGACATTGTCGGCGTGCACCTGCAAGTCGCCTCCGATGACGTCGTCGAGTGCAACGTGCCGCCTTTCGAACAGGCGTTTTGCATCGAGGTGGTTCGGCATGGCGCTGCCCATCGGCGCTAGCTAATGGGGGTGTTATCTACGCAGGGTCGAAACCGCGATTACAGCGCTATTGCCGACGGTGCGAAAGCCGCCCTCTTCAACCGTCGAGAATCGCCCGACTGATTTGCAAGCGTTTTTCCGCAGCCAGGACGTGCCGAATCGTGGCGAGCACGGCGTCTGGACTGAGGCTCATCGAGTTGATGCCAATCTCCACTAGATATTCGGCCATCTCGGGATAATCCGACGGAGCCTGTCCACAGATTCCCGAGTGTCGAGTGTTACGCCTGGCGCCTTCTACCGCCAGGCGAATCATCTGTTTTACCCCTGGGTCGCGCTCATCGAAATCGAAAGCGACGACTTCCGAATCACGGTCCACGCCGAGTACCAATTGAGTCAGGTCGTTAGAGCCGATGGAGAAGCCGTCGAACAACTGGGCGAATGCATCGATCTGGATCACGTTGTTGGGTATTTCGCACATGATGTAGATCTCCAGCCCGTTTTCTCCGCGCTGCAGACCATGGCTGGCCATTGCCGCCAATACCTTTTCACCCTCCTTCACGGTGCGACAAAAAGGGATCATCAACTTGATGTTGGTGAGGCCTATGTGTTCACGCGCCCATTTCATGGCCGCGCATTCCAGCGCAAACCCTTCGGCATAGGCAGGATGGCTGTATCGGGACGCCCCCCGAAATCCGAGCATTGGATTATGCTCTTCCGGCTCAAAATACTGCCCGCCCAGCAGGGTTGCATATTCATTGCTTTTGAAGTCGCTCATGCGTACGACGCAAGGCTTTGGATACACCGCCGCGGCAATCGTTGCGACGCCTTCTGCCAAGGTCTTGATAAAAAAATCCGTCGGGTCTTGATAGGCCCTACTCAGCACCGCGATTGTTTCACGGGTGGCGTCATCCAGCTTTTCCGGGTGAGCAAGGGCCATTGGATGGACCTTGATGTATTCATTGATGATGAATTCCATACGCGCCAGGCCGATGCCATCTACCGGCAGGGAGGCGAGGCTGAAGGCCTGGTCGGGGTTAGCCAGGTTCATCATGATCTTGGTCGCGGGGCGTCCCAATTGGCTGAGGTCCGTCTCCTGGACATCGAAATCCAGTTCACCGTCATACACAATCCCGCTTTCGCCTTCAGCGCAACTGATAGTCAGCGACGCTCCGGTGTGGATGACCTCTGCCGCGTTCACTGCCCCCACGATCGCAGGAATACCCAACTCACGCGATACGATGGCGGCATGACAGGTACGTCCGCCCCCGCTTGTCACAACCGCCGCAGCGGTCTTGATGACGGGCTCCCAATCCGGCGTGGTGTTATCCGAAACCAGCACTTCGCCAGGCTTGAACTCGCTGAGCTGTTTGACATCGTTGATCACGCGGGCCTTTCCCGCGCCAATCTTGGTGCCGACCGCCTTGCCCTTCAGCAGCACTGTCGATCGTTGCTTGAGCTGATAAATGCGCAGCACGTTGCTGTTTTCTTGGGAGGCCACCGTTTCAGGACGTGCCTGTACCAAATATAACTGGCCGTCGACGCCATCCTTCGCCCACTCCATATCCATGGGTCTGTAAAAACCGGCTTTGCTCGAGTAGTGGTTTTCAACCTTGATGGCATAGTCGGCCAACTGCATGACGTCCTCGTCAGAGAGGCAGAAACGGGCTTGTTGTTCGGTGGATGTATCGGTATTCACGGTGTATTCCAGCGCAATATTTCCGGTATTGAGGGTCTCGGCAAACACCATCTTCTTTTCTTTGCTACCCAGACTGCGCTTGAGCACGGCGCGGTAGCCGGCGATGAAGCTGGGTTTGTGCACGTAGAAACTGTCGGGCGCGACCGTGCCCTGTACGACATTCTCCCCAAGCCCCCAGGCAGCGTTGATGAACACGACATCCTTGAAACCCGTTTCCATATCCAGGGAAAACATTACCCCGCTGGCACCGAGATCGCTGCGCACCATTTTCATGACGACAACGGCGAGACAGACCTTGAAGCAATCAAAGCCGTGGTCATATTTGTAATGGATAGACCGATCGGTAAAGTTCGACGCCAGGCAACGCTTGTAGGCATCAAGCAGCGCCTCTTCACTGGCGATGTTCAGATAGGTGTCGTTCTGCCCGGCGAACGAGGCCAGTGGAGAGTCTTCGGCGGTCGCCGAGGAGCGCACGGCCAGTGAAATGCTGTCACCGTATTCGTGTTTGAGTTGTGCGTAGCTTTGCCGTATTGCCGCCTGCAGGTCTTCCGGCAGCGTACAGTCATATACGATCGCCCTTGCCTTCTGCCCACGGGCTTGTAAATCCTTGATGTCATTGGCATCGAGACCGTCAAGTGCCTCGTGCAGCCGCGCCCAGGCCTTATTGTGCTCAAGGACATACCGATACGCTTGTGAGGTAATGGCGAACCCATTGGGTACCCGTACGCCCTCACCGGTCAGCTGCTGGTACATCTCGCCCAGCGAGGCGTTCTTGCCGCCGACCTGCGCGACATCGTCGAGGCCCAACTCCTTGAACCAACGAATATATGGCTGTGAGTGCGTCACGACGCCTCTCCTCCATTGAGTGAGGTGACCCGCGGCGGCATTTGGGACCGCAGGGCCCATGGCAATGCCGCCGATATATCGCCCAAGCGCCCGGTTTTCACCAAGCCAGCCAACAGGGATGAGGCGATTGAGTGAGTATCTGGAGTTGCGACGTGTGGCCTCTGATCTTTATCAACAAATGCGCACGGCCACTTCAATAGCGCGCCAGGCAGTCGTGGGCCACCGACTGGATGCTGAAACAGGCCCACGCCCCCCGGCGTTCCCACTAAAACATCGGCGAGCTACTGACCACCCGCAGCGCCAATCCTTCGTACGCATCCAGCGTAATAGTGAATTCACCCTCAGCGGTCAGGTCGCCCTCCACCCGCTCATTGATGATGTCCACCACCGGCCCCGGTGCAATGTTGGGCAGGTGCAGGGTTTCTGTGATCGGCGTATCGCCGAAGTTCAGCGCGGTGATTTGTATACCTTTGCCGGCCGGCAGTTCGTGGACCATGATCAGCAAGCCAGGGTGCTCGACATCCGGTACCAGGATCTGACGGCTGGCGGCGATGTCGTAGGCGCGGCGCACGGCGAGGATTTTTTGCAGTTGGGAGGCGAACGAGTCGGGGTCCTGCAACTGGCTGTTGAGGCTGCCATACAAGGTTTTCGAGCGGGGCATCTGCCCCGCCGAAAGCTCGGCCTCCGGGTTGAGGTCCACCAGGTCATAGGCACCTCGGTGAATCCAGCGGGTGTCGCCATCCTGCATCAGGTGCGCGACCTCATCGGCCGCGAGTGGCAAGGCCCCCACCAGGTCCCAGCCTGACAGGGCAAACACCCCTGGCTGCATGGCGTTGTACATCACCAGCAGCAGGTGGATCTGGCGAATCTGCGCGATATCGGCCGGCGTGATCGCGTCAAGATCGCGGATACCCAGCGCCGCCGTGATGATACTGGCGGTGGTGCAGGACACGCCGTTGGTAACGAACTTGAGGTTATACGGCGCATGCTCACCCGCCAGGCGTTCATACATCTGTTCGCGGATATGCTCGCGCAGGATATTGCCGGGAAAGGTCTGGCCCTGGTAGAGAAAGCTGTCATGGGCGTGCAGGGTCCAGAAGTGCACCAGCTCCAGGGTCAGTTCATCATGGTTTTGCAAGGCGTGGATCAGCGAGCCGGGGTCGATGCCAAGGTTGTGCATCTGGCGCAGCATCAGGCGCAAAAACTCGGTGTCCCCCATCAGCAAGGCATGCTGGTAGGCCGGCCGGGTGATGAAGTCGTAGGACAGGTCAGCACCGCCGTGGGACATGGAGGCGATATCGTCAACGGTGAGGTTCAACTCCTGGAAACTGAACCCGCCGGCCTTGCGGATCGCGCCACCCAGCAACTGGTTGCCGGTGATCGACAGCGGATGGCTCTCCGACCAGGCGGTGCCATCGAGCTTGCGCTCCACACCGAGAAAGCCGTTGGCATCCAGGCGCAGGATTTTTGCGCCCATCACATCGATGGAATGCAACGCGTCGCCGATGATCATCTGCTGCGCCGCAAACGTAGGGTCGAGCCAGTTCAGCGAGGGCTGGCCTTCCTTGAAGTAATGCAGGTACACCCAGCGGCGCGGCTTGCCGTCCACCCCGATGACCACCGGCGTGGTGCTCCAGTCGGTTTCCTTCACGCCGGGCTCAAAGAAGATCACCCGCTGCAACTGGCCGACGATGTAATGCTTGTCACGCAGGGCGTCCACCTGGAGTGGGCTGAGGTTCTGCGCATCACGCCCCGCGGCGACGTCGGGCAGCAATGGCCAGTCTTCCTCGCGGATTTCGACCATGTGGTAGAGCCCTGGGTAATCCTCGTAGGCCATCTCGGCCAGACGAAAATCTGCGCCCTTGCCGGTGTGCGAGGGGATCACATCGTCGATGATCACCGCATTGTGCGCCGCCGCCATGCGCGTCAACGCCTGCAACTGCGCCTCGGTGCCCAGTTGCGGGTCGATGTCGAAACTGATGCGGTCGAAATTGCCGTCGATGGTCGGCGTGTGCGTGGTCCCGGACAAGCCGCCGGACTTTTTCAACGGACCGTTGTGAATGCCCTGGATGCCGATTTTCGACAATGCATGCCACAACGTCTCATCGCCGAGCGCCTCCAGCACCGTGCCGTCTTCGCGGGTGACAATCGACGCCGGATAGGCGGTGAACCACACCGACGACAAGGCGCACGCGTCACGCGGGCGAGTCTGTGCATACGGCTGTTGCCACAAGCGGCCCTGCCCTGAATAGAGCTTGGCCCGCTGGCGCGCCGCGTGGAGCATGGATTGCTGCACCAGCCAGTGCACATGAGTGTCGTCATAAGCCCAATACCTGTAGTCGTGAAAAGGTTACTCGTAAGCATAGGAGCCACGACGGGGGCTATTCGTTGCATTGCAGACCCGCAACTACTGCAACTGGCGATACTGCCTGGGCGTAAACCCGGTCGACGCCTTGAACTGGCGGGTGAACGCACTGTGGTCGGTGTAGCCGCAGTGCAGGGCCACCTCGGTGATCGGCATATCGGTGTGCAACAACCGATGGGCATGGTCCAGGCGCACTTTCTGGATCATCTGGCGCGGCGTCAGGTGGAACACGCGCTTGCAGTAGCGCTCCAACTGCGCCACGGAAATGCCGGCGATACGGGTCAATTCACCCAAGGTGACACGACGGTTGAAGTGCGCGCGAATGTGCTCGTCCACGGCGGCCAGGCGTTGGTACGCCGGGTGGGTTTCGCTGGCGGATTGCAGGTCGACCGAGATGCCGGCGAGGCCAATGATCTGGCCTTCATGGTTGTACAACGGCCATTTGTGGGTCAGGCACCAGCCCGGTTCGCGAGTGCCGTAGAGATGCAGTTCAAGCTGGTCCTCCAGCACAACCCCCTGCTCGAGCACGCGTCGATCCTGTTCGGTGTAGCCCGGCCCCAATTGCTCTGGGAACACTTCGGCGCTGGTCTTGCCCAGCAGCGGTTGCAACTGCTTGAGGCCGCAGCGCTGCACCAGGGTGCGGTTGGCAAGCACGTAGCGGGCGTCGATATCCTTGATGAAGATCGCGGCATTGGGGATCACATCGAACATCGGCAATAGCTGCGCCACACCGGCCAACACCTGCTCGATGCTGTGCGGACGGCTCGCCTCACTGCCTTGGCACAGGGTCGAAAACGCGCGCTGCAACATGACTTCCGCACCCCATTCGTGAGCCTGAGACCGAGCAGATTGCCCCATGTCCGGCGCGCTGTCGAGCGTGGGAAATTGTGCCGAATTCGTCATTCCTCGGTGCGCAAAACATCAATCGTCGCGCGGTTGATGGGTTCAGGATAGCGCCACTGCATGCCTATCCAATAACTCACAAGAAGGCGCCGCCATGTCTGCTCAAGGCAAGTTCAAGAAACAACTTTCACTGATGGACCTGACCTTTATCGGGTTGGGCGCCATCTTCGGTTCGGGCTGGTTGTTTGCAGCCAGTCATGTCTCCGCGATTGCAGGGCCTGCCGGGATTATTTCCTGGTTGATCGGCGGCTTCGCCGTTCTGCTGCTGGGCATCGTGTACTGCGAACTCGGCGCGGCCCTGCCCCGTGCAGGCGGGGTGGTGCGTTACCCGGTGTACTCCCACGGCCCGCTGCTGGGCTACCTGATGGGCTTTATTACGCTGATCGCGTTTTCCAGCCTGGTGGCGATTGAAGTGGTTGCCTCGCGCCAATACGCGGCGGCCTGGTTTCCCGAGTTGACCAAGGTCGGTTCCAGCGACCCGACGCCCCTCGGCTGGCTGGTGCAATTTGCCCTGCTGTGCCTGTTCTTCATCCTCAACTACCGCAGCGTAAAGACCTTCGCCATCGCCAATAACCTGGTGAGCGTGTTCAAGTTCATCGTGCCACTGCTGGTGATCGGCGTACTGTTCACCTTCTTCAAGCCAGCGAACTTCCAGATGCACGGGTTTGCGCCGTTCGGCCTGTCGGGCATCGAGATGGCGGTGTCGGCCGGTGGGGTGATCTTTGCGTACCTGGGGCTGACCCCCATCATCTCGGTGGCCAGCGAAGTGAAGAACCCGCAACGCACGATTCCAATCGCGTTGATCCTTTCGGTGCTGCTGTCGACCGCCATCTATGTGCTGCTGCAAACCGCGTTCCTCGGCGGCGTGCCCACACACATGCTCGCCGATGGCTGGGCTGGCATCAGCAAGGAACTGGCGCTGCCGTATCGCGATATCGCCCTGGCGCTGGGCGTGGGATGGCTGGCCTACCTGGTGGTGGCCGACGCGGTGATCTCCCCCAGCGGCTGCGGCAACATCTACATGAACGCCACGCCGCGGGTGGTGTACGGCTGGGCGCAGACCGGCACCTTTTTCAAGATCTTCACCCGGATCGATGAGAAGTCCGGCATCCCCCGCCCGGCGCTGTGGCTGACCTTTGGCTTGTCGGTGTTCTGGACCCTGCCGTTTCCATCCTGGGAAGCGTTGATCAATGTGGTGTCCGCCGCGCTGATCCTCAGCTACGCCGTGGCACCCGTGACCGTCGCCGCGCTGCGCCGCAATGCGCCGGGCATGGCGCGTCCGTTCCGGGTCAAGGGCATGGCGGTGCTCGGTCCACTGTCTTTCATCATTGCCGCGCTGATCGTGTACTGGTCGGGCTGGAGCACCGTGTCGTGGCTGCTCGGCCTGCAAATCCTGATGTTTGCGGTGTACCTGCTGTGCGCCCGCTGGGTGCCGACCGCGCATGTGAGCCTCAAGCAACAGGTGCGCTCGTCAGCCTGGCTGATCGGCTTTTACGCAGTGACGATCCTGCTGTCCAAACTCGGCAGCTTTGGCGGCCTGGGCGTAATCAGCCACCCGTTCGACACCGTCGTCGTCGCCGTCAGCGCCCTGGGCATCTATTACTGGGGCGCAGCCACCGGCGTGCCAGCCCACCTGGTGCGCCTGGAGCACGACGCCGATGAGAGCGAAACCGTCGACGATCCCCACGGCAGCGCCACGCCGTCCCCGGCTTATCCCTGAATGGAGCGCGTTATGAAACGACTGCATGTCATCGACTCCCACACCGGCGGTGAACCCACGCGCCTGGTGATGAGCGGTTTCCCGGCACTGGCTGGCGCCACCATCGCCGAGCAACTCAAGCACCTGCGCACCGAGCATGATCAATGGCGCCGCGCCTGCCTGCTGGAACCGCGTGGCAACGACGTACTGGTTGGCGCGCTGTACTGCGAGCCCGTCACGCCGGGCGCCACCTGCGGGGTGATCTTCTTCAACAACGCCGGCTACCTGGGCATGTGCGGCCACGGCACCATCGGCCTGGTCGCCTCGCTTCATCACCTGGGGCGCATCGCACCGGGTGTCCACACCATTGACACCCCCGTCGGCCCGGTGGCGGCCACGCTGCATGAAGACGGCGCCGTGACCCTGCGCAACGTGCCCGCCTACCGCTATCGCCAGCAGGTGCCGGTGGAGGTCCCCGGGCATGGGGTGGTGTATGGCGATATTGCCTGGGGCGGCAACTGGTTCTTCCTGGTGTCGGACCATGGCCAGTCGCTGGAGATGGCCCACGTGGAAGCGCTCACTGACTACACCTGGACGATGCTCAAGGCCCTCGAAGCCCAAGGCATCCACGGTGAACACGGCGCGCTGATCGACCATATCGAACTGTTCGCCGACGACGCCCACGCCGACAGCCGCAACTTCGTGATGTGCCCCGGCAAAGCCTACGACCGCTCCCCTTGCGGCACCGGCACCAGCGCCAAACTCGCGTGCCTGGCCGCCGACGGCAAGCTGCGCCCCGGCGAACCCTGGGTACAAGCCAGCATTACCGGCAGCCAATTCGAAGGCCACTTCGAATGGGACGGCGAGCGCGTGCTCCCGTTCATCACCGGCCGCGCCTACATGACCGCCGACAGCACCCTGCTGATCGACGAACAGGACCCTTTCGCCTGGGGCATCTGAGCCTGGGCCCCTTTTTACTGAACGCTGCAAGGAGCTAGAACCATGAGCGACAACATCTTCACCGGCTGCATTCCCGCCCTGATGACCCCGTGCACCGCCGCGCGCCAGCCGGACTTCGACGCCCTGGTGGCCAAGGGGCGTGAACTGATCGATATCGGCATGAGCGCAGTGGTGTACTGCGGCTCCATGGGTGACTGGCCGCTGCTTTCTGAAGCCCAGCGCCAGGAAGGCGTGGCGCGCCTGGTGGCTGCGGGCGTGCCGACGATCGTCGGTACCGGCGCGGTCAACAGCCGTGAAGCGGTATCCCACGCGGCGCATGCGGCCAAGGTCGGTGCCCATGGCTTGATGGTGATTCCCCGCGTGCTGTCCCGCGGCGCCTCGGCTACCGCGCAAAAAGCCCACTTCGCCGCGATCCTCAACGCCGCGCCCACCCTGCCGGCGGTGATCTACAACAGCCCGTACTACGGCTTCGCCACCCGTGCCGACTTGTTCTTCGAGCTGCGCCGCCAACACCCGAACCTGATCGGCTTCAAGGAATTCGGCGGTGGCGCAGACCTGCGCTACGCGGCCGAAAACATCACCTCCCAGGACGACAACGTGACCCTGATGGTCGGTGTCGACACCCAGGTGGTGCACGGCTTCGTCAACTGCAACGCCACCGGCGCCATCACCGGTATCGGCAACGCCCTGCCACGGGAAGTGCTGCAACTGGTGGCCCTGAGCAAGCAGGCCGCCAAGGGCGATGCCAAGGCCCGTCGCCTGGCCCGTGAGCTGGAGAGCGCGCTGGCGGTGCTGTCGTCGTTCGATGAAGGCTGCGACCTGGTGCTGTACTACAAGCACCTGATGGTACTCAACGGCGACCAGGGCTACGCCTTGCACTTCAACGAAACCGATGCACTCAGCGATGCCCAGCGGCACTATGCCGAGAACCAGTACGCGCTGTTCCGCCAGTGGTACGCCAACTGGTCGGCTGAACAGAACCTCGCATAACCCCCGTGCGCCGCTGCGGTTCCTGCAGCGGCCAACCCTCTGTTTTCCAGGATGATCCCATGACTCTGACGGGCAAGATGCTGATAGGCCGGCAACCCCTCTGCGGCACGCGCGAGGCGGTCCGGGCCATCAACCCCGCGACCCACACGCCAATGGAGCCGGCCTACGCCGGCGGTGAACGCCAACAGGTTGAGCAAGCCTGCGCCCTCGCCTGGGCCGCGTTCGACAGCTACCGCGAAACCACCCTGGCCGATCGAGCCACATTTCTCGACACCATCGCCGAGCGCATTGAGGCCCTGGGGGAGGAATTGATCGAACGCGCGAGCGCCGAAACCGGCCTGCCGCGCCCGCGCATCCAGGGCGAACGCGCGCGCACCTGCGGGCAGCTGCGCACGTTTGCGCGCTGCGTACGTGCCGGGGAATGGCTGGACGTACGCGTGGACACGGCACAGCCGGAGCGCCAGCCAATGGCCCGCCCCGACCTGCGTCAGCGCCACATCCCACTGGGCCCGGTCGCGGTGTTCGGCGCGAGCAATTTCCCCCTGGCCTTCTCTGTCGCGGGCGGCGACACCGCGTCGGCACTGGCCGCCGGTTGCCCGGTGATCGTCAAGGCCCATGGCGCCCACCCCGGCACCAGTGAGCTGGTCGGCCGCGCGGTTGCCCAGGCGGTTAACGACTGCGGCCTGCCCGAGGGCGTGTTTTCGTTGCTGTACGGCTCCGGTCACGAGGTCGGGATCACGCTGGTGACCGACCCGCGCATCAAGGCCGTAGGCTTTACCGGTTCGCGCAGTGGCGGTATGGCGCTGACCCAGGCAGCGCAGGCACGGCCGGAACCGATTCCGGTGTATGCGGAAATGAGTTCGATCAACCCGGTGTACCTGTTTCCTGCCGCGCTGCAAGCCCGGGGCGAAGCCTTGGCACAGGGGTTTGTTGCGTCGCTGACCCAGGGGGCGGGCCAGTTTTGTACCAACCCCGGCCTGGTGATTGCGGTTCAAGGTGCCGCCCTGGACCGCTTCGTCAACCGGGTCAGCGAGCTACTGCCGCGCAGCCCGGCCCAGACCATGCTCACTGCGGGGATTTTCAGTGCCTATGCAGAGGGTGTCGAGGCATTGACCCGCCACGCCCGGCTCGTTGCGCAGGGCCAGGCGGCGCAAGGTCCGAATCAAGGCCAGGCCCATCTGTTCCTGGCCTCGGCCGACGCGTTCCTGGGCAACGCCCATTTGCAGGCCGAAGTCTTCGGCGCCACTTCGCTGGTGGTGGCGTGCGCCGATGAGGAGCAAGTACGCCGGGTATCCGAACACCTCGAAGGCCAACTCACCGCGACCCTGCACCTGGATGAAGACGACCTGGTGCCTGCACGCACGCTGCTGCCGGTATTGGAGCGCAAGGCCGGTCGCCTGCTGGTCAACGGCTGGCCGACGGGGGTCGAAGTGTGCGACGCCATGGTCCATGGCGGCCCCTTCCCCGCCACCTCGGACTCGCGCAGCACCTCGGTGGGCACAGCGGCAATCCTGCGATTCCTGCGCCCGGTGTGCTACCAGGATTTCCCGGACAGCTTGCTGCCGACCGCACTCCAGCACAGCAACCCGCTGCTGTTGCGGCGCCTGCTCGACGGCCGGAGAGAGGCGTAGACCATGGCCGATTCCAACCCAACGGATATCGCCATCGTCGGCGCCGGCATCATTGGCGTCGCCTGCGCCTTGCAGTTGGCGCGCCAGGGCCGCCAGGTGGTGGTGATCGACCCACAGGACCCCGGCATGGGGGCCTCCTATGGCAATGCCGGCCACCTGGCCACCGAACAAGTGTTCCCCATTGCCGACCTGTCGATCCTCAAGCGCCTGCCCGCCATGCTGCTGGACCCCATGGGCCCACTGCGCCTGGACTGGAAATACCTGCCCCGCGCCCTGCCCTGGTTCGCACGCCTGCTGTTGAACCTGCGCCCGGCCAGCTACCATCGCACCGTGGCCGGTATTCGTGCGCTCAATGAAGGTAGCCTCGGCGCCTGGCAGCGCCTGCTCGACAGCATCGCGCAGCCGCAGTTACTGCGCCAGGACGGCTCTTTGCTGGTGTTCGAGCGGGCCGCTTCGCGCGCGACGCTCGAGGCGCTGCGCCAGCGCATGCAACAACAAGGCGTGCCCGTGGATGTGTGGTCAAGCGCCGATATACGCCGCGCCGCGCCACAGCTGAGCGAGCAGCTCCTGGGCGGGTTGTTTTTTCCGGCGACAGGGCACTTTCTCGACCCTTACCAGGTGGTCTGCGCATTAGTCAGCGCCGCCCAGGCCAGCGGCGTGCAGTTCCTCAAGCGGCGGGTGCTGGATGGACGGGTTGACGCCCAGGGCGTGTCGCTGAGCACCGACCAAGGCCCGTTGGCCGCGCGCCAGGTCTTGATCGCCTGCGGTGCCCACTCGGCAAAACTCACCGCCGCGCTGACCGGTAAAAAAGTCCCGCTGGACACCGAGCGTGGCTATCACCTGATGCTGCCCCAGGAACACGGGCGACTGCCATTCGCCGTCACCTCCCTGGAGCGCAAGTTCATCATGACCCCTATGGCTGGCGGCTTGCGCCTGGCCGGCACCGTCGAATTCGCCGGCCTCGAGCGCCCGGCCAACATGCAGCGCGCCTGGCAATTGCAACGGCTGAGCGAAGGCTTGTTTCGCCAGGCGTTGAATGCGCAGGACGCCACACCCTGGATGGGGTTCAGGCCATCGTTGCCGGATTCGCTGCCCGTGATTGACCGGGTGTGCGATGGCAAGGTGTTGTTGGCGTTTGGGCATCAGCATTTGGGGTTGACGCAGGCCGCGGTAACGGCGGAGTGGGTGGTGCGACTGGCTTCAGCGCCGACGACACTCTCGGGCATGGACGCCTATCGACTGGATCGCTTTTGAGAACACTCGCCGGGGCAGACTTCTTCCCGGTTGACGTCGCCGCCCGACAGCACATCGCCTGCGTCAGGCTATTTGACCAAGCGTTTTTCCTTGGAGGGGCGGTATCCAAAATACGCGCTATAACACTTGCTGAAATGACTCGGCGACACAAACCCGCATGCCACCAGCACATCCACCTGGGACAGCTCGGTGTGCTGCAACAAACGCCGTGCCTCGGTCACGCGCAGTTCCATGTAATAGCGCTGCGGCGTGGTGCCCAGTTGCTCCTTGAACAGCCGTTCGAGCTGGCGACGGGAGCGGCCGACATAGACAGCGAGTTGGTCGAGCTCAAGGGGCTCTTCAAGGTTGGCGTCCATCAGCTTGACCACTTCGCGTAGCGGCGCGCTGACGCAGACGTTTTCCGTCGGTTTGATGCGCCGGTAGCGCGATTCTTCAAACGCGAGGATGTCTTCGATACCTTCGACCAGGGCTTTGCCGTGCAGGCCCTTGATCCAGTCGAGGGCCATATGGAAGGCACCGGAGGGGCTGGAAGCGGTGAGGCGGTCGCGGTCGATGACGTAGGGTTCGCTGGTGACATGGGTGGCCTTGGACACTTCCGCAAGTGCCGGGCGATGTTCGGGGTGGATCGCGCAACGATAGCCCTGCAACAGGCCGGCGCGGCCGAGGAACCAGGCGCCGTTCCACAACCCGGCGAGGCTGACACCCTGCTCGGCGGCGGTGCGCAGCAGGTGGATGAAATCGTCGTTGGCCTTGAGTTCGGTGCGCAAGCCACCGCAGATCACCAACAGCTCCAGCGCCTGCAGCGCCGCGATATCAAGGCACGCGTCGGGGCGGATCACCAGGCCCAGGTCACTGATGACTTCGCCCTCGTCGCAGCCAAAAGTGCGCGAGGCAAACAGTTCAGGGCGCAACAGGTTGGCGGTGACGAAGGTGTCGAGGGTCTGGGTAAATGCCGGCAAAGAGAAGTGTTCCAGCAGCAAGAAGCCGACGCGGGTGACCGACGCCGGCTGCTGGGAGGGATCATCGAGGTAGCGCAAGTTCTTGCCTTTCATGCCGCCGCTGAATTGACGTCTTTCCATCGAGGGTTGGCCCACTGTTATTGTTGATGCCGTGGGCGCCATCTTAGGGGCAAATGCGGCGGCTGTCTCAGTCGGTACGCTACGGCCGGCGCTGTACCAAGGTGCGCTGGGTCTCTGATCTTGTTAAAACCGGGCCCTTGGAAAGCCCGTGGCACAGCCTCACAAACGCATCTGATACGGTTTTTTCGTCGTCATCTGGGTCTGTATCGAAAACCGCCCGGGGCGGACAATGGCACACATCCCGACACTTCTGTCGCTCCCCTTCCCCTCGGAGGCCTTATGACCAAGATGGCACTTTTCCTGTTCGGCTTTTTGGTACTGACCATCGGCATCGGCCTGTTGGCGACCATTTCGCCGGTCTGATCAACTGGCAAACAGCATCGGATACAGCGATAGCACCAACAAGCCCGCCATCGACAGGTTGAACAACCGCAACCAGCGTGGCTCGCGCAACACATTGCGCAGGCCCGTGCCGCAGCCCACCCACACGCACACACTGGGCAGGTTGACCACGGCAAAGACCAGCGCAATCACCAGCACGTTGGTGACATAGCCCTCGACCGGCGTGTAGGTGGTGATGGCTCCCAGCGCCATGATCCACGCCTTGGGGTTGACCCACTGGAACGCCGCCGCCCCCAGGAAGGTCATGGGCGTGCCGTGCTCATCACTGCTTTCGGACATGCCGCCCGCGGTCGCGATCTTCCACGCCAGGTACAGCAGGTACGCCGCGCCCACATAGCGCAACAGCGTGTAGGCCCAAGGGAATAGCTTGAACACCTCGCCCAGGCCCAGGCCGACCGAAATCACCAGCAGCATGAAGCCGATACTGATCCCCAGCGCATGGGGCATCGAGCGACGAAAGCCGAAGTTGACGCCCGAGGCGAGTAGCATGGTGTTATTCGGACCGGGCGTGATCGAAGAAACGAAGGCAAACAGCACAAAGGCCGATAACAGGCTGGTCGACATAAACATGATGGGCATCCAAACGGGCGGTATGCCTGCGACGATAATGGGTTATGGGGCCCGTTGCCCCGTACAGCCAGGGGTAGATCGAGGCGTACAATTTGATGGCAGCGCTTTCACAAACCTTTCACAGGCAAGCGCCTAAGTTGAACCCAGCTCCTAGTGAACATCCCCTTTAGCCCGCTCTCCCCATCGCGGGCTTTTCTTTGCCTTGGATTTGGCCGATGCAAAAAAAAGAGGCAAGCCCTTGGCCTGCCTCCATTGCCTGCTATCAGCGCAAGCCAGGACCACCAGGCCCGCCAGGACCATGGCCACCGCCATGACCGCCGCCGCCCGGAGGCATGAACATCCAGCAACCGGACAAGGTCGACAGCAGCGCGATAACCACAACTGCCTTGGTTAGATAACTTAACTTCATGACCACACTCTCTTACTTGACGAGATTAACTTCTCGCACGGTATGACAGCGCAAAACAAAGTGCGTCACGACTATCGTGTAACCTGATGGTAGGGTTTGTAAGGTGGGCGGTACACACTGCCCACCCACAGCTTGAGTGTCGCTGTATGCGTCACCGGGTAAGAACATGCCTGGAATTCGAGGAACTTGAACGGCACCGACCGGAGAATTAAATGGAAGAACTGATACAGGGGCTCGACGGGCCCAGGACTGCTCAGCAAGAACTGTTTTACGACCTGGAAGATGCGGCAGCGGTGATTGGATGGTCAGTGGTTGAACTGACAGCGATAGCCGCAGGCGGCAAAACCCCGGCTGAGACGCAAGCGCTGATGAGAATATGCGCGCTGCTGGCGGCTCAGCAGGAAAAGCTCAGTGTGTACGCGGATGAAGTAAAAGACCAATGCATCCTCAGGCCCGACGCCTGACTGGGATGCGAGTGCAACTGGGCAGTGCCAGGAGGGGCATGCACCCTTCACTTGTCCAGATTCAATAGTTCGTGCATCCGCTCCCCTATCATCCCCCGCAACCAGGCTGCATGAAACTCCATTTCTTCCAGTGAACTACCTTCAGCCAATCGATATTCGGACACATTGCCCTTCGGTCCCTGGCATACGACGCTGAAATGGCCATGGCGATCAAACATGGCGACCACGTAAGGGCAGATATAAATGATGTCGCTGAATGGCACGCGCACTTCGATGGGTTTACGGACGCGATGGGTGACAGTGAGTGTAAGGAGCTGCTGGTTTTCGTCGAACGTAAAGGCCTGCACTTGAGGCGCAGAGGAAGCCCAGGCAAGCATCACCCCCATGAGCACCGCAGTGCCAAGCAGGGGCAGGATAAGCCACGACTCTGTAAAGCTCGTCCCATGGCTGGACGGCACACCTTGCATGGCTTCAAGGCCGAGAATAACCAACATCACCAGCCCGTAGCCCGGCAACAGCAAAAGCAACCCCACGAAGAAACCAAAAAGGCCCAGACCAGTGCTGCCAACAACCGGTATATTCGGGCCGTAATGCCAGATAGGTGGATGGGCGGCGGGGGTTTTAGTGCCTGGTGCGGCTAAAGGCGTTGCGACGAGGTGAGGCGGGCTTTGACGATTCATCCAGCAGGCTCCAGGAATGCAGCACAGACGGTATCACTGCTGACCCTTGAAAAGGGCCGCGCCACGAAATCGTCAGTGAAAACGTCGCCCGATCGACGAACAAGGCAAAACGGCGCTAAAGAAGCAGCTTAAACGTGAACAGGTGGTACCTTTTTTGCCACGTTAGAGCCGTGGTCGACCGCTTTGCCGTCGAGCTGCAATCAACTACTGAATGTATGTTCGCATGCGTTGCATTTGTAATTGTCCAAGATGTATTCATCTACGGCTTTCCCTGCCACTGCTCCCGCCGTAGCACCGACTGCCAAGCCACCTAAAAAACCGATCACACCGCCAACGAGCGTCCCAACCCCTGGAAACAGGGCGCTGCCTATCGCAGCACCAGCAGCGGCGCCTTCACCCCCGCCTGCTACTGCTCCTATCCCACCGGCTACGGCTCCAACGCCTCCTGCGACTTTCGTCCCGATATTTCTTTTCTGTGTTTTATCAGAACCACAACTTGGGCATGTGACTGGCATGTGACTTCCTTGGCGATTTAGTTTTTCGTTGGTTGCGAATTTTTAACGGACGAACAGTTCGAGGTGCAGATAAGTGAACGCCAGATGACGCCGATCGAACCGCAGCGTGGTGACCCAAGAATGAAGATCAGGTCTTCAGTGTTCGGTCCCATCTCTCGACATCATCCCAAGTGATCGGCTGATGATTTGCTCTTGCTCACCAGCGACATAGGCTACTATTTCGCCATCATGGTGTCCACGGATCGCGCTTGGCCGAATCTGTTGAAACAGTCGGTTTTTCAGAACACGGTGGAATGGGGCGATCAAAGCGCCTCTTCCGTACGTTTCCACGTGAAATCTCAGCCTAAAGGCGCTGCCAACATTCAAAATTTCAATCTTCGATGCATGCTTTGATGCCTCAAGAACTGCCGCCGACTTTTTCAACACAATCGGCCATTAGCGGACGCTTAGGCTCCTCAGCCTTGAAAATCGCGGCCAATAAAAAACCCCGTAGACGTTAATCTACGGGTTTTTCAAGAGTGGAGGCCGAGGTTGGAATCGAACCGGCGCAGGCGGATTTGCCCTCCATGAATAACTTTAATACTTTCAATAAATCAATGACAACTCAGTTCCGCAAACGCCATTCACTGCACATCAGACACAAACCAATAACAACTTAAGGAAACTCTGAAAAAAACTTTCTGATTTGGCAAAATACCGCGACCCCACCCACCGAGTTTCCCGATGAAGCAGATGA
>NZ_JBXAFK010000033.1:0-86021 GCF_058793055.1 Pseudomonas sp. MPR-R2A5
TTGATCATTTGGCGAGTTTAAAAGTTGCGCTAGGTGGTATGCCGGGGAAATACATGGCTACTTCAGACCATCCCTAGGATTTTTCCGATAAGGGTTTAATGCGCGAACTGCATGCACATAGCCCCACGTTTAAAAGTTTATTGAAAGAAGCTTTCCAGCCCCTGTGCAACCTCTCACTTTTGAAGCCCCATCAACTCTCGATATTTAGACCAAAAGTGTTGCGTGCTTAATAAACACCTGGCACTCGCCCATGAAAAATATCGAGCCCGCCATTACAACTACCAACAACTAACTAAACAGACATCCCACCCCTCTCATTAAAGCTCGCAACACCTAGAAAACTCAAGATAATAAGCCCCCCTCCAGCCATAGCTAAAAAATATAAAAACCTGTGAAAAGTAACAGGTACATATTTTCCTCGCACTGATTAGCCTTTACATGCAAAGACAAAAATGCATCGGCTCGCCACCCATTTTATAGGTATAAAAAGAGGCACATCATGAAACGCATAAGGCATCTAATACTCTTAAGCCTCTCCTTTCTATTCAGCCATGCCAATGCGCAATGGAGTTCAGGTTCGCCTATTGACTCCATTACCGACGGCCAAAACACATTGATCGCCATTCAAAATCAATACCACGATACTGCCGTCGACTGCGGAACCGTTAACCGCCCGGCTTTTTTGTGCAATGGCCTCTTGTTAAGGGTGACCAAAAAATCCAATGCCTATAGAGTCTGGGACCCTAGCCCAACATCAATCGCCAGACACTCAATTTCATTTTCTTTTTTAAGAGCAGACGCCAAATTCTCAAACTTTGCCTGGAATCTGCCCGATGCGAATGGCTATATAATCTATCCCAATCTTCTGGCACCGCCCGGCAAGATCCCGGTTGATGTTCTTTGTTCATTCCCGAAAGACTCCTGGGACTGGTATCGCGATGTTCCTTGCGGCAGCATCACCCTGGAGAATGGGAAATACTTTCAAGCCAGTCGTTTATGCGCCCTACAAGGAATCACGACCGCCCAACAATGGTTACAACACTGGAATGACAGCGCTTCATTCTCTGACCCCTATCTATCTCAGTGCGGATTCGATGTGAGAAAAACAGTACCGGGAGGCAGTATCCCGTTCATGGAGTCGATCAAGGCGAAGAACCTGCTGGGTTTTGCCCCCGATTGGAATGATCTGCAAGTTACCGCCTGGCCCCCCAAAAGCGGCAGTACTTTACCGATTCAAGCCTTTTTTTTCACAACCGCCGCGAGCCTAGCTGACGCCCAAGCCAATCAACAAGAGTTCTATACAGACACCGGCATTATTGTTCCAATACTCAGTCTAAAACTCCCCACCTCGGCACAAGAGGAGGTAGTGTTTGGTTTCAGTTCCTCGAACCAGGCCGTCACTGGCCCGGGGGCGCCCACCACTGCCCTTACCCGTCCTACGATTGTAGAACCGGCGGAAGGCGCCACGGTTTCCTCCCCCTTCACTATTTCCGGTAAGAGCGCACCGTATGCCGAAATTGAGGTATATCCAAAAGAGGGTGCGTACTTGCTTGGTAAGACGACTGCCGGATCAGATGGCACCTGGAGAATCCCTGCTGCAACGATGGCCAGTTATGATCCGATCACTGCCAGGCAGACCCTCAACGGTCAAACGTCAAATTGGGCCGACGATCGTAACTTTTCACTGAACACCTCGACCTGCACGTCCTATATTGCTTCCGCTTCCTGGTTGTTACGTTATGACCCTGGCACCAACAAAGAACAATGGACTCTTTCGGTAATCCCTACCGCTTGCGGCAGGCTCATTGGCCCAGATAAAACCGACGCGGCTTATCAAGAACTCGTTCAGAAATATGCCAACGACCCACAATGGAAAAATAACGACGGCGGCGGCATGCGTCGACAATTTGTCTGTCACCTCGCCATCGCAAAAAACAAAGCGGAGTGGAACTTGGAACCCTTCCGGCCGAATGTGTCTCACGAGACCGCTGTCGCCGAAAAATGCAATCCAATCTGAAACCCGATTGATTAACGTGAAAGCCACTCACCTGGATCAAGCTCATGGACCTAGCAGTGTTATCTGCGGGTTCCATGAGCTTAGAGCCTGTTGAGTCATTCATTTAACCGTGCACAGGGTCGCGTTAATCTCAAAACACCGACCACCCAATCCGCTCGCTCAACAACTCCAACGCCTTCATCCCCGCCAGCGAATTCCCCGCTGCGTTCAACTCCGGCGACCATACGCACACGGTGAACTGCCCCGGCACCACCGCGACAATCCCGCCGCCGACCCCGCTCTTGCCCGGCAAGCCCACGCGGTAGGCAAAGTTGCCCGCCTCGTCATACAGCCCACTGGTGGCCATGATCGAGTTCACCTGCTTGGTCTGGCGCGCGGTCAAGATCTGCTCGCCGCTGTGGGCGCTCACCCCCGCGTTAGCCAGGAAGCTGAATGCCCGGGCCAGATCCAGGCAGCTCATCTGCAACGCGCAGTAGTTGAAGTAACTGTGCAGCACCGCGTCCACATCGTTATGGAAGTTGCCGAACGACTTCATCAAGTAAGCCATGGCCGCGTTGCGTGCGCCGTGCTGGGCTTCGGATTCGGCAACGACGCTGTTGACCAGGATCTGCGGGTTGCCCGACAGACGCCGAACAAAGTCACGCATCGACAAAATCGGCACGGCAAAGCGTGATTGGTTGATGTCGCAGATCACCAGCGCGCCGGCATTGATGAAGGGGTTACGGGGTCGCCCGCGTTCGAATTCCAGTTGCACCATGGAGTTGAACGGTTGCCCCGAAGGCTCGTGGCCCAGGCGTTCCCAGATGGTTTCGCCACCGTGGTCGATGGCCTGCACCAGGCTGAATACCTTGGAGATGCTTTGCACCGAGAACAGGGTGTCGGCATCGCCGGCGCAGTAGGCTGAGCCGTCGTTGCCGTACACCGCAATACCGAGTTGGTTGGCCGGTACATCGGCCAATGCGGGGATATAGTCGGCGACTTTGCCGAGGCCGATCAGTGGGCGCACTTCGTCGAGGATCGCCGATAGCATCGCCTGCATAGCGTGTGAGGTCATCGTTCGTTGAATCAGTGATAGCGGGGCGCGGAGGATACTTCAATGTGCTAGCAAGCCCCACACAATCTCCCTCTCCGGTTCGGCAAAGGTGAAGGAAATCAGCCGGGGCGGACTGTCTACAGTGACTGACGCCCCCCCGCCCGGTGCACATTTCAAAATTGCGCCACATCGCAAACCCGCTCATCGAGCACGTCCCGCGCCAGTGCCCACGCCTGCTCCCGGGACCCTACCACCAGCAGCGGATAGCCCCACGCCTTGCTGAACGTGATGGTGAACGGTTTGAGCGCCAGGCGTTTGGCCGCGCTCGGTTCCACCTGGATCATGCCTTTGACGAACGCGCGCAGGGCCGGTTTGTTTTTCTTCATCCAGATCGAGGCTTGTTTGCGCTCCTCGTGGGAGTGTTCGTGATTGTTCTCATCCACGGCTTTTTCATGCAGTAGCAGGAAGGGTTGCTGACGCGCCAACAGGCTTTCGAAGATCACAAAGGTATCGTCCGGCCCGCCTTCGTTGGGCGCGTCAAAGACGATTTTCACCACAGGGAAGGTTGAACTGTCGAGTCGCATGGCAAAGCTCCTGAATGAGAGTGGATCTCACTATAGGCGCCGAACCGCTGGACGACATTGCACAGAATAGCCAGAATGTTTCGCAACTCAGCCAAGCCGCGGCACTGCCATGAAGCGCCATCGTCTCGACCTGCATGACCCCTCGCGCGCCAAGGATGCCGACCTGATCCCACGTGCCGTGGTGGCAGTGAGCGCCAGCAGCGCATCACAGAATTGGGAGCACGCTCCACACACCCACCGCAAGGGCCAGTTGATGTACACCCTGCGCGGGGCGATTCATTGTGAAATCGAGGCCGGTATCTGGATCGTGCCGCCGCAATGCGCGCTGTGGATTCCCGGTGGCATGCCCCACGCGGCCCGTGGCTCCGGGGCGGCGGAGGTGTATTGCCTGCTGGTCGACCCGCACGCCGCCAACGCCCTGCCCCCGCAGGCGTGCACCCTGGCAGTGTCCGGGCTGCTGCATGAGCTGATCAGCAAAGCGGTGAGCTTCCCGCCGTTATATGAAGTGGACGGGGCCCAGGGGCGCTTGATCAACACGCTGCTGGACGAACTGGCCATGGCCCCGATCGAACACCTGCACCTGCCGATGCCCCAGGACCCAAGGCTGCGCCGCCTGGCTGACAGCCTGCTGGCCAATCCCGCGGACAAGGCCACCCTCGCCCAGTGGGCGGTACGCATCGGCATGAGCGAACGCAGCATGACGCGCCTGCTGCTGGAGGAGTTTGGCCTGAGTTTCGGCCGCTGGCGCCGGCAGTTGCATGTGATCCTGTCCCTGCAACGCCTGGCCAAGGGTGAAAGCGTGCAGCGGGTCGCCCTGGACCTGGGCTATGAAAACGCCAGCGGGTTTATCACCATGTTCCGCAAGGCAATGGGCCAGCCGCCAGCGCGTTACCTGGCCGACCGTGCCGGAGCCTCGAGTGCCAACGCCGCGTTGGCACCTGCCGCCATTGCATTGCACCCAGGCAGTTGATCAGCGCTGCAGTGGAATCCGAATATCGCCGTCGCGGCACTGGGTCTTCACACTCCGGGGGCAGCCGGCAAACCGCAGTTCCTTGCTCAGGCACACCCGCACTTCCGATAACACCTTGCCCTTGCAGATCACCGCCACGCTGTGGTCGCCCATGGCGGGATTGCTCTGGCGAAACAGGTTTTCGATGTCGCGCGCCTGCAGGTAGGCCGGGGCATCGAACGGCTGCAGCTGTTGCGGAATCTGTACCGCGCCCAAGGCCGCATCGGTCGCCTCCAGATAGCGCGAAGCGTCGAGGCCGCTGCAGGTACCGTGCTTGGTCCATTCGTGTTTGAGCAATGCCCGTGTCGGGAATATCAACGCGCCTTTGGCCAGGTCTTGCGCCGACAATCGCGATTGTGGATCACACGATGCCGGCCACCCGCCCTTTGCGTACTGCGGCCATAGCCCATGCAGCACAAACCCATAGCCCTTGCCCGAACATTGCTCGTTGTCCGGGTGCGTCAGGCAGAAGGTCGGCGACCACGACAGCGACAACACATAAAAATCAAAATCCCCGGCTGGCCGCTGCTCACGCGGTGCCGCTTGCGCCACCATACATGCCAGCACCCACCCCATAGCCATCCAGGCTGCCTTGTAGTTCATCCGTCTGTTCCTTGAAAAAAGAGGCGACCATTGTCGGCCCGCGGGTGTCCCCGGCGATAGGCGCCGAAGCCACGCGGCCTTGGGGAAAACTACTCAGGATGGTAGGGATTACGCTTCAACACTTTGTCCAGGATGCGGTCGGTCTTCAACGCCTCGATCGCCAGCGACGGATGCTCGGCTTCGCCACGAATGTGTGCGTTCATCGCCAGCACGTGATGCCACTGGATGTGCTCGTGGCACGGCACTTCCAGCACCTCGTCCACGTCGCTCTCAAGGTGCAGCGGCTGGTCTTCGAACACCGCAAACGTTATGCGGCCGCGACTGCCGATCAGCTCGACGCGGTCTTCACGACGGTCCGCGACGAAGTTCCAGCAGCCCATCCCCAACGCCCCCGAGCCAAACGTCCAGCAGGCGGTCACCGCATCTTCAGCCGTGTACTCCCCGGCCTGCCGCGCGGTAAACCCGCTGACCTCGACAATGTCCCCGGCCAGGAACTGGAACAGATCGAACCCGTGGCTGGCCAGGTCGACAAAATAACCACCGCCGGCAATGGCCGGGTCGGTGCGCCAATTGGCGGCGCTGGCGTCTTCGGCGGCTGGCGGCTTGCAGAGGCTCCAGTTGACCTGGCGCAACTCGCCGATACGCCCGGACCGCAACCAGTCACGCACTTGCTGGAAACGCGGCAACGAGCGGCGGTAGTAGGAAACGAACAGGTGCAAGCCAGCACGTTCGAAAGTGCGCTGCATCAACGCGCTCTGCTCGGCGTTGAGGGCCATGGGTTTTTCGACGCAGCAATGCTTGCCCGCCGCCGCGACCATCAGGCTGTACTCCAGGTGGCTGTCGGGCGGCGTGGCGATGTACACCGCGTCCACTTCGGGGTCGTTGATCAGCGCTTGGGCGTCGGTGTAGAAGCGCGCAATGCCATGACGTGCTGCATAATCGCGCACAACCGCTTCGCGGCGCCCCATCACCGCTACCAGGGCTGAGCCTGGCGCTTTGTAGAAAGCCGGTCCACTCTTTAACTCAGTGACACTGCCACAGCCGATCATGCCCCAACGTACGGTCGTCATCAGTTTTCCTCGTCCGTTTTCATCAATCAGGCAGTATCCACGTACCTAACCCGACGCGCTACAACCACCTAGCATGACAATTGCATTACACTTTTGTGACAGACATTGCGCCGTGGGAGCACAGATGATGAAAATACGCGCAACCGTCATTTGCGAACACGAAGGGCATATCCTCTTCGTACGCAAGGCCAGGTCGAAATGGGCACTGCCAGGTGGCAAGGTCGAACAGCATGAACGCCCCGTCGGCGCGGCCGAGCGGGAGCTGGAAGAAGAAACCGGGTTGAACGTGGACGGCCTGCTGTACCTGCAGGAACTGAAGGCCCGCGACACGCTGCACCATGTGTTCGAAGCCTCAGTGGTGAATATCGCCGATGCACGGCCCTGCAACGAGATCGTCGACTGCCAGTGGCATGCCTACGGCGCTGTGGACGAACTGGACACCACCGACGCCACCCGGCACATCGTCAAATCCTTCCTGCGGCGCCTGTAGCGCCGCACTCAGCATCCTTCGCGGTCGCCAACACTGAACGGGCAATCACCTGTCAATGTTGACAGTAGACCGATCGACGTCATCGGCTTACGGTCGTAGACGCAGGTTTCGCTGCCACAGGAAGGATGCAATGCCATGAAGCTACTCTACGAATTCAAAGAAGTGTTCGGGGACGATGACATACCCGAAGTCCTGATATCTCGCCTCAGCGATGAAAATAACGAACTTGATAAGCCAGACTTCACCGTACGTGTGTCTTCACTCAACAATGACGGGAAGTATTACGTTATCAGCAAGCCGGAAGATGTGGATGGTAACGGTAAAGGTGACAAAAATGACGCGTCCTACTATGAGCTGGCCGCCAAGCTGGTAACCGACTTGGTCACCTTGAGCGACATCGGTGATAAGAAGCGCTTTAGTCGCATATTGATAAGATTCAAACCTGGCTCAACAACGGATATCGAGATCCTGCATTTCAAAGACGGCAACAACATCATCTCTGCAGCTGACTTTATCGTGACGGTAACAGACCCCGACCGCTACGGTAAGTATCGAAAAGTCAAGGACCTCATCGACGCCGATGGCGATGGCGACGCAGACAGCAATGACCGTCTGATTTACCGGACGCTGGCCACATCGTTTGCGTCAATGACAGACCCGCGCCCGTAGCAGGTCTGTCAGGATGAAACAGCTCAGGATCGAGGCTTACTCCCTACCGACTCCAGGGGCATCGATTTGTTTTTTGCCTGCCCGCGCATGTACAACGCCTCGACCAGCTTCTGCCGCTCATCCTGGGGCAGGTTACCGGCGAACTGCGCCAGGGTGCTGTCCACCAGTGCCCGAAGGGCCATATCGGCCTCCCGTGCCTTGGCCAGCTCTGCCACCAATGCCTCACGGTCCAGGCTTGGCGCTTCCAATTGCTTGATCACACCCAATCGCGCTTCACGCCCCGCCATGATCAGCGGCTGGCTGTCGTCGCGATTGTGGCGCAACAACTGGCGCAGCTCCCTGCGTCGCTCCACCGGCAGCTTCAACATCGCCTGGCGCAAGCCGTGCTGATTGACCACCGCTGCGGCGGTCGGCGTGTTGGCCATCCAATGGTAGAGGCCGCCACCGACGCCGCCGATAAGAAACACGTTGAGCAACACCGAAACGAGCAACCACGGCTTGAGGGATCTGCTTGTCATTGCTCGGCTTCCTCGGCATTGACGGTAAAGACGACTTCCGCGTCGCCCTGGTCGAAGACGCTGGGCAGCACGTCGGATGACCGCATGGGCAGCGGCACGCTCATGGACGCCACCAGCATTCCCGTGACGACGCCTGCGATCCCTACGCCCACAAGGCCGGCCGGCGATAACCAACCGGCGTAACGCGACCAGAAAGACTCACCGCCCACTGCGGATCGGCGAATCTGCCTGACCAACGCCGCGTCGGCGACGAGCGGCTGATAGCTGTCCAGCTGGCTGTCGAGCCAACGCGCCTGCTGCAAGGTTTCGCGCGCATGCACATTGCCGCTGCGGAGCAATGCCTGGGCCGGTGCCTGTTCAGCATCGGGCCAACGCCGCAGGTCCGCCCCGTAGGCGTCGGCCAGATAAGCAAAGCGTTCGGGTGTCATGGTGTTCCCCTTCCTGGGCGGGCAAGCCCGGGTGTGTCGGCAAGTTGGCTGCGCAACTGGCGTCGGGCCCTCGACAGCAGGCTCTCCAGTGCCTCGACGCTGATATTCATCAGGGCCGCGGCGTCGATGTTCGACAGCTCCTGGTAGTACTGCAACACGATGGCTTCGCGCTGGCGCTCGGGCAAGGCCGCCAACGCGGCGGCCATGCGTGCACTGCGGTCCTGGGTTTCCAATTGCTCTTCAGGCGATGGCGAGCTGTCTGCCACCTCCAGCGCCTCTTCGTCGCTCAACGGGCGCTCCTTGCGCCGGCGCAGGCGGTCACGGCACAAGTTGAGCACCACCCGGTGCAGCCAAGTATCGAAACGCGCCTCACCACTGCGCCAATTGGCAGCCTGGCGCCAGATGCGCAGGAAACTTTCCTGGGCCACGTCCTTGGCCTCGTCGGCATCGCCCAGTATTCGACCGGCGAGCGCAAGCAACCGGGGTAGCTTGCGGGTCACCATTTCGTTGACGGCCGCAGGTTCGTTATTGCCGATACGAGCCAGCAGCTCAACGTCCGGATCAGTGTCTTTCAATCGGGCAAGTCTCGGTCCGGGGCTAAGAGGTTTCAGCGAATCCAGTGCCCTTCACGCCAATACCAGTTCGGGCCATGGGCTTCCCAGTGCCCAGGCTCCCAGCGGGCATGGCGCATCACCGGCTGCCAGTGACCCGGCACCCAGGCGTAACCGCGTCCTTCCCAGCGCCAGTGGCCAGGGTCCCAGGCATAACCGGGGCGCTCGGCGGGAATCATTTCCACGCGCTGCGGGGGTGGCGCCTGCTGGATGATGATGTCGGTCTGGGCAAAGGTCGGGGTACTGACGAACGCGGCGAAGGCCAGCGGGATCAGCACGGCATAACGCAAATGGGCCAGGGGTCTCATGGCAACTCCTTCATTGGCGTGCAGGAATACACGCTGCTGATGGGTTGAACGGCGTGTGCCGGAAAATCCGTCGCAGGCCGCGGCGTTTTTTTTCAGGCAGTGGTCAAACGCAGTATTGCGCAGGGGATGGCAAGGCTTGATGAAATGTTTGAAAGCTTCGCGACGGATTTACACGGGTGACGGCGTTTAACCAGTACGCACAACACACCCATGAGGAAATACCATGTCTCGTCGCCTATCCATGCTGGTCGCCGCCTTGTTGATCGTCAGCCTCAGCGGCTGCGTGATCGTGCCGGAGCATCGGCATTGCTGCTGGCGCTATTACGGCGCCGCCGCGACACCGACCGACACCGTCAACGGCTGATCCCGCGCGCTAACCCCTCCGCGTCCGGCCTGGAGCGCGGGGGGATGCAAACGTATCGACCCTGCCGCTTTTCACCGCGTAAATGCCCCACGGCTGACGCCAGAATGCCCATCACTCGACCTCCCGTCTGCTGCTACACCCAGCGCTTGACTCCAGCCCATGATCAAATGACGCTGTTGGCGTTTAGCCATCATCGCGAGCCGCCCAATCATGAGCACCGAACTCCCAAGCCTGCCCGATAGCGATGTGTACAAGACGCTGCTCGAATCGACCAAGGCCATCCCCTGGCGCATCGACTGGCAGACCATGACCTTCAGTTATATCGGCCCGCAGATCGAAGCGCTGCTGGGTTGGACGCCGAAAAGCTGGGTCAGCGTGGATGACTGGGTGGAGCGCATGCACCCGGATGACCGCGAATACGTTGTGAATTTCTGTGTCTCGCAATCCCGTGCCGGGGTGGACCACGAGGCCGATTACCGCGCGCTGACGGTCAACGGCGACTATGTGTGGATTCGCGACGTGGTGCATGTGGTACGCAAGGATGGCGAGGTCGAAGCGCTGATCGGCTTCATGTTCGATATCAGCGAGCGCAAAAAGACCGAAGAGCACCTCACTCGCCTGCAAAAACAGCTGGAGGAATACTCCTTCCAGGACGGCCTCACCGGTATCGCCAACCGCCGCATGTTCGATACCGTGCTGGAACGCGAATGGGCCAGCGCCCAGCGTAGCCAGTTGCCGCTGTCGTTAATCATCTTGGATATCGATTTTTTCAAGCAGTACAACGACCACTACGGCCATATCAAGGGTGATGAATGCCTGCGCCAGGTGGCACGCACGCTGTCATTGGCGGCCAACCGACCGCGGGACTTCATCGCGCGCATCGGCGGCGAGGAATTCGTTTGGTTATTGCCGGAAACCGACGCCGCATCGGCCAGGCAAGTGGCGCAACGTTGCCTGCATCTGATTTGCCAGCAACAGATCGAACATGGGTTTTCACCGGTATCAAACCTGCTGAGCCTGAGCCTGGGGGTCGGCACGCATATCGTGACGCCGAACAGTGCGATGCTGGGGTTTGTCGAAAGCGTCGACAAATTGCTGTACCAGGCCAAGCACAATGGACGGATGCGTGCAGAGTTTGCCGAAATAGAAGTGTGATACCGAGGTCAAAACGCGGGCAAAAAAAATCCCAAGTAGCTGATGGAAACTTGGGATTTAAAAATGCATAAACCGTGGGAGGTGAACGCCCGGCAATAATACCCAGTGTAAAAAGCTGTAACAAGATTATTTTAATCCTTTCGTCGGATTAAAAGCGTCGTAAGTCATTCAATAACCACATATTTTTTAAGGTAGAGGGGTATATGAATGCCACTTTTTGGTGCAAGTATCGCGATTACTTCCACCCCATATATCCCTTTATAAACAATGGTTATTAATTAAAGCGGCGTGACACTTTTAGAGGATTGCCCGTTCAACCGTTTGCAGGTTTCTCGAAGTTCGACACTGTTAGACGATGCCGCACTGGCCACACGCTCCACTTGCCGGCACAAGGCAATGCGCTCGGCCGCCGCTTCGCGTTGGCGGTCGACCTCGGCATTGAACTGCACGAAATAGATCCCCAGTGCCCCTGCGACACACAGCACCCCGAACGCGAAATAACGCAAGCTGTTGGACGATTCAGCCGCTGGCGGGTTCATGAGGTTATAGCGCCCTGCTCTTTTCGTAGCGGACGTCGTCACCCATCTCGTTGGCCACCACCAAGGTGCCAATGGCATAAAGCGTTTGCATACTTGCCTCCTCCATGCAGGACGCAATTGTATGCAAAATGAAACATGGGATTGTGGTGGATTTGTAAAGCGCCTGCCCCGCAGGGGCAGATCAAGAGCACAGGCGCTGCTGGCCAGTCGTTTATTTACGCGCCACTTTGTAGCGCAGGCAGTCCTGATAGAACGTCTGGCGAATCGCCTCGGGCTTGAGCCGAGAGCGGCTGTCATAGGTCTGCTCGGTGATGCCCATGGCCATCATGCGCATCCACGATTTATTGAACTTGATGGTCTGGATCTTTTGTCGCGCGGCATACAGCGAAACCCCTGACAGCTTGAGTTCCTGGGCCCTGGCGGCAGTACCTGCGCCCCAACTGCACATGTACTTGTCCCCCTCGCGCAACTCCCGTGCCTGCACGGTAGCCGCGCCGCCGGCCAGGGAGCAGGCGAACAGCATGATTCCAACAGTGCGCATTTGTTCCCTCACCTAACCACCTGAAAATAAAAGCGATTCTGGCGAGAATTTTGTTACAAAGGGGCCACTAAATTGCCTTATTGCACACGGTAGGAGTGAGTTCTATCGCACTACAGGGACTGCATGGGTTCACCACCGATAAGTGGCGCTCGCCTGCACGGTGCGTTGCGAGCCATACCAGCACCAGGAGTAGGACAAGCAGGACGCCACGTATTCTTTATTCGCCAGGTTGGTGGCGTTCAGCGCCAGGCGCAGGTTGTCCTTGGGGTTGGCGATATTCGCAATGTCGTAGTGCACCGCCGCGTCAAACAAGGTGTAGCCCGGGACTTTCAGGGTGTTGGCAGTATCCCCCCAGGACGATCCGACATAGCGTGCGCCAGCACCGGCACCGAATCCTTTCAACTGGCCATCATGGAAGGTGTAGTCAGCCCAGGCCGAGGCCGTATGGCGCGGCAGGCCGTACGTGGTCGTGCCTTTGACCGGGATCGCCGGCCCTACGCCCACATCGCTGACCGGCGCGTACTGCGCGGTGCTGTTGGACTTGCTCGCACGGTTATCCAGGTACGCGTAGGCGGCGGTGATGTCCAGGTTGTCGTTGAGACTGGCCTTGCCTTCCAGTTCAAAACCACGGGATTGCTGTTCGCCGTCCTGGATGTTGCAACGGCCATTGCCACACAGGTGGGTCGGGTCTGGGTCGATGGTAGGCACGTTGCTCTGGCGCAGGTCGAAAATCGCCGCCGTGATAAAGCTGTTGCTGCCTGGCGGTTGGTACTTGATACCGATTTCATACTGCTTGCCCTCGGTCGGCTTGAACACCGAACCACCGTAACCGGTGCCCGATTGCGGGTTGAACGACTCGGCATAGCTGGCGTAAGGCGCCAGACCGTTTTCAAACAGATAGACCAGGCCCACACGCCCGGTAAACGCCTTGCTGTCCAGGGAGGATTTGCTCTTGGCGCCACTGCTCAGGGTCTTGGTAGTGCTGTCGGTGCTGGCCCAGTCATAGCGACCGCCGAGCAACAGCACCCATTGGTCCCACTTCATTTGCTCCTGCAGGTAGACCCCCGTCTGTTCGCTGCGCGAGGTCGCATCGGTGGTGAACGCTGGCGTGGCCACGGGCGCGCCGTAGACCGGGTCGAAGATATCCAGGTCCGGCCCCGAGCCGTAACCGGCCTTGGTGTCGGTGCTGGTGTTCTGGTAATCGAGGCCCATCAACAACGTGTGCTGCAATGGCCCGGTGTCGAATTTGGCTTGCAGTTGGTTGTCGAGGTTGTAGGCGTCCATGTCGACATCGGTGGCAATGGTCGAACGCTTGGACGTGCGGTAATCCGCCCTGAGGTAGCTGTTGTAGAGGCTCCGATAGACACCTTCGGCACGCAGGTAACGCGCGTTCTGGCGCACGGTCCAGACATCGTCGACATGATGTTCGAACGCGTAGCCAAGGGAGTAATACTCACGGTCACTCTTCTCGAAATTCTTTTCGCCATCGTAGAAGTCCACGTCGATCTTGCGCCCGGTCGGACTGTGCAGCACCGAGCCCCAGGCCGGCACCGAGCCGTAGGATGCGCCCTGGGGGTCCTTCTGGAAATGCCCGAGCAAGGTCAGCGAGGTGGCCTCGTCGGGGCGCCAGGTGAATGCACTGGACAGCGACTGGCGGCGGGTCTCGGTGTGTTCGACCTGGCCGTCGGCCTCGTCGAACAATCCCGCCACACGGTAGGCATACACACCCTGATCGTCGATCGGGCCACTGAGGTCGAAGGTGGTGCGCTTCTTGTTGAAGGTGCCGTATTCGACGCCCACTTCATGAAACGGCGTGTCCAGCGGGCGCTTGGTGACCATATTGATCACCCCGCTCGGCGTGCCCTGGCCATACAGCACCGAAGCCGGGCCGCGCAGTACTTCGACGCGCTCCAGGTCGAAAGCATCCTTTTGCGGCAAGGCGTCACGGCTGGAAGGCACGCGCAGGCCATCGAGGTAAGTGGATGGGGCGAAGCCACGGATGGTCAGTTGGTCCAGCCGCGAGGCCGTGGCGCCACGGGTTTCCGGAACGACAGCGGCGCTGTAGCGCAGGATCTGATTAAGGCTCTCGGCGTTCTGTGCGCGCATCTGGTCTTTAGTGACGATAGAAATCGACTGCGGGGTTTCAATCACTGCGGTGTCGGTCTTGGTTCCTGACAGGCTGCGCGTGGCCACGTAGCCGGCCACCGGCCCGGTCGGACTGTCGGCCCGGTCGGCCGCGCTGATGGTCGTGGCCTGTAACTCCATGGCCCCGCCGTTATCCGGGATAGCTTCCAGACGGTAGCGGTCGGCAGAGATCTTCAGCGCCTGCAAGCCGCTACCGGCGAGCACATGATTCAGCGCTACCTCAGTGTCGTATTGCCCGCTCAAGCCATTGCTGCGTTTGCCACGGGCCAGGCTTGCATCGAAAGCCAGCACCAGGCCCGCCTGTTCGGCCAGGCTATTGAGTGCCTGGCTCAATTCGCCGGCCGGAATCTGGAAACGGCGCAAGGCGCTGCGGCTTTCTTCAGCGAAGGCGGACGGCACGATCAGCAGCGGCACGGCGGCAAAGGCAATCGCCACGGACAGGGCCAGTGGGTGCAAGGGACGAGCAAGGCGCGACATGGGAAATCCTGCGTAATGGAGGTTCTATTAACCATGACGGGCACGCAGGAAAATCGGGCAAGGATGAGAGCAGTTTTTATTTGAGTGGTGTACTGCAATCGGTTGGATCGCTTTTTTGTGTAGCCCTTTGGGTAGGTTTTTCGCGTCTTTTTCCTGACTGTGGTGAGCCCATTCTGATTTTCAAAACCGTTCATCCAGCCGCTTTTCGCTGCGGCAGACTCCGACGCCTTGCCTTCTGCCGAGACGTCACGGATGACCAACGCTTCCCACATTGCCCATATCGAACATGAGCTGGATAGCTTCCATCAGAGCCTGGTGACGTATCGCCAGCAACTGGGGGCCTGGTATTCGCGCGCGCTGGATTCGGTGAGCCACGCCGCTGATTTACCGTCGTTGCTGGGGATGGATCGGGTGTTGCGCGCGGGGAATTCGCAACGTTCCGTGAGCCTTTCCGATACCGACTTCTCCACCGTGGCCCGCTGCCCGGCGGGCGGTATGTTGCAGATCGAAAGCAAGTTCGAGTCGGTGCATGACGTGCCGATCGGCGATATCCCGGTTGAGGTGATCGGCCTGGATGACGGCAGTTCTACCGTGGTCATGCTCGATGAACAGGGTAAAGGCTCACACCCATGCGTCGCGGGCGCGCGCTACCAGGTACGGGTGCAAGGCGGCGTGTCGGCGCAACAGGTGGACGCGTTGTTTGTGTCCTACGCCGGGTTGACCGCAGACCTGGAGCAATGGCTGCGGTCGCAGTGGGAAGGGTTCAAGCCGCATTGGCAACAGTCGACGGCCAGCGCGATTGGCAGCGGGATATTGGCTGGCAGTTGGGCGGCATACTGGCGTCGACGACAAAAAAACAACATCGTGCGTTTAAAGCTACTAGGAGCTGGAAGTGGCTACAGACCAAATAAAAAGGACCCAGACAATCCAATTTTTAATCCATCCATGAACGGCGCAGAAATGAAATTTCGTGAAGAGGGCACGCCTTTCACTCTGTTTCCAATCTCGGAATAAAAAATGTTATTTCACCCAAACTCTGACCATATCCCTTTCGACGCCAGCTTGTACTATTTCGTAGGCGTCTTTGACATTTACGACAGAGAGGAAACCAAGGGGGAAGAGCTCGCACACTACAACCCCAACAACAATAAAGACAGAGAAGCCCTCATACTTAAATACTGTCTGGGTCCTTCCAGCAAGTTTTCATATCGCCACAGATATAAATTAATGGAAAGTTTACTCAGCGCACTAAAAACCGAAAACTTTAACTTTCACTCTTATTTCGAGAATGACCCAGAGAAATACTCAACAATGGCATGGGACGAAACAGAAATAGCCGATCCACGGGGTTTCTTCGTTGATATCTACCGGTTAGCCAGCGATGCCTGGAAAGATGACCTCCAAAAAGCTAGCCTCGAAGACCAATCAGAGTGGTAACGCCACCACTTTCCCAGACCACTTCCTTTTGTGCAAGCTTGCTCGCACTGGGTGTCTAAGCGACCCCAGTCAGAAAAAGGAAAAAAGGGGACAGGAGTAGAAAGGGTACAGAACTACTTACAGGCTAAAGGTTCGATTCACTATTTGATTAAACAAATCCTTCCCCGTCTCCCAAGAGATAAAAAATTAAAATCGTACATATAAACGAAACTGGATGTGAGGCCAGGGGAAAGCATACACCCAATAAATGATGCGAGATTCACAACCTTCCCCCCATCACCCCCACGCCACCACCAACAACCCCACCCCCAACACCAAACACAACGGCGAATAAAACCACGTATCCAACCGCGCAAACCGCGACCCACTGACTTTCTTGAAAAACCCCACCAACTCCGAATCCCCAATCGCCCTGGCAAACATGAGCACGGCAATCGCGCTGATCCCCCATTGCAATGCGCCATGGGACACCGGCGAGAAATACAGCCCTGCCCGCAGGCACACCAGCAATGCAATCGCGACCAACCCCATCGCCACCAAGAAAGTGCCCAACGCCGAGGGCTTGAACGCCGGGCGTGGCCCGCTGGCAAATTCGCCGGGCAGTTGGGGGATGGCGGCGAGACTGCCAAGTTTGCCGCCGGCGGCCCAATACAGGTGGACCATGCTGATGCAGGTAAAAATGCCGACGACCCATCGTGCAACGACGAAGCTCATGGTGGTTCTCCCTGAAAAGATGCGAAGTAGGATAGCCCCCCTGAAATTTTTTGCAGGCATTTCGTCGGCGGCTGATGGTAAAGTGCCGCCCCATGAAACTTGCCCGTGCCGACCGCTCGATCATTGCCTGGATGCTCTACTGCTGCGTCCTGTTCAATGTGTTCGCGTGCAGTATCGGGCATGGGCAGATGGTCGGGATGCAGCTCAATGGCCTCGGCGGTCAGTTCTGTACGGTGGACCCGCGCACCCAGGCGCCCACGCCGTCCAACTCCACCGATGAAAGCCTGCCAACCCTGTCCAAGGCGTTTGGTTGCCCGCTGTGTTCGACCGGCGGCATGGGCCCGGCATTCAGTTCCAGCCTGAATGTGGCGGTATTGCCACAGCCTCATGCCCCCCCTCCGGCCATTGTCGCCACCGCTGACCTCCCCGCCCGCTTTACCTGGCCAACGGCCCATCCTCGCGCGCCGCCCGCCTTTGCCTGATCCCTTTGCTTTCTGATCTGCACTGACCACCGTTTCCGCGAGGAAGTACGGCGGCCGTGCGTTGTTTCAAGCCAAGTTTTTCAGGATTCAACTCATGAAACATTTACCCCTGTTAGCAGGCCTGTTCGGCTGCCTGCCTGTCTGCGGCTGGGCCGTTGAGCTGGCCCCAACCACTATTGATGGCGAACAAACCGCCGAGCCCGGCCTGGCCTTGGACCAACCCAGCGGCATGGCGTCGCGGCTGGGCCTGAGCGTGCGGGAAACCCCGGCCTCGGTGGCCATCGCCACACGCAACGACATCGAGCGCCATGGCGCCAGGACCTTCCGCGACGCCGCCAACACCTTGCCCGGTGTCAACGCCAGTGCACCGCCAGGGTTTGGTGGTTTTGTGTCGTATCGGGGATTTACCAGCAGCCAGATCACCCAGATGTTCAACGGTATCAATGTGGCGACCGGCCTGGCGCGGCCAGTGGATGCGTGGATTTATGATCGCGTGGAACTGGTCGGCGGCCCCTCCTCGCTGATCAACGGTGCCGGCTCCGTGGGGGGATCGCTGAACTATGTGACCAAGCTGGCCAGCCGCGAGGAACAGGCCGCCGAAGGCCAACTGACCTATGGCAGCTACGATACCGCCGGCATGGCCTTCGGCCTGAACCATGCGCTCACCGAGCCAGGCGCCGACGTGCAGCACTATGCCCGCCTGGACGTCAGCCGCAACACCAACCACAGCTATATCGACCGCGACCAGCGCGACGCCTGGAGCGTGGCGTTTTCCCTGCTCAGCGACTTGACCCCCAACCTGTCCCACACCCTGGCCCTGGAATACCAGGATGAACACGAAGACAGTCCTTACTGGGGCACGCCCGTGCTCAACCCCAAGGCCGGTGAGTTGAAGATCGACACACACAACCGCTTCAATAACTACAACGTCGCCGACGGTCGTTACGAACAACGCACCCTCTGGGCACGCTCGATCATCGACTACCGGATCAACGACAGCACCACGTTGAAAAACACCCTTTACCACCTGGACAGCCAACGCGATTACCGCAACCTGGAAACCTACCAGTACAACGCCGACAACAGTGCGGTGAACCGTTCAACCGCCTACCAGGTGCGCCATCAGGGCGAACAGCACGGTAACCAGTTCGAGCTGCGTCATGAAGACCGCGTCTTTGGCCTGTCGACCACTTGGTCCGGGGGCTTCGAGTACAAGGTCAATAGCACCACCAACAGCCCGCTCAGGGCGGCCGGCAATAGCACAGTGGACCCTGATCACTACGACCCTGGGCACTTCTACGACATCCCAGGTACACGACCCGGCTTTATCAGGGACAAGACCAACGAGGTCACGACCAAGGCACTGTTCGTGGAAAACCGCCTGGGCCTGACCGATAAATTGTCACTGCTCACTGGCCTGCGTTACGACGCGATCGACCTGGACGTGACCAACCACGGCAGCGTGACGACCACTAACCCACGCCACTTCACGCGCAGTTGGGAGCCGGTGACCGGCCGGGTTGGCCTGACTTACCAGTTCATCCCCTCAGCCAACGTGTATGTGCAATACAGCACCGCCGCCGAGCAGCCGAGTACCACGACTCAAGTGTTTGACGTGTCGACAGGCAAGCAGTGGGAAGTGGGCAGCAAGTTCGACTACCTGGACGGTCGCGGTTCGGCCACCGTCGCCGCCTACAAGATCGAGCGCAAGGACTTTGCCGTCACCGATCCGCTGGACCCGAACAACAGCATCCCGGTCGGCGCGCAATCGTCCAAGGGGATCGAGTTGGCCAGTTCATTACGCATCACACCCAGGCTGCTCGCCGAAGGCAACTTCGCCTGGGTAGATGCCGAGTATGAGGAGTTCAACGAGAAGATCGCCAGCGGTGCGGTGGTGTCGCGCAAGGGCAATACGCCCACCAATGTGCCCAAGCGCGTGGGCAACCTGTGGCTGACATACGATTTTGCCGAAGATTGGCAGGGTGGCGTGGATGCGCGCTACGTCGCCGAAGTGTACGCGGACAATGCCAATACCCAGACGGTACCGGCCTACACGTTGTTCGGCACCTTCCTGCGCTACAAGGTGGACGCGCGCACCTCGGTGACGGGCCGGGTGCGCAACCTGACCAATGCGGTGTATGCCGAATTTGCCCATGTGTCGCCAGCGTATTACCTGGGGGCGCCGAGGACGTTTGAGGTGGCGGTACAGACCCGGTTCTAACGCTGTAATGCGAACAAAATGTAAAAGGGGCTTGCTCCCGACAGCGGTGCATCAGCTGGATATGGAATAGTCCTTACACGACCGCATTCTTTGTGGCGAGCGAACTGTCGTAGCGAGCGGGCCTGTTGTGGCGAGCGGGCTCGCCACAACAGGCCCGCTCCCCACATTTTTAGCACTCCCGCGGTCGAGAGAGGGAACGTTACCTCAAGCTGGCTTCGACTTTCTGCGCCACATCCTCCGTCAACCACGCCTTCCACACCTCTGGGTGTTCCTTGAGGAACGCTTGGGCGACCTCCCGCGGCGCGGTGTGATTCTCGCTCATCGTCGCCAAGGCCTTGTTCAGCGGTTCAATGGGGAACTCGACCTTCTCGAAGAACCCGGCGATCTGCGGATGCGCCTTCTGGAATGGCGTGGATACGCCAATGCTCAATTTGGACGCCAGCGAACGTGTCGGTTTCGGATCGGGATTGTCCGCGTCGGTCAGGGTCTTCCAGGCCTCGGCATCAAATGGCGGCTCTTCGAGCTGGATCAGCTTGTAGCGCCCCATCAGCGGCGTCGGCGACCAGTAGTAGAACAACACCGGCTTGCCACGGCGAATCGACGAAGCGATCTCGGCGTCCAGCGCCGCGCCCGAGCCGCTGCGGAAATTCACATAACTGTCGTCCAGGCCATAGGCCTTGAGCTTCTGCTTGTTCACCACTTCGGAGGTCCAGCCAATCGGGCTGTTGAGAAAACGACCCTTGCCGGGTGATTCCGGGTCTTTGAACACGTCCTTGTAACGCGCCAGGTCCTTCACGCTCTTGAGGTCCGGTGCCAGGGGCTTGAGGCCTTTGGCAGGATCACCCTTGACCACGTATTCCGGCACCCACCAACCTTCGGTGGCCCCCTTGACCGTATCGCCCAGGCCCACCACCTTGCCTTCAGCCTCGGCCTTGACCCACACCGGGCTGCGCCCTGCCCACTCTTCGCCGATCACCTGGATATCGTTCTTGGCCAGGGCGGTTTCCAGGGTGATGGTGGTGCCTGGCAAGGTGTCGGTGGGCAGGTCATAGCCCTTCTCGACGATAAACCGCAGGACCTCGGTGATCAGGCTGCCGCTTTCCCAGTTCAGGTCGGCAAAGTGTACCGGCGCCTCGGCAGCCGATACCGAGACCACGGATAGTCCCAGGGTGGTCAGGGACGCGGCCAACAGCGATTTCAATCCTTTCATGCCTTTGCACCTCGCATTTTCTTGCAGCCATGGCGGACGGCTTTGCTGCAATGCGCGAAGCCTCTGAATAGTTAAGTCAACTCAACTGTAGTAGAGGTTCCGAGGGACAAAGGATGTTCGTGGTATTGACCGATTACTCACTGGCCTTGAAGGTCACCAGCTCACCCTTGCGCCATTTGGCGGCCTTGCCGGTCACGGCCTTCAGGGTCTTGGTCAGGCCCTCCTGCAGTTGCTCATGGGCGGCAAATACCAGCATCACGCTGTGGCCTTCCTTGAAGACAATGCCCTGGCCCTCGGCGCAGGACACAAAGGCGTAATCACCCAGGCCATACACCGTCAACTTGATATCGCGGAACTTCAATTCAAACTTGCCGCCTTCGCGACTGGGTAATACCGCGGCGCGGAAATGGTCACCGACCTTGAGTTCCAAACGCGGTTTATCATCCACCACCAGTGCGGTTTCGGTATCGATCTCGGCGATATAGATACCTTCCGGCGTCTGCTCAGTGATGTAGACGAAACGGGATTGAAACTGCTTGACCAACTTTGCGCGCAAATCACCCAGCACGAATAACGCGTGCATATCCAGATTACTGACTGCCAAGGAAACGCCCCCACATCGAAAAAAGCACCGTCCGCCAGAGCGGGCAGCACGAAAAAACGGCCGTAACGGCACGATCACACAACACATTCTTTGAAAAAAACTGAAGAAAATCCCGCTGCTGCGCCGTAAGACTAGTACAGGCGTGCACGATGGACCTCTTGCAAGGTCATCAGGCGTCACAGGAAATCACAGGTTCAACGACACGAGAATACGCGCCGACCAGCTTCAGAGAATAACCCCATTAAAAACGCAGTTTCCGACAACTCATACAAACACACACACCTTGGCATGGAACCAGGCAGCGGCCACTGGCGACAATACTAAAACAGCAACACGGGTCAAAACCACCCGAAACGCTGGTGGTGAGTCCACAAGATAGATCGACAGGAGCTGACCATGCTACGACAACAACACGACGCTACGTCTTCCCGCACTCGTTCATCATGTCACGACGAGCGCCAATACTACTGCTTGCACAGCTCCAACGGGTACTCGAATTCGGTTCTTTACCAAGTTGTTCCGGCCGGCAGGAATTTCTTTCATATCCTCGAAGTCACCAGTGGCAGGATCCGAGGATTTCGCAGCGACCACAACCAGGCCTGCGAATTGGCCAAGCAACTGGAGAGCGCCCTGCACGCCCTGCACGGCGGAATCGTTTCGTCACCTGGATGACTTTACTGCGCCACCGCCCTTCAACAACTGCCATACTGGCCCGTCCATTGAAGTTTGCCCCCCGCGGGTCAGGTTTCATCAGTGCAGTTACCTTGAAGGGAAGGCTATACGTGACGGAATTTGATATTGGCGAATTTTTTATTCATGGCGATGCCAGGGAAGTAGACGGGGAGTTTCAAGCAGTTATCGTGATGCGCGCCAAGCCGCCCTTGACCACCGTTACAACGCACCAAGTCGAAAAAGACCGCTGGTTCAAGACACTCGACACTGCCGCGATCGCGGCCAAGGAAGCCGCCAAGGCCCTCAAGACCGCCGTCGATTGCGGGGCATTGACCTCCTGACAATCCGATCGAACTCTACCGCGCCCCAAGCCTCCGATGCATACCCCACCTGAAAAACCTGCACGGAGAACGATATGGACGCGCCGATACCTACGCTGGAAACCCTATTTGCACAACTGGGCCTGGATTCAACCCCGGAAGGCATTGACGAATTCATCGCCGGGCATCCTTTGCCCGCGGGCGTGAAACTCATCGATGCGCCTTTCTGGTCGGACCGGCAGGCACAGTTTCTCAAGGAAGAGCTGCGCGAAGACGCCGAATGGGCGATCGCGGTGGATGAACTGAACCAGCGCCTGCATCAGTCGCAATAACCTCCCTCAATGCAGGCTGCCTGATTGTTCCAGGCGCAACAACGCTTGCCAGGCAGCCCTGCACGCTTGCGCTTCATCCCGGCTGGCGAAGGCGGTGCCACGCGGCTCACCGTTGACCAGCACCACCCAACACGCATTCTGGCCCAGCGCACGCAGGCTTGGCGGCACGCCACTGCCAATCATCACGGCCACATCGACTTTGTTTTGCATGAAGCTTCTCCGCAACATTAGTTAGCTGGCTAACAATATTGCCCATGCTACGGTTTTCCTCCCGTTGGAAAAAGCCATCTTCGGAACAGCTTCCTTGCATAAACCGCAATAATCCCTAGCGCGCGGCCTTGGTGCCTTCGGGCTTGTAGCCCAGGCGCAAACCGCCCCAATGCCGGCCCCGGACCATGATCGGCACCGACAGGTCGTGCATCAGCTCGCCGGTATCGCGGGTGTAGGTCTGGAGCAGCACCGCTTGCTGATGGCTGCCGCAGCGAATTCCGGTACGGTCATCGAACTTGCGCTTGGTGCGGTTCTGCACCGCATCGACCTGGGCATCGCCCGTCAAGGCCTGAGAAAACGCCTTGTTGTGGGTTGGCACATAACCTTGTTGGGTGCAGGCGATCGCAAACACCAAGCCTTCATGACGCGGCAGCAATGCTTCCTGGATCGCCGGCAGGACCTGGTCGGTGTAACCGTCGAACCGCGTGTGGTATTTGCTGGGGCTGGTGTTGGGGATCAGCGTGTAGCTGCGGTCGAACAAGTCGTCCAGGGTGATGCGGTTTTGCAGCACATCCGCCTCGAACTGCTCGGCAATCCGGCTCGCACCCTCGCGCGCCAGGTCATAAACACGCTGGTGATAGTCATCCAGCCCGACGGCGGCCAGGCGCTCGCTGATGGTTTCGGCCTGCCCTTCCATCTGCACGGCGGCGCCGGCCAATTCACGGGTTTGCTGGTCGCTCACGTCCAGGTCGCTGCGCATCTGTTCCACCGCATGGAACAGGCTGTCCAATTGTGCGCGGTTGGTGTCGGTGCCCTGGGCGATTTCATTGACCTGCCCTTCCACGTCCGCCGCCAGGCTGGCGATGCTCTCCAACTGCTCACCGGCGTGTTCCACCTGTTCGACGCCGGTGTGCAAGTCCACCGACAGTTGGCGAATCTGCTCCACCACCTGTGTCGTACGTTGCTGGATATCCGCAACCATCAGCCCGACTTCATCGGTGGCCGTGGCAGTACGGCCGGCCAGGCCGCGCACTTCGTCGGCGACCACGGCAAACCCGCGGCCATGCTCACCGGCCCGCGCCGCCTCAATGGCCGCATTCAACGCCAGCAGGTTGGTCTGGCTGGCGATGGATTGGATCACCAGGGTCACACGCTGGATTTCCTCGCTGCGCTGGCTCAGCGCTTCGATCAGCTCGCGGCTGGCATTGGCGCGCTGGCTGAGTTGGCGCATGCGTGTGATCGACTGAGTCAGGACCTCACGCCCCTCCGTGCTGCGCTGATGGGCCTGACTGGCCGCGCCCAGGGCTTGGCGGCTGAGCTGGGAAGTGACTTTTTCAGTATCAATCATCACTTCGGCGTTGCTGACGATCTGCTTGGCGGCACTCAATTGTGATTGCACGCGAGCGGCCAATTGCTTGACCGAATAGGCCACGCCGGCAGCGGACAACGCGTTATGGCTGGTGGTATAGGAAAGATCGCGCGTCAGGTCACCGATGGCATCGGCGGCGTCGGACGACGAAAGGCTAAGGGCAGGTTTTTTCAGGCGCGGCAGCCAGATCACCAGCAAGGCCAGTGGCACGCACAGGTATATCGGCAGGCTGGCGAACGCAAGGCCCAGCAGTACCAGCACCAGGGCGGTGCTCTGCAGAAGCGGCGTCAACCAGCCGGGCAGCCCGCGCACCACCGCTTGCGGAGGCACTGCTGCGCCCATCAGAGATCCGTCTCCAGCCATCTTCGTCACCCCGCTGTTTGTCATTGTTGTCCCTGCATTAAACGCCACTATCCAGCCATTATCCATGGGCCTTTAGTGGGGTAGCTTGCAGCAGATCAATAGACGGGGGCGTAACGGTATTTCCCCGGGGCACCGCAGTCGCGGTCCCCGGCTTCAATGCATCAGGCTTGGCGCTGGTGCTTGTCGATCTGCTCGTGGCGCTCTTGCGCTTCGATGCAGTATTTGGTGGTCGGGCTGATCAGCAGGCGCTTGAGGCCGATAGGCTCGCCGCTGTCATCACACCAGCCAAAGGAATCTTCCTTGATGCGTTCCAGTGCGCGCTCCAGTTGCGGCAGCATGCGCTGGTCGCGGTCGATGGCGTTCACCAGCCAAGTGCGCTCTTCCTCGACGGAAGCGGCGTCAGCCGGGTCCGCCGGGGTGTCCAGGCTTTCAATGGCGATACGGTTCTGTTCAATGCGCTCGTGGTGTTCGACTTTCATGTCCTGCAGCAACTTCTCGAAAAAAGCGTGCTGTTCGGCATTCATGTAGTCATCCGCCGGCATGGCCAGCAACTTTTCCTTTGTCATTGATTTCTCTATAAAAAATACGTGCATTAAGGCGAATAAGGGAGCGTTCCGGTCGACCTGTGCAAGTCTCGGAAAGGCGCCGTCCATTTCAAGCGCCACCCGGCACTCAATTTACGAGGGGCGGCAGTCTAAGGCCGACTTGAGGGCTCAGCAACTGAAAAGACAGGCATTTTTTCCGGGACAACCCCCAAAGGCACCAGGACGGGCTTGGTGAACGGGTCATCGGAGTGTGTTTATAGCAAGAAATTCAATGTTGTGGAGCTATATAGAAGACAAACGGTTGAAACAGACTGTTAATCATAAAATATGGGAGAGGGCTTCCCCCCTCCTGCATTCAGTGCTCAACAGTCACACGTTCATTTAGCGCTTAAGCTTGCGCTTGTTGCGGTATTGGTCGATCACCACCGCGACCACGATGATCAGGCCCTTGATGATGTCCTGGATGTACGCATCCACCCCGACGAAAGTAAACCCGCTGGCCATCACCCCAAGGATCAGCGCGCCGATCACGGTGCCGGTAATGCGCCCTACGCCGCCTGCCAGGCTCGTGCCGCCGATCACCGCAGCGGCAATCGCGTCCAGCTCATAAGACATCCCCATGCCGGCCTGGCCGGTGGCCGCACGCGCCGAAGCGACCACGCCGGCCAGGCCCGCCAGCAACCCGGCAATGCTGTAGACGATGATCAAGTGACGCTTGACGTTGATCCCCGAGGTACGCGCCGCCTGCATATTGCCGCCGATGGCATAGGTGTACTTGCCGTACTTGGTGTAGCGCAGGGCGATATGGAAAATCACCGCCACGACCAGGAAGATGATCACCGGCATCGCGCCATGGCCGATGGCCGTGTAGGAGTCCGAAAGCATGCTCACTGGCTGGCCTTCGGTGTAGTAACGCGCCAGGCCACGGGCCGAGACCATCATGCCCAGGGTGGCGATAAACGGCGGGATACCGGTGACGGCAATAATGCTGCCGTTGATCGCCCCCGCCAGCAGCCCCACCCCGAGGCCCATCGCCACCGGGATCCAGACCGGCAGGTCGGTCAGGGACGGAAACACCGCCCGGGAAAAATCGGAAGTCTGTGCCAGGCTGGCGGCGATCATCGCCGATAATGCGAGCACCGAGCCGGAAGACAGGTCGATGCCGGTGGTGATGATCACCTGGGTCACACCGATGGCCAGCAGGCCGATGATCGATACCTGCAGAATCATCAGCACCAGGCGCTGGGAGTTCATCAGGAAGCTCTGGTCGCGCACGATCCAGCCGAACAGCTCAAACACCAGGCCGATACCGATCAGCACCAGGAAGATGCTCAGTTCGGTTGGCAAACGTCGACGGTGCTTGACCGGCGCCGTGGCAGGCTTGTTATCTGTTATTGCGTTCATAGCCAATCACCTTCTTATTCTATGGCGCGGACCAACCGCAGGCCCGCGCGGCTGTTCGTCAGTGGACCACCGGCAAACCGGAAGCCAGATGCATGACTTTTTCCTGGGTCGCGTCCGCACGGTCCAGGGTGCCCATCAGTTCACCCTCGTGCATCACCATGACCCGGTCGCTCATGCCGAGCACTTCGGGCAGCTCCGAGGAGATCATGATCACGGCCATGCCTTCACTGGCGAGAAAGGAAATCAGACGGTAAATCTCGGCCTTGGCCCCCACATCGATACCGCGGGTCGGCTCATCAAGGATCAACAACCGAGGGTTGGTCATCAGCCAGCGTGCCAGCAGTGCCTTTTGCTGGTTGCCGCCCGACAGGGTGTCGATGCACTGTTCCAGGGACGGGGTCTTCACCCGCAGCTTCTTGCACATGTCTTCGCACAGCGCGCGCAAGGCTTTCTGCTGGATAAACCCATTGCCCGAATACAGCGGCAGCACCGCCATCTCCATGTTTTCCAGCACCGACAGGCACGGGAACAGGCCGCTGAGCTTGCGGTCCTCGGTCAACAGGGCAAAGCCTTTCTCGATGGCCATGTGCGGGTCGGTGATACGCACCGGCTGGCCATCCAGGGTGATCTGGCCGCTGGAGCTTGGGGTGATCCCGAAAAGGGTTTCCGCCACATTGGTGCGGCCCGAGCCCATCAACCCGGCGATGCCGAGGATCTCGCCGGCATGCAGGTCGAACGACACGTCCTTGAACACGCCGTCCAGGCTCAAGTCGCGCACCGACAGCAGCAGCTCGCCGATCGGCGCTTCGCGCACCGGGAACAACTGGCTGAGTTCACGGCCGACCATCATCGAGATCAGGCTGTCGCTGTTCATGCTGTCGGCCCGCTGCAGGCCGATATAGTGACCGTCGCGGAACACCGCCACCTCGTCGGCGATGGCGAACACTTCGTTCATCTTGTGGGTGATATAGACAATGCCTTTGCCCTGGGACTTGAGGTCGGCAATGATCGAAAACAGGTGCTCGACTTCTTTCTCGGTAATCGCCGACGTCGGTTCATCCATGATCAGGATATCGGAGTCATAGGACACCGCCTTGGCGATCTCCACCATCTGCCGCTCGGCGATGCTCAGGTTGCCGACGTGTTCCTCGGGGTCCAGATTAATACGCAGGCGCGCCAGCAATTCGGCGGTGCAGCGGTGCATTTCGCGGTGGTTGACCATGTGCAGGCTGTTGAGCTGCTCACGGCCGATCCAGATATTCTCGGCGATGCTCATATGGGGCATCAGGTTGAGTTCCTGGTGGATCATCGCGATCCCGGCCTTCTGCGCGGCCAACGGTGTCTCGAACACAATCGGCTGGCCCCGCAGGCGGATTTCCCCGCTGTCGGGCTGGTAGATACCGGCGATGATTTTCATCAGCGTCGACTTGCCCGCGCCGTTCTCGCCCATCAACGCCAGCACCGACCCGGGGCGTACACGCAATTGCACATCGGCCAGGGCCACGACGCCGGGAAAGCCTTTGCTGATGTTGACGATTTCCAGCAGGTAGGGTTCGTCCAGCGGCAGGGGCTGGATACCCGGAGACTGCGAGACAGTGGCTTGAGCGAGCATAAGGGGTACTCCATCTGCAGGGCGGCCGTAACCGCCCTGCCGGCTTATTGTTGTTATGTCAGGGCTACTTGAAGTCTTTGACGTTGTCCGGGGTGATCAACTGGAAAGGGATCACCACGTTCTGCTCCACCGGCTCGTGCTTGGCCATCTTGCGCGCCGCTTCCACCGAACCCACCGCCTGGCCCTTGGCATCCTGGAACGCCGATACGGTCATGTCGCCCTTGGTGATCGCGTTCAAGCCGTCCGGCGTGCCGTCGACACCCGCGATCAGCACACTGCCCTTTTCCTTACCGGCCGACTTCAGGGCCATGGACGCACCGATGGCCATCTCATCATTGTTGGCCAGCACGGCATTGAATTCGCGGCCCTGGGTCAGCCAGTCGTTGACCAGGGTCATGCCCTTGTCACGCAGCCAGATGCCGGTCTGCTCCTGTTCGATCTTGATCCCCGGGTACTTGGCCAGCACTTCCTTCACACCCTTGGTGCGGTTGGTGGTGGAGTTGTTCGCCAGGTCGCCCAGCAGGATCACGATCTTGCCCTTGCCACCAAGCTTTTCGGCGATGTACTGCATTTGCAGCTTACCGGCCTCGACATCATCGGAGGTGACGGCGACGACGTCCTTGGGCAGGTCTTTCTGGTCCGGACGACGGTTGACGAACACCAGCGGAATCTTCGCGGCGGTGGCGGCCTTGATGATGTTGGCGGTCGACGCGGTGTCGACCGGGTTAACGATAATGGCGTCGACGTTCTGGCTGATGAAGTTCTCGACCTGGCTCAGTTGCTTGACCACGTCGGCGCGAGCGTCTTCGAATTGCAGTTGCACGCCATCGCCCTTGGGATAGGACTTGGCTTGCTTGTCCATGTCTTCGCGCAGGTAGGTCAGGAAGGTGTCATCGAATGCGGACATGCTCACACCCACCTTGAGATCGGCAGCCGTGGCAAAACCGCTGGCCAGCATCATGGACAGGGCCAGCGCGGTAAAACGGATCGTGGTCTTCATGAACGGTCTGTCTCCAATTTCTTGTTGGTTTTGTGGACGTTGCGTTTATCAGAGCGAATTCGAGGGCAGTCGCACAATCGGGGCCCCGGGAATACAGCAGACCAGGGCGCCTTTGTTTTCGACGCACAGCACATTAAGGAAGGAGAAGTAGAATGGCCGGGCGCGGGGCAGGCCGCGTGGCGCAAGGACGGGGCGTAAAACTCGCAGTACAGCGCTGAAGATTTTCATCTGACGGTACCTGGTTGTTTTTGATCTTGTTTTTGTTGAGTCGCCCGAATCGAGTCCGAACGTACTTTCTGCAACCTGGAAAAGACTTTATTAGAAAATAATTTCCATATCAACCTGTTTTAGAATTTTATTCCATTTTTGTTGAAACCACCTGCTGGCGCTCGGCACTGAGGCGTGCGGCATCCAGTAGCCGGGTGGTTTCCAGTGCGTCATAGGCGTCCACCGGCAGCGGTCCCCGGCCTTGCACGGCGGCTTGCAACTGCCGATAGAAGTGGGTCCAGCAGCCCTTCTCCGACGGTACCCGCTCGCGCTCCGGCCCCTGTTCGAACCACCCCCAGCGTCGATGCTCCTCGGCGCCCCAGTGCTCGCCTTCGGTTTTCGGCGACTTACCGGCCATCAGCGCCTCTTCCTGGCCATCCAAACCATCGACGGTGTAGCAACCCAAGGTGCCACTGACGCGAAAGCGCGGCGCCTGGCTATTTTGCAGGGCGCTGCCCCATAAGTGGGAAATCACCCCGTTGGCGTGGGTCAGGGAAAGGAAGAAGCCATGGTCGAGGGTGGGATGTTGCGGGGTGAACTGCAACTGTGCGAATACCCGATCCACCGGGCCGAACAGTTGCAGTGCCTGGTCCACCAGGTGGCTACCCAGGTCGCGCAACCAGCCGCCACCGCTGGCATTGCCCACCGCTTGCGGGCTGTAGCGCTCCACACGGGACTCGAAGCGGGTGATGGTACCCAGCGCACCGGCATCGATCAGTTTGCGCAGGGTCAGGTAGTCCGAGTCCCAGCGCCGGTTCTGGTAGACGCTGAGTAACACGCCCTGGCGTTCGGCGGCGGTGATCAGCGCCTGGGCCTGCTCGGCGTTGGCGGCGAAGGGCTTGTCGCTGACCACCGCCACGCCATGCTCGATGGCTTCCAGCACCAGGGCCGGACGGCCCTTGAGGGTGGTGGAAATCACCAGGGCGTCGACACCGGCTTCGACGATCTGGCCGATGCTGTCAAAGGCCTTGCCCCCTGGAAGATCAGTGCTCAATTGCTGGCGGCGCTCGGGTGAACGCGTCACCACGCCGACAAACGTGGCGCCTGGCAGCGTTGCAATCAGCGGCGCATGAAAGAAGCGTCCGCCGTGGCCGTAGCCGACTAGTCCGATTCGCATGATCAACTCCTGAGTTGAATTGGAAACCCAATCAACGGTGGGAGGGGCTTGCCCTAATGCCAGTCATTAAGGCTTTTTTGTAGGAGCGAGCTTACTCGCGAAAAACTCACAGGCGCCGCGTTCATTCAGGAAACACGCGTTATCGTTGACGTTCTTCGCGAGCAAACTCGCTCCTACACCTCCCACATTGACCGAGTGTTAGCCGTAGAAGCGTGGGCGATCCGGCAGGCTGACCTTGACGATCTGCCCACTGCCCTGCGCTTCGATACACGCATCCGCCGCCACCGCAGCCGCAAAGCCATCCCACGCCGACGGCCCGCCGACGTGCCCCGCCAGCACGCTATCAATGAAGGCCTGCAATTCCACGTCATAAGCGCCGATAAACCGGTCTTTCCAATCCATCAGAATCGCATTGGACAGTTTGGCGCCACTGCGCAATTGCACCTGGGACGGTTCCGGCAGCTTGGCGATGCCAGTCTCCCCCACCACTTCGCACTGGATGTCGTAGCCGTACTGGCAGTTCACAAACACTTCGACGTCGATGCGCGTGCCCTTGGCGGTTTCCAGCAACACGATCTGCGGGTCGCGCAGGTGGGCCAAGGCTTTACTGGTCTTGCGCGGGAACACCACTTGCACGGAAACATAATCGTCGTCGAGCAGCCAACGCAGCACATCCAGCTCATGGATCAAGGTATCGGTGATCGCCATATCGGTCTTGTAGTTCTCACCCACCGTCGGGTTGCGGTGGGCGCAGTGCAGCATCAACGGTTCACCGATCTGGCCACTGTCGATCACCGCCTTGAGGGCGCGATAGCCTTCGTCATACGGGCGCATGAAGCCCACTTGCACCAGACGCTTGCCGCAGGCCACTTCGGCCTCGACGATCTTGCGGCAACCTTCGGCGGTGACCGCCAGGGGTTTTTCGCAGAACACCGGTTTACCGGCGGCGATGGCGGCGAGCACGAACTCTTCGTGGCTCGGGCCCCAGGAGGTCACGAGAACGGCTTGAACTTCAGGTGAACGGATCAGCGCGTGGCCATCGGCATACACCTCGGCGTCCAGCTTCAAATCGGCCACCACCTTGGCGGCCTGCTCAAGGTTGATGTCGGTCACCGCTACCACCTGGCTGTTGAGCAGGGTCTGGCTGCAACGACGAATATGGTCGCGGCCGATGGCGCCGGTACCGATTACACCTAGCTTCAAAGACATACAAACACTCCTCTTGTTATTAGTACTGCCGGGCCTTGGCCAGGTGTTCATTGAGTTTTTTCGCGGCGGCGTTGGTGCGCTCGCTGGTAGACACCTGCGCCACGCCGACCCGCCACCACGACAGGTAGCCGTGAACCATGGTCTTGGGCAGCACCTTGATATCGATCAGGGTCGAGACCGTCTGCTTGCGCGCGTCAGCCAGGGCGGCTTCCAGCTGTTCCACCGTGCTGACCTTGTAGGTCTTGCAGCCATAGGCCGCCGCGCTCATGGCGAAGTCCACCGGTACCAGGCCGCCGTCGAGCTTGCCGCTCTCGGGGTTGCGGAAGCGGAACTCGGTGCCGAAGCTGTCCATGCCATTGCCGATTTGCAGGTTGTTGATGCAGCCGAAGGCCATGTTGTCGAGCAGCACCACATTGATCTTGCGCCGCTCCTGGATCGAGGTGGCCAGCTCCGAGTGCAGCATCATGTAGGAGCCATCGCCGACCAGGGCGTAGACCTCCTTGGTCGGCTCGGCGAGTTTCACGCCAAGGGCGGCATTGATCTCGTAGCCCATGCACGAATAGCCGTACTCGACGTGGTAGGTGTTGACCCCCTTGCTGCGCCAGGCCCGCTGCAAATCGCCGGGCAGGCTGCCGGCCGCGGCGACGATGATCGCGTCGTCGGCCAGGCGCTCGTTGAGTACGCCGAGCACTCGGCTTTGGGTCAGGCACGAGCCGGTCAGTTCGATAAATTCACGCAGCACGGCGCGGTCCAGGTGGTCATCGACCTCAGGCACGAAGGCATCGCCCTGGTATTCCACCGAATGCACGCGGTCGACTTCCGCCGCCAACCGGGCCTTGGCCTCGCGGACCTGCTCGCCCCAGCCGGCGCGGTAGTCGCCGAGGGCATCGGCCAGCGCTTCCAGGGCGACTTTGGCATCGCCCAGCACTTGCACGCCGTCGAGTTTCACCGCGTCGCAGGGGCTGATATTGAGGTTGAGAAACGTCACCTCGGCATGCTTGAACAGCGATTTCGACGAGGTCGTGAAGTCGGTATAGCGCGTACCGATACCGATGATCAGATCAGCCTCGGGCGCCAGCAGGTTGGCCGCCAGGCAGCCGGTTTCGCCGATACCGCCAACGTTAAGCGGGTGGCTGGACACCACCGCACTCTTGCCCGCCTGGGTTTCGGCGAACGGAATGTCAAAACGCTCGGCAAAGGCTTGCAGCGCGGCATTCGCGCCGGAGTACTTCACGCCGCCACCGCAGATGATCAGCGGTTTGCGCTTGCCCCGGAAAGCCGCCAACGCATCGCCGATCATCGCGACGGTGGCCGGGCGGCGGTCGATACGGTGCACACGTTTTTGCAGGAAGTAGTCGGGGTAGTCCCAGGCTTCAGCCTGCACATCCTGCGGCAATGCCAGGGTCACCGCGCCGGTCTCGGCCGGGTCGGTCAGCACGCGCATGGCATGAATCGCCGCGGTCATCAACTGCTCAGGGCGGTTGATGCGGTCCCAGTATTTGCTCACGGAGCGAAACGCATCGTTGGTGCTGATGCTCAGGTCGTGGAACTGCTCGATCTGTTGCAACACCGGGTCGGGCTGGCGGCTGGCGTAGACATCACCGGGCAACAGCAGCAACGGGATACGGTTGGCGGTGGCGGTCGCGGCGGCGGTCAGCATATTCGCCGCGCCTGGGCCGACGGAGGCGGTGCACGCATAGATCTTGCGGCGCAGGTGTTGCTTGGCAAAACCGATAGCGGCGTGAGCCATGCCTTGCTCGTTACGGCCCTGGTGCACGACCAGGTCGCCGCTGTCCTGCTCCAGGGCCTGGCCCAGGCCGAGCACGTTGCCGTGGCCGAAAATGGTGAACACACCGGCGACGAACTTGCTCTGCACGCCGTCGACTTCGATGTATTGGTTGTCCAGGAACTTCACCAGGGCCTGGGCCATGGTCAATCGGGTAGTGGTCATGTGGCGTCCCTTATCGTTTTTGCAGGTGGGCGATGCTTGCCCCCAACGCCTGCTGGATATCCGTCAGCGCATGCACGCTTTCGGCAAACGGCTCGAACGACAGATAGCCGCTGTAGCCGGTGCTGAGCAAGGTGTCGATCTGGGCCGCATTGCCGAGAATGTCGCCCTCGCCCACCAGCACGCGGTGGCCGTCGCGGATCGAACTCAGCGGGGCCTCGGCCTCTTCCACGCCGGAGATATGCACCAGGCCGGTCAGTTCGGGGAAAAACGCCTGCTCGCCGGCCAGGTGGTGATGGAAGGTGTCGTGCACCAGGCGGAACACATCCAGGCCACCGATGGACTGGATCGCGTCCACCGCCACGCGTTTGTGGCGCAGGGCACACGCCTGGAAACCCAGCGGCTCGATAAAACCGAGAATCCCGTATTCGCGCAGGATCGGCGCCAGTTCGCTCAGTGCCGTGCGCAAACCGGCAGCGCGCTGGGCCTCGTCGCGGGTATCGCCGCGCTCATTGAACGGGCACATCACCAGGCCCTGGGCCCCGCATTCACGGGCGTAGGTGGCGAGCTCGATCGCCTGGGCGCGGCGTTCGGCGTTCCACACATCAAAGGGGTACATCGCGTTGATCGACAGCACCGTGATGCCCTGTGCCGCGCACATTTCGCGCACGCGGCTGGCCGGGGTGCCGTATTCGATTTGACGGTCCTTGAGGTCGTTGCGAAGCTCGATGGCATCGCATTTCAAGGCCACGGCCAGCTGGATGAAATCCGGTAGGGACAGGTTGGGTGCGACCATACGGTTAAGGGCAAAGCGTAGAGGCGACTTCATTGTTGTTCTCCGTCCAAAACCGGTTAAAGGTCCAGCAGCCAGCTGTGCTGCGGGTCGTTATGGAAATGCCAGGCCCGCTTGGGGCCGGCCATCACGTTCAGGTAGTAGGACTCGTAGCCATACGGAACGCTGACCGGGTGATACCCCTTGGGCACCACCACCAGGTCGCTGTTTTCCACGGCCATGGCCTGGTCGATGCTGCGGTCGTCGGTGTACACCCGCTGGAACACGAACCCCTGGGGCGGGTTGACCTGGTGGTAGTAGGTCTCTTCGAGAAAGCTTTGGTGCGGCAGGTCGTCGGTGTCGTGCTTGTGCGGCGGGTAGCTGGACGAGTGCCCGGACGGCGTGCGCACTTCCACCACCAGCAGGGAATGGGCCGGCTCGCTGTCCGGCAGGATGTCGCACACGTAGCGGGTGTTGGCGCCTTTGCCACGCACGCTGCGCTTGCACTGCTCGGGGCGGATCAGGCGAGGTTCGTAACCCGCCGAACCGGGCGCGGCGCAGACCGCAATTTGCACGTCGCTCAGGGCTGTCACCTGGGCGTCGGTGCCCGGCGGCAAGTAAGCGGCGAACGGCGATTTGTCTTCGAACACCGATTGGCGATCCCCGAGGTTCTGCCAGTTGAAACCTTCGCCCTGGATCGTCACGCGACCGCTGAGCAGCACCAGGCACAGCTCCTGATCGCCGGCGGTGACAGGCAGGGTTTCGCCCAGGCTCAAGCGGTAGGCGGCAAAGCCCACGTATTCCAGGCGGCCGGCTTCCAGGGCGACCATGGTTTGGCCGCGTTTGCTGCTTTTGACCAACAAGCTCATCACCGGGTCCTCTCGCTGAGAAGGGCTCGCAAGGTGTCGTAGCCCTTTTTGGCATAGATATAACTGGGCGCCACCGCCGGGTCCTGCTCGGCTTCCACCACCAGCCACCCTTCGTATCGGGCCGCCAGCAGCACGTCGAGCAGCGCGGCAAAGTCAATATCGCCATCGCCGGGCACGGTGAAGGTGCCGTTGACGATGCAGTCGGGAAAGCTCCACATCTGGTTGCGCGCCAGTTGCACCACCGGCTTGCGCACGTCCTTGAAATGCACGTGGCAGACGCGGTCGATATGCTTGCGCAGCACCTCGAGGGGTTCGCCGCCGCCCATGTAGCAGTGGCCCGAATCGAACAGCAGGCCGACTTCCGGGCCGGTGCGGCGCATCAATTCGTCGATGTCTTGCGGGGATTCGACGTAGGCGCCCATATGGTGGTGGTAGGCCAGGCGCACGCCCTGGGACAGGGTGAAGCGTGCGAGTTCCGTGAGTTTGTCGGCGTAGTCCTGCCACGCCTGCTCACTGTGGAAACGCGGGCGTTCAATCAGGCGGATGCGTGAGCCCTGGATCGAATCGGCGACTTCGCCGTACACCAGTACGGTGGCGCCGTTTTGTTTCAGCAGTTCGACGTGGCCGGCGATGGCCTCGATTTCTTCCGCCACCGAGCGGCGGGCCAGGCGGCTGGAATACCAGCCGGAGACCAGCGCCAGGTCATAGGGACGCAATACGTCGCCGACGCCCTTGGCGTCCTTGGGGAATTTGCCGTTGAGTTCAAACCCTTCGTAGCCGATTTCCTTACCTTCGCTCAAGGCAGTGCTCAGGGGCGTTTCACCGCCCAGGGCCGGCAGGTCGTCGTTGCTCCAGGAGATCGGGTTGATGCCAATTCGGATTGCGGGCATGGCTGCACCTATTGTTTTTATCTGACTTAAGCCTGGTGAGATTTGCTTTTATGTGGGAGGGGGCTTGCCCCCTCCCACATTGGAATTGCATTGAACATTGAGAACGGTGATCAGGTTCGGGCACTGCGCCAGGCGCCGATGAGTTGCTCAAAGGTCGCCTGTACCTGCTGAATCAACGTCTCATCATCGATCTCCCCCGCCATCCACAAACGACTCGGTTCCTGGAAGATCGTACGGCCCACGGCAAACCCACGGCAGGTGCTGCTCTGACTGGCGTTGCGGAACCCCTCGGCCAGGCTTTCGGCTGACGCATTCAGGCCCAGCAGTACCACGCCACGGCAGTACGGGTCGCGTTCCTGGATCAGCGCATCGAGCTTTTTCCAATCCTCGGCCGGCTGCGCCTCGATCTTCCACCACGCCGGGTAGATACCCAGGTTGTACAGGCGCTTGAGGCTGCGGTAGAGCACGTCCGGGTAGGTGGACGGATGATCCTTGGGCGGGATGACTTCCAGCAGCAGTTCATGACCGCTGACCAGGGATGCCTCATACACCGCCTTGAGCTGGGCTTCCTGTTCCAGGCGCAGCAATGGCTCGTCATCGGGGTGGTATTGCACCAGGCACTTGATGATCTGCTCCTGGGGCCAGGCGATCAGGTTGCTGCCGATCGACCGCCCATGCTCGAACGCCAGGGGCCGCGAGTTCTGCACCTCCACCGGACGCGCGATCCACCAACCACGACCGCTGGCGGCGTTGAGCGCGTCCTGGCCGAAGCGCTGGTCGGCGAGCAGGCCCACATCGGCCGCCACGCCCTGCTCGCGCAGCTTGTGTTCCACCCGCTCCACCGCCTGGATAAACAGTTGCTTGATCGCACTGATGCGCGTCAGATCCTGCCCGCCGCGTTGTGCCAGGTCGACCAACTGCCAGCGGTGGTCGAAGGCGAAAATGAACAGCTGTTTCCACGCCTTGCGGGGCACGCTGACGCGGTGCAGGCGTTGCAGGGTTGCGTCCTGGTCCGGGCGGGTAATCGGTACCGGGCTGTTGAACAGGTAATCCAGTTCGGCCGGCGTCGGCATGGCCGGGGCGCAGGCGTGGCGGGAGACCACCAGGCCGCCGCAGGCATTGGCCAACTGGCTGCAACGCTCGTCGCTGGCGTCGTTCAGCCAACCGCTGAGGAAGCCCGACATAAAGGCATCGCCGGCGCCCAGCACATTGAGCACTTCAACGCGCACGCCGGGGTAGATCGCACCGTCTTCCAGCCGCGCAGGGATCGCACCGTGAATCACCGTGCAACCCTGGGGGCCGAGCTTGAGCACCAGGGTCGCCGGGGTCAGTTCGCGCACGGTGCGCAGGGCGGTGAGCAGATCTTCACTGCCACCGGCGATCAGAAATTCTTCTTCCGTACCGACGATCAGGTCGAAGCGCGGCAGGATTTTCTGCACATGCTGGCTGACCTTCTGGTCCGCGACGAAACGGGTCTCGCCATCGGCCTTGCCCGCCAGGCCCCACAGCACCGGACGGTAGTCGATATCCAGCACCCGCTGGACGTTGTGCTTGGCTGCATAGTCCAGGGCCTGGATGCTGGCCTTGTACACGCCGTCGGTGGAGAAATGCGTGCCGGTGATCAGCAACGCCTTGCTGGAGGCGATAAAGGCTTCGTTGATGTCTTCGCCGCGCAGGGCCATGTCGGCGCAGTTTTCACGGTAGAACACCAGGGGGAAGGTCTCGCGGTCCTTGAGGCCGAGCAGCACCAGCGCGGTGAGGCGCTCCGGGTCGACCTTGATGCCGCTGACATCGCAGCCCTCACGTGCCAGGGACTCCACCAGGAAACGCCCCATATGGTCGTCGCCCACCCGGCTGAGCATGGCCGACTTGAGCCCCAGCCGGGCGGTGCCGAAGGCGATATTGGCGGAGGAACCGCCGAGGTATTTGGCGAAACTGGACACGTCCTCAAGCCGTGCACCGACTTGCTGTGCATAGAGGTCGACGCCCAGGCGCCCGAGGCAAATCAAATCCAATTGACGCCCACTGGCAAAACGAGTCTGGCCCATGCTGGCTCCTGTTATTTTTATCAGCCTGCGTTGTGCCGCCGTAGCGACGGCAAACGCTCTTGGTGGAAGCAGACTAGAACGTTCAGCGCCCTCAATCAATATTTATTCCAGAATTATTTTTAGTGGAATATTTTTTCCAATACGTCAGCATAGGGGCCTGCCAGCCCGCGTGGATCGTTTCAGCAGACCACGGGCCCGGTGATGCCGGGGTATTTTTTTGCGCCTACCCTGTAGACTTGCGTCCACCCATCAGCGCACCGAAGAACAAGCCAGAAGGATTGCCCATGTCCCGCACCGATCAGCCGGCCACGCCCGAGACCGCTTCCCAAGACACTCTCGCCAGCCCTCCGATCAATGCCGAACGCTTGTTGCAGCTGATCACCGATGAGTACGAAAGCCTGCCGCGCCAGCTCAAGCGCATTGCCAGTTATATGAGCCAGCAGAGCGACCGGATCATGGTCGACCGCATCAGCGACATCGCCCGCGAATGCGAAGTGCACCCGTCAGCCATCGTGCGGTTCTCCCAGCGCTTCGGCTTCAGTGGGTTCAGTGAGATGCAGGCGCTGTTTCGCGAGGCCTACACCCACAAGACCACGCCGGTGCAGAACTACCAGCAGCGCATCCGCAGCATGATCGCCAACAAGTCGCAGAAAGCCAGTGGCGGTGACCTGGCGCGCGAGTGCGTCAACGCCACCCTTTCGGGGATCGAACGCCTGGGGCTGGAGCTCGATGATGCAGCCTTCGAGAAAGCCGTGGACCTGGTGGTCAACGCTGACAATATCTACGTGGTGGGCGTACGGCGCTCCTTCGCGGTGGCCGATTACCTGGTCTACAACCTGCAACACACCAACAAGCGCATTCACCTGATTTCCGGCCTGGGTGGCAGCTACCGCGAGCAGATGCGCAGCGTACGCGCCAACGACCTGGTGATCGCCATCAGTTTCACCCCCTACGGTAAAGAGACCCAGCACTGCCTGCGCATCGCCCAGCACCACCAGGCCAAGACCCTGATCATCACCGATAGCAACCTCTCGCCCCTGGCCAAGCGGGCGAATGCGGTGCTGCTGGTCAATGAGGGCTCTTCGTTTGCCTTCCGTTCATTGAGCGCCACCTTGTGCCTGTGCCAGGCGTTATTCATTGCCGTGGCGTATCGACTGGAATTGAAGGTGGACGAAATTCACGAGCAAGTCGGATTCGACGACTGACCCTCAAACACCCCAAATCAAATGTGGGAGGGGGCTTGCCCCCGATAGCGGTGTATCAGTCGCCTGATCAGCCGACTGTCACTCTGCCATCGGGAGCAAGCCCCCTCCCACAAATAACCCGGATCAGTGCATGAAGATCGCGATCAGGATGATCACCGGGATCGGCACGCCGAGGAACCACAGAAGTAATGAGCGCATGGTGTTCTCCTTGAATTAACGAACGTAGGTTTCGGTTTCGACGTACACCACGGCATCGCGGCGACGGCCACCAAAGGTCGCGGCGAAGCTGGCAAAGAAGGCGCCGATCAACAGGGCGACAAAGGTCCACAGTGAGGTATAGGCGGCGACTTTGGCGGCCGTATCCGCGGCTTGCTTGGCTTTGAGCTTGGCGTCTTCGACCGCTTTACGGGCATCGCCGTAGACTTTGTCGATACGCGCTTCGGCATCGGCCTGGCTGAGGTTGGTGCGCTGGCTGATCAACTGGGCCAGGTAGGCACGGTCGTCTGCGGCGAGTTGGCCATCATTGCTCAGGGTGCGGGTGAAGATGCGTGCAACCACGCCATGGGCAGCGTCATCACTGACGGCGACCGGGCGATCATCACGAAACAGGCTGTCGACGTAGTAGTCGAAGTCGCCGCCGTTAACGCCTTTGGCTGCACTGCCCGCGGCTTGAGTGATACCGTTGGCCGCGCCTGCTGCCACACTGGCACCGGCTTTTACACCACCGCTCACGACACTGCTGACCGAACCGACCACCAGCACTGCGGTGATCAGCGTGGCGACCGCCCAGGCCAGGAAGCCATGGGCCGTGTCGCGAAAGTACACCTCATCGCCATGCATATTGGCCCACTTCACCCGCAACCGGCCGGCGATGTAGCCGCCCAGGCCCGAGGCGACGATCTGGGTAAAGGCCAGCCAGACAATGGTGGAAATGCCAAGGCCCTTGGCGCTGATACCGCTGTCGGCCCACGGCGACACCGCCGAAAAGCCCAGGCCGAAGCCCAGCAGCACCAGGATCAGGGACAACGCAGCCGCGGCAGCGGCCCCGGCGAAAATCGCCCCCCAGGAAACCCCGGAGAGCGTGCTCGACTCTTGCAGCGTGGATGAGGATGTAATCATTGTTGTTCAGCTCCCGGCAGGAAATTAAGTGTTACAAGTCTCAAAAGGGACAGTGCAGCCAGCGTGCCAGGCAGTTGGAAAAATAAAATTCATAGTTTTCAAACAGTTAACAAAATTGAACTCCCTTGAACCATGCAACTTGCAATAAATGACTGTTTCAGGCGGGCGTTATGCATTCCCTGTGGGAGGGGCTGGCCCTAATGCCAACGTACAGCCGCTTGTGTAGGAGCGAGGGGGACGCCTAGTTCTTGCTCGCGAAGAACCTCAACGATAACGCGTGTTTCCTGAATCAACGCGGCGCCCGTGAGTTTTTCGCGAGCAAGCTCGCTCCTACAAAAATGCCTTGACCGACTGGCGTTAGGGCCTTCCCCCCGCCCTCACCGGCCGATGCCAGCCATGAAACTTGTGTCAGTTTTGCCAATATGAAGTTTTATTTAGGAAGCATTCAGCCATTTCTTGGCAAAATGCCCCCACTTCTAGTGTGAATCGCTCACCAGGTAATCCTATGACCCGCATTTTGACTATCGAGGATGACGCCGTAACGGCCCGCGAGATCGTCGCCGAGCTGAGTAGCCATGGACTGGACGTAGATTGGGTGGACAACGGCCGTGAAGGCCTGGTCCGCGCTGTGAGTGGTGATTACGATCTGATCACCCTCGACCGTATGCTGCCGGAACTCGATGGCCTGGCCATCGTCACCACCCTGCGCACCATCGGCGTGTCGACACCGATCCTGATGATCAGCGCGCTCTCCGATGTGGACGAACGCGTGCGCGGCCTGCGCGCCGGTGGCGACGACTACCTGACCAAACCCTTCGCCTCCGACGAAATGGCCGCCCGCGTCGAGGTGCTGCTGCGACGCAAAAGCACGGTCAAGGAATTTGAAACCGCGTTGCGCGTGGCCGACCTCGAACTCAACCTGATCAGCCGTGAAGCCAGCCGCGCCGAGCAACCCCTGAGCCTGCTGCCCACCGAATACAAACTGCTGGAATTCCTGATGCGCAACACCGGGCAGATCCTGTCGCGGATGATGATCTTCGAGGAAGTCTGGGGTTATCACTTCGACCCGGGCACCAACCTGATCGATGTCCACATCGGTCGCCTGCGCAAGAAAATCGATCCACCGGGCCTCACGCCGCTGATCCGCACGGTACGAGGTTCCGGTTATGTCATTGCTGAACCCCTCTAAGGGCTGGCGTTCTTCCAGCAGCCGCTTGCTGGCGCTGTACAGTTCGCTGTTCGTGGCCTGGAGTTGCATCCTCATGGGGGTGCTGTACTACGAGGTGTCGGGTTACCTGGGCGACCTGTCGCGCCATTCGCTGATGCAGCGCCAGCATCTGTTCCAACGCTTCGACGGCGAAGAACTGGTCGAAGCCCTGACCACCAGCATGACCTTCGACATGAAGGGCGTGGACGCCTATGGCCTGTTCGACGAGCAATTTCGCCCGTTGAGCGGACCGATCCGCGCGATCCCGCCAGACCTTCCGAGGGACGGCAAGATCCACGCCCTGGTTAATTGCGTCGACTCTGACGACCCGAAACTGCCCAAGGACAGCTGCGACGCCGTGGTGACCCATACCGACGACGGCCGCTGGCTGGTGCTGGTGCGCGCCAACGGTTCGCTGTTCGGCGTGACCCGGATCATCTGGCATGCGTTGTTGTGGGCGCTGTCCCTGACCATCATCCCCGGCGCGGCCGGCTGGCACCTGTTGCGCCGCCGCCCGTTACGGCGAATCCGCGGGATCCAGGCCAGCGCCGAAGCCATCGTCGCCGGCGACCTCACCCACCGTTTGCCGCTGTCGAATCGGCGTGACGAGCTCGATATGCTCGCCGCCATCGTCAACGCCATGCTCGACCGTATCGAGAAGCTGATGAACGAGGTCAAGGGCGTGTGCGACAACATCGCCCACGACCTGCGCACCCCGCTGACCCGCCTGCGGGCGCAGCTCTACCGTATCCGGCAGGAGGCAGAGAAAGACTCGGGCTACGCCGTGAAACTGGACGACGCGATTGCCGAGACCGATACCCTGATGGCGCGCTTTCGCGGGCTGTTGCGCATCTCGGAACTGGAAGACCACCAGCGCCGCTCCGGCTTCCTGGTGATGGACCCCCTGCCCCTGTTACGCGAACTACATGACTTCTACCTGCCCTTGGCCGAGGAAGGCGAATTGCACCTCAGGCTGGATGTTCCGGAGTCCCTGCCGTGGATCACCGGCGACCGTGCCCTGTTGTTCGAAGCCCTGTCCAACTTGCTGAGCAACTCGATCAAGTTCTCCCCACCGGGTGGTGAAGTGATTTTGCGCGGGCTCAATGACGCCGGCAGCACACGCATCGAAGTGCACGACTCCGGGCCAGGCATACCGGCAGCGGAGCGTGATGCGGTGTTCCAACGTTTCTATCGCGTGGACGAAGGCGACCAGCGAGGAGGCTTCGGGCTGGGCTTGTCGATTGTCGCGGCGATCATCAACTTGCATGGGTTCAAGTTGGAAGTCGGTACCAGCGAGCAAGGCGGTGCGCGCCTGGTCCTTGAATGCCGCCAGCAACTGATGCCCGAAGCCTGAGAGCCTGTGGGAGATTCCCCTCCCTGTGGCGAGGGGGCTTGTTGTGGCGAGCGGACCTGTTGTGGCTAGCGGACCTGTTGTGGCGAGCGGGCTTGCCCCGCGTTGGGGCGCGAAGCGGCCCTAAAACCAGTCTCCCGGTTCTACCAGAAGAAATGCGGTGGCCTTATTGGGGCTGCTTCGCAGCCCAACGCGGGGCAAGCCCGCTCGCCACAACAAGCACGCTCACCACAACAGGCCCGCTCGCCACAGAGGGGGGCAGCTTGATGCGCCACAACGCTACCCTGATAGAGCGGATCAGCCCGGGAAATTCGCCCGCAACGCCTCGACCCCGCCTTTGTAAACCCCGGCAAACAACGCTTCCACCGCGGCATCCGTGGTACCCGCCGCCGGGGTAAACACGCCCGACCAGGTCACCTTGGCCGACGACTCCGTCAGCGCCTCGACCTGCAGCGTCGACAGGTACGCACTCACCGGAAACGGTGACTGTTCAATCGTATAGCTGTAGGTGCGCGCCACGTTATCGAAAGTCTGCAAACGCTCGACCACCACGCCGCCGTCAGCGGTTTGCAGGTGACGTAGGCGGCCGCCTTCACCGAGCTCACTCTTGGTGATCAGCGGCAGCCAGTCCGGCAGGCTGTTGAAGCCACCCACCAGTTGCCAGACCTGATCGGCCGATACCGGAATTTCAATTACTGCGGCTGCTTTTGGCACGGTAAATCTCCAGAAGTCATAGGAAAACGTCGCCCAGACTGCCACGCCCTGCACGTCAATGCATCAATTCCCTCAACCGATACCACAGCATCCCCAGTGCCAGCAGCGGCGAACGCAATGCCTTGCCGCCGGGGAAGGTCATGTGGGGCACCTGGCTGAAAATATCCAGGCCTGGGCTTGTACCGGCGTGAATGCCTTCGGCCAGCAGTCGCGCGCACCAATGGGTGACGTTCAGCCCGTGCCCGGAATACCCCTGGGCGTAGAACACGTTGGGGTACTGCTTCAAGCGCCCGACCTGCGGGAAGCGGTTGGCGGTAATGCCGATCTTGCCGCCCCATTGGAACTCGATGGCGGTGGTGGCCAGCTGTGGGAACACCTTGAGCATTTTCGGCCGCATATAGGCCGCGATGTCCACCGGATCGCGTCCGGAGTAATGGCAGGCGCCGCCGAACAACAGGCGACGGTCTGCGGATAGCCGGTAGTAATCCAGGCCGACTTTCTGGTCGCACAGCGCCAGGTTCTGTGGGATCAGTTGACGGGCCAGCGCCGGCGACAACGGCTCAGTGGCGATGATGTAGCTGCCAGCGGGCAGCACCTTGCCACTCAAGCGCGGCTCCAGTTCTTCCAGATGTGCATTGCACGCCAGCACCAGGTTGGCAGCACGCACCGTGCCGGCGGCGCAACGCACCTTAACCGTGTCGCCGTGGATCAGTTCCACCACCTCGGTGTGTTCAAAGATCTGCACGCCGAGGGACTCGGCGACCTTCGCCTCACCCAGCACCAGATTGAGTGGGTGCAAATGCCCGGACCCCATGTCCACCAGGCCACCGGCATAGACCGTCGAACCCACCACCTGTTGTATATCCAGAGGGCCCACCAGGCGGGTTTCATGGGCATACCCCAATGCCGCCAGGTGCTCCTGCTCGCCGTTGAACGCAGCAAACTGCGCCGGGGTATTGGCCAGTTCACAAAAGCCCCAGCGCAAGTCGCAGTCGATGCCGTGCTCGATAATGCGTTCACCCACCAACGCCACCGAATCGATCCCGGCACGCTCCAGGTAACGCACGCCCTCCTCGCCCACGTACTTGGCAAACCCCGCCACGTCATGGCCGATACCGCGAATCAACTGCCCGCCATTACGCCCGCTGGCGCCCCAACCGATGCGTCGGGCCTCCAGCAGGATCACCGAGAGCCCGCGCTGCGCCAGCTCGATGGCCGTGTTGACGCCAGTGAACCCGCCGCCGATCACACACACGTCGGCGGTCAAGTCGGCGCCCAGTGAAGGGCGCTCGACAACCGCGTTGGCCGTGGCTCGGTAATAGGAACGGGCGTGGTCACGGGACTGCATCATTTATTGGTCTTCACTTTGCTCCACGCGCGGGTCATCAGGCGCATGGTCGCCGGGGTCGGCGTGGTGGAAATATAGAGTTTGTCGAGGACTTCCTGGGACGGATACACCTCAGGGTTGTTCACCAGTTCCGGGTCCATGAACGCCTTCGCCGCCGGGTTGGCGTTGGCATAGCCGACCGAGGCACTGACCTTGGCAATCACTTCGGGATCCAGCAGGTAGTTGATAAACGCGTGGGCTTCTTTCGGGTTGCTCGCATCGGCCGGAATCGCCAGCAGGTCAAACCACAGGTTGGAGCCTTCCTTGGGAATCGAGTAGGCAATGTTCACTCCGTTCTTGGCTTCCTTGGCGCGGTTGGCGGCCTGGAATACGTCGCCGGAATAACCAAAGGCTACGCAGATATCACCGTTGGCCAAGTCCGAGATGTACTTGGAAGAATGGAAGTAGGTGATGTAGGGGCGCAGCGTCAGCAACTTGGCCTCGGCTTCCTGGTAGTCCTTGGGATTCTCGCTGCGGGGGTCCTTGCCCATGTAATTGAGGATCGCCGGGAACAGCTCGTCCGCCGAGTCAAGGAAGGCCACGCCGCACTGGTTGAGCTTCTTGAGGTTCTCCGGCTCGAACAGTACCGCCCACGAATCGATATGGTCGATGCCCAGCACCTGCTTGACCTTGTCGACGTTATAGCCGATGCCATTGGTGCCCCACAGGTACGGCACCGAGTGCGCGTTGCCGGGGTCGTTTTTCTCCAGCAGCTTGAGCAGCTTGGGGTCGAGGTTCTTGAAGTTGGGCAACTGCGCACGGTCCAGCTTGAGGAACGCGCCGGCCTTCACCTGGCGCGCGAGGAAGTGGTTGGACGGCACCACCACGTCATACCCGGTGCGCCCCGCCAGCAACTTGCCCTCCAGGGTTTCGTTGGAGTCGAACACGTCGTAGATCACCTTGATCCCCGTCTTGGCCTGGAAATCGGCCAGGGTGGTTTCGCCGATGTAGTCGGTCCAGTTGTAGACGCTGACGGTTGGCGCCGCCTGGCTGGCACTGCTGAACGCCGCCACCAGGGCCAGCGGGAGAAGCTTTTTCACGAGACGCATATCGACACCCCTTTATGATTATTTAGACGCTCAACAACAGGAACTCACGCTCCCAGGAACTGATCACCCGCTTGAAATTCTCATGTTCGGCGCGTTTGACCGCGACGTAGCCACGCACGAACTTGTCGCCCAGGTACTGCTTGACCGTCGCGCACTCCTCCATGCGCACCAGGGCGTCTTCGAGGGTGATGGGCAGGCGCAGGTTGCGCCGCTCGTAGGCGCGGCCCTCCACCGGGGCGCTGGGTTCGATCCGTTCGATCATGCCCAGGTAGCCACACAGCAGGCTGGCGGCGATCGCAAGGTAAGGGTTGGCATCCGCGCCGGGCAGGCGGTTTTCCACGCGCATGGCGTCGGGGTTCGAGGTGGGCACGCGCAGGCCGACCGTGCGGTTTTCTTCGCCCCACTCCACATTGACCGGTGCCGATGTGTCCGGCAAAAAGCGGCGGAACGAGTTCACGTTCGGCGCGAACATCGGCAACAGCTTGGGGATGTACTTCTGCAACCCGCCAATGTGATGCAGGAACAGTTGGCTCATCTTGCCGTCGGCGTCGACAAACACCGGCTTGCCCGTGGCGATCTCCACCACGCTCTGGTGGAGGTGCATGGCGCTGCCCGGCTCATCGGCCACGGGCTTGGCCATGAAGGTCGCGGCCACATTGTGCTTGAGCGCGGCCTCGCGCAGGGTGCGCTTGAACACGGTGATCTGGTCAGCGAGGTCCAACGCGTCGCCATGGCGGAAGTTGATTTCCATCTGCGCCGGGCCGTCTTCGTGGATCAGCGTATCGAGGTCCAGGCCCTGGGCTTCGCACCAGTCATAGACGTCCTCGAACAGCGGGTCGAACTCGTTGGCCGCGTCGATGGAAAACGACTGCCGACCAGTCTCGGCACGGCCGGAACGGCCCACCGGGGTTTTCAGCGGCAGGTCCGGGTCTTCGCAGCGCTGAGTCAGGTAGAACTCCATTTCCGGCGCGACAATCGGCTGCCAGCCTTGCTCGGTATAGAGCTGCAGGACCTTCTTGAGCACATTGCGCGGCGACAGTTCGATGGGGTTACCCTGTTTGTCGAAGGTGTCGTGGATCACGATGGCGGTGGGTTCAATCGCCCACGGCACCACATAGGTGGCATTGGCCACCGGGCGGCAGACCATGTCGATGTCGGCCGGGTCGAGCAGGTCGTAGTAGATATCGTCGTCGACAAAGTCCCCGGTTACCGTTTGCAGCAACACACTTTCCGGCAGGCGCATGCCTCGCTCATGCAGGAACTTGTTGGTGGGTGCGATCTTGCCGCGTGCAATGCCAGTCAAATCACTGATCACGCATTCGACCTCGGTAATCTTGTGTTCTTTCAGCCAGGCGGACAGCTGATCGAAGGGGGCGTTCATAAGGACCTCGTCATGGGTGGAGTGCTGCGCCGGCTTGTACTCCTGGCGCATTGAGGTCTATCTTGGGCCAGCCGTCGAACGGCATCTATCCACTTTGCACGAACCACAACGCACCAATAGAGTGCGTACGGATCACCCCATGACACAGGCAACCGCCTTGCGCGTACAGGCCTTCACCACCGGTGATGTGGCCGCTCAATGCCGTGCGACACCCGGCTGGGTACAGCAGTACCAGCAGATGTCCCCGGGGCATTTCGCCGGCCGCATCCGCTACCTCGACCTGCAAGGCGTCGAGGTCTACGAAGAGTGCATGAACACCCGTGTGGAGCAGCATTTCAATGCGCCGCCGGGGTCCCTGGCGTTCTGTTTCGATGGCAGCGACAACGCGCTGTACCTGCTGAATGGTGAAAGCCGCAACACGTGGATCACCCCGGAGAACTACCGTGAAGTGGCGGTGGTGTTCGGCCCGCAGTTCGTGCAGCGCCATGGGCTGGATGTGGCAAAACTCGAAGGGCTGTTCATGGCGCCGCTGCTCTGCCAACAGAATGCGTTGTTCAGTCGCTGGCTCAGTGGAACCCTGACGCGCTTGTCCAGCACGATCGACCCGGCCAGCCGCGACACCCTCACCCAACAGTTGCTCGACGATTGCCTGTTCATTCTCGATAACGCGTGCGTGTGCCTGGACCGCAGTTCATTGCAGCGGCGCAGCCAAGAACGCCAGTTGATGGCACGCATTGGCGAATGGGCGGCGGATGCACCCGATGAAAGCGTCAACCTGCTGGAACTGGCGCGTATCGCCGGCGTGCCGCTGCGCCAGTTGCAGCAGGGCTTCAAGACCTACACCGGGATGAGCCCGGCGCAGTGGTTGCGCTTGCGGCGCTTGAACGGCGCGCGGCGGGAGTTGTTGAGCGGTAGCGGAACGACCGTGGCCGAAGTGGCGATGAACTGGTCGTTCTGGCATTTGGGGCGGTTCTCTAACAGCTATAGAGCGCTGTTCAAGGAACTGCCGAGCGAGACCCTCAAGCGCTCACTTTGAAATGCATTCGACAATGTGGGAGGTCTCACTAAATCCCCGACTTAGCACTGTCGCACAGCAAACTAGAGCCTTGTGGCGAGCGGGCTTGCCCCGCGTTGGGCTGCGCAGCAGCCCCAAAACCAGTCTCTGCGGAATATCTGGTACACCGCATTAGTCCTTCATTGGGGCCGCTTCGCAGCCCAACGCGGGGCAAGCCCTAATGCCGTTCAGTTAAGCGGACATCGCCTTCTGTAGGAGCGAGCTTGCTCGCGAAAAACGTCAACGATAACGCGTGTTTCCTGAATGAACGCGGCGTCTGTGAGTTCTTCGCGAGCAAGCTCGCTCCTACAAAAAAACCTTAACTGAACGGCATTAGGGCAAGCCCGCTTGCCACAACCAGCCCGCTCGCCACAGGAGGGGTTACAGTTCGCTGCGCGACAGCGCTACGTCGAAGAGGTCGTGAGGCCTCCCACATTGGGTTCGCTATCAGGCTTGGGAGTTGAGGAAGGCTGCCATCAACTGGTTCACCCGCTCCGCCGCCTCCAACTGCACCATATGCCCCTGCCCCGGCAATATCTCCACCTGGGCCTCCAGCCCCTGGGCATGGCTGGCCGGGATGATTGCATCGTCATCGCCCCAGATCACCAGGCTCGGCTGCTGCCCCACCACGTTGCGCAGATCCAGGCGCTGCCGCCCGCCATCGAACAGTTGGGCATTGAGTTGGCGTAATGCCTGGTCCACGCCTTCGAGGCGCTTGAACTTGAGCATGTCCTCCAGCATCTGCCGCGTGACCAGTGCCGGGTCGCTGAACAGTTGCACCAACTGCGGCTTGAGCGCGTTGCGGTTGTTGGCCTCGGTAAACCCTTGCAGGTAGTCCCCGTTGATCGCTTCACCCAGCCCGGCGCTGGCAATCAGGGTCAGCGAGGCGATCCGCGCCGGCGCTTGCCGCGCCACTGTCAGGCTGACCAACCCACCCATGGAGTGCCCGGCCAGGTGCACGCGGTCGAGTTCAAGGTGATCGAGCAACGCCAGCAGCGCCTGGCCCAGCTCGTCGGCGTCGCCGTTTTGCAGGGCCTTGCCCGACTCGCCGTGCCCCGGCAGGTCCAGGGCGATCACCCGCCGCTCGGCGGCCAGGGTCGCGTGATTGAACAACCAGTTGTTCAAGTCGCCGCCAAAGCCATGCACCAGCACCAGCGGCGTGCCGCCCTCGCCGAGGTCGAGGTAGCGCAGCAGGCGCCCGCCCACCTCGACTTTCTGCGCGCGGGGCCCCGAGGCTTCCGCCTCGGCCGCACTGGACACGAACCCGGCCTGGAAGCCTTCGATCACCGCGTCAATCTCGGCTTCCGTGGCCTCGCCCTCCACCACGATCCCGAGCAACGCCCCCACCGGCAAGGTCTCGTCGCTCAGCGCCAGCACCCGGCGCAGCACACCGCTGAACGGCGCCTCGACACTGCTGGAAATCTTGTCGGTCTCCACATCCAGCACTTCCTCCCCCTTCTCCACCGAGTCGCCGGGTTGTTTCAGCCACACATCAATGCGGCCCTCGGTCATCGACAACCCCCACTTGGGCATGGTCAAGGTATGGATCATGCGGCAGTCCTCTTGTCGGCGATCTTCAGCACAGCGGCCTCGATCTTCGCGGCATTGGGGATGTACAGGTCTTCCAGCGCATCGGAGAACGGCACCGGTGTGTGTGGCGCGGTGACCATTTCGATGGGCGCGCGCAGGAACGAAAACCCGCGCTGTGCAACCAAGGCGCTGATATCGGTGGCGATGGAGCAACGTGGGTTGGATTCGTCGATCACCACCAGGCGCCCGGTTTTCTCCACGCTTTCGAGGATGCTGTCTTCGTCCAGCGGGCTGGTGGTGCGCAGGTCCAAGACTTCGCAGTCGATGCCCTGGCGCGCCAGGTTGGCCGCGGCTTCCAGGGCGATATGCACCATGCGCCCGTAGGTCACCAGGGTGACGTCATTGCCTTCGCGTACAAAGTTGGCTTCGCCAAAGGGTACGGTGTACAGCTCTTCCGGCACCTCGCCCTGCAGGCTGTAGAGCATCTTGTGTTCGAGGAAGATCACCGGGTCGTTGTCGCGGATCGCCTGGATCAGCATGCCCTTGGCATCATACGGCGTGGCCGGGCACACCACCTTGAGGCCGGGGATGTGCGTCCACATCGAGGTGAGCATCTGCGAATGCTGGGCCGCGGCGCGCAGGCCGGCGCCGTACATGGCGCGCACCACCAGCGGCGTGGTGGTCTTGCCACCGAACATATAGCGAAACTTGGCGGCCTGGTTGAGCAACTGGTCGAGGCAGCAGCCAATAAAGTCGACGAACATCAATTCGCACACGGGGCGCATGCCGCGGGTCGCCGCGCCGACCGCCATGCCGACGTAGCCGACTTCGGACAATGGCGCATCGAGTACGCGGTCGGGAAACTGCGGGTACAGGCCCTTGGTCACGCCGAGCACGCCCCCCCAGGCATCCTGCTCGCCGGGGGAACCGGTGCCGCCGGAGACGTCCTGGCCGATGATGAACACACTCTGGTCCCGGCGCATTTCCTGGGCCAGGGCTTCGTTGATAGCTTGCTGATAACTGATTTTGCGAGCCATGACGGTCTCTCCACGAATTGTTTTTGTAGTGGGTGGCGATTAGCGGTAAGCCACGTAGACATCGCTGAGCAGGTCGGCGGCCTGGGGCTTGGGATCGGACTTGGCCAGGCGCACGGCGTCTTCGATCAGTTGTGCGACCTCTGCGTCGATGCGCTCGAATTGCGCCGCATCGAGCCAGCCTTCGGCGTTGCAGCGTTGACGAAACAGCGCCAGGCAATCGTGGGATTCGCGCAGGTTCTTGACTTCATCCGGGCCGCGATAGGTTTGCGCATCGCCTTCGAAATGGCCGTAGAAACGGCTCAGCTTGACCTCCACCAGGGTCGGCCCCTGGCCATTGCGTGCGCGCTCCACGGCCACGCCAAGGGCTGCGTGCACGGCGAAGAAATCATTGCCATCGACAATCACCCCCGGCATGCCAAAGCCCACGGCGCGCTCGGCAATGTCCTTGCACGCCACCGACCAGCCTGAACCGGTGGCTTCGGCATAGCCGTTGTTTTCCGCGACGAACAGGCACGGCAGCTTCATGATCGAGGCCAGGTTCATGGCTTCGAACACCGCCCCCTCGTTGGAGCCGCCGTCGCCGAAAAACGCCACGGCCACACCCTGGCTGCCCTTGAGCTTGGAGGCCAGCGCCGCACCGGCCGCCAACGGCGCACCGGCACCGACAATGCCGTTGGCGCCGAGCATGCCTTTCTCCTGGTCGGCGATGTGCATGGAGCCGCCCTTGCCGCCGCACACGCCGGTTTTCTTGCCGTAGATCTCGGCCATCATGCCGAACACATCCACGCCCTTGGCGATGCAATGGCCGTGGCCACGGTGGTTGGAGGCGATGCAATCTTCATCGTTGAGGTGCGCCATCACTCCCGCTGCGCTGGCTTCCTGGCCGGCATACAGGTGCACGAAACCGGGGATCTCGCCGGTGGCGAATTCCACATGCAGGCGTTCTTCGAAATCACGGATGGTGCGCATCACGGTGTAGGCATGCAGCAATTGATCGGTGGACAGGTGAGTGGACATCTTGTTGTTCTCCAGGTTGTCTCGACACACAAAAGGCTGGCAGCGGCCAGCTGCAACCTGCTCAGCACAGCCTGTGCCAAGGCGCGAAAAAACCGCGCAAAGCCTTGATCCAGAGCAGTGCCCCGCGGTTGTGCGGCGACGCCCCCGAGCCGCAAAATGAGACGGGCCATTGCAACCTGCCCGTGGTGTCTCAGCCCGAATGAGACGCTGCGTCTCACGCCGGGCAGTTGGTCAGGCCGCCCTTGTCCCTCTGCGCACATGCGCGCTTAATGGCGGGCATAACAACAAAGATCGAGAACCGGAGGCCTTATGCTCGCCGCGAACTCCAAGGACCATGTCGACTGCGTCAGTCGCGTGGTGCGCAATGCCGATCGCCTGCCCCAGGCGCCAGTGCCGTCACTCATTTTCGATTCGTGGCGGCGCTCCATGGAACAACACCACCTCGACCCTGGCTCACTGCAAGGCCCGCGCATCCTCAGCGAACCACGCCTCAAGGAATGCCGCGAGCGCGCCGAGCTGTTCATGCGCATCGCCAGCGAGGCCGTCGGTCAGCTGCACCACCGTGTGCGCCAGGCCGACTACTGTGTGATGCTCACCGACGCCCAGGGCCAGACCATCGACCACCGTGTAGACACGGCCATTCGCAGCGATTGCCGCAAGGCCGGCCTGTACCTGGGCACCTGCTGGTCGGAAGCCGAGGAAGGCACGTGTGGCGTGGCCACCGTCCTCACCAGCAAGGCGGCGGTCACGGTGCACAAGCGCGATCACTTCCGTGCAGCCTTTATCAGCCTGACTTGCTCCGCCGCGCCGATCTTCGACCCCCAGGGCAACCTGCTGGGGGTGATGGACGCCTCGGCGCTCAAGTCCCCGGATGACCGGCGCAGCCAGCACCTGGTGCGGCAGATGGTGGCGCAGAGCGCCCAGGCCATCGAGAACGCCTTCTTCATGCACAGCGCCCGCCAGCACTGGGTGCTCCAGGCCCACAGCACGCCAGGGTATGTCGACAGCCAGCCCGACCTGTTGCTGGCCTGGGACCAGGACGGCCGCCTGCATGCCCTCAACAGCAAAGCGCGCCAGGCCCTGCGGTTGCGCTTTGGCCAAGTGCCGGAGCATATCGGCGAGGTTTTCGACCTGGACGCCTTGCACGCCGTCACCGATCAATCGACCCAGCAGTTGAACTGGCTCGGCGAACCTGGCGCGTTACACGTGCGGGTCAACCCACCCCGACGCAAACCGGCGCGGGTGGTTGCAAACACCCAGGTCGACCCGCGCGTGGAAAAACACCTGCGCCTGGCTGTGCGCGTGAAGGACCGTAACCTGCCGGTGCTGGTGCAAGGTGAAACCGGTGCGGGCAAGGAGGTTTTCGCCCGCCAGTTGCATGAGCGCAGTGCGCGCCGCGCGGGGCCGTTCGTGGCAGTGAACTGCGCGGCGATCCCGGAAAACCTGATCGAAAGCGAGCTGTTCGGCTACGTGGCCGGTGCCTTTACCGGCGCCTCCAGCAAAGGCATGCCGGGGTTACTGGTGCAGGCCGATGGCGGCACGCTGTTTCTCGATGAAATTGGCGACATGCCGCTGGCCCTGCAGACCCGCTTGCTGCGGGTCATGGCCGAAGGTGAAGTGGCCCCGCTGGGCGCCGCGAAAACCCGCGCAGTGAATATCCAAGTGATCTGCGCCAGCCACCGTGACCTGGCCGCACTGGTGAGCGAGGGGCGGTTTCGCGAGGACCTGTACTTTCGCCTGGGCTGTGCGCGCTTCTGCCTGCCGCCCCTGCGCGAACGCAGTGACAAGCTGGCCTTGATCAACCGGCTGGTGACGCAGGAAGCCCGCAGCGGTGGCATCTCGGTGGGCATCGCCCCGGCCGCGCTGGAGTTGCTGCTGGGCTATGCCTGGCCGGGCAATGTGCGGCAACTGCGCCATGTACTGGCGTATGCCTGTGCGGTGTGCGAGGGCGGTACGATCCAGCTGGCGGATTTACCCGTGGAAGTGCGCGGCGAGCGGGCCGAGGCCGATGTGCAAGCCCCTGTCAGCCCGGAGCGCCAGGTGGTGCTGGATGCGTTGATTCGGCATCGCTGGAAGCCATTGCCGACGGCGCAGGCATTGGGGATTTCCAGAGCGACACTCTACCGACGCGTCAACCAGTTGGGCATCGACATGCCGGGCAAACACTGAACCTGTGGGAGGGGCTTGCCCCCCTCCCACACCGGACCGATGCAGACCCCGAGGTATCAGCGGTAGACCAGGCCACCATCGATCAACGGGGACTGCCCGGTCATGTAATCCGCATCCGGCCCCGCCAGGTAAGCCACCAGCCCCGCCACATCCTCTGGGGTTTCCGCACGGCCCAGGGCGATGCCGTCCACGTACTTCTTGTAGGTGGCCCCCACCTCGGCACCGGTGATCTCGGCCATGCGCTTGTCGATCTCGACCCACATGTCCGTGCCCACCACACCGGGGCAATATGCGTTGACCGTGATCCCGACGCTGGCCAGTTCCTTGGCTGCCGCCTGGGTCAAGGCGCGCACGGCGAACTTGGTCGCCGAGTACACGCCAAGCAGGGCGAAACCTTCATGCCCGGCAATCGAGCAGGCGTTGATGATCTTGCCCTTCTGCTTGAGCGCCTTGAATTTATTGCCGGCCGCCTGGATGCCCCACAACACCCCCTGCACGTTGATGCCCAGGGTGCGTTCGACCTGTTCCGGGGTCACGTCCAACAGCGAATCGATCTGCGCCACCCCGGCGTTGTTGACGATGATGTCGAAGCCACCCAGGGTCTGGTGCGCGTGCTCCACGGCCGCCACCACCTGCTCGCGCTTGGACACATCAGCGATGAACACCGAAGCCTTGCGCCCCAGGGCCACCACTTCGGCGGCTACCGCTTCAAGCTTGGCGCCATTGATGTCGACCAGGGCGATATCCGCACCATCCCGTGCCAGGCGCAAGGCGATGGCTCGGCCAATGCCTTGCCCGGCGCCGGTCACCAGCGCAACTTTTCCAGCGATGACTTTTCCAGCAGTACTCATGACGAACTCCTGCAATGATCAGAGAAGCCTCGTCTATCGCAGGTCCGCGCCGCAGCTGTCGAGCCGCGAGTGGATCGACGTGCGGGCTGAGACGCGATGTCTCAGCCCGCGCCTGGCCTGAACGCTTGTAAAACCGCGCCGTTATGCCTAGCTTATGCGCCCCTCGCCCCGCGCTTCTAAGGCCCTGCCCCATGGTTTTGCGTTTTCGCCCCGTCGTCACTTCCCGCTTCGCCCTCGGCTTGCTGCTCAGCGGCGGTATTGGCAACAGCCTGGCGGCGGAGATCGAACTGCCGGCGGTGAACGTCCAGGGCCAGGACGAGTCCGGTTATCGCAGTGAAACTGCCGCCGTCGGCGGCTTCAATGACGCACCGCTACTGGACACCCCGGCCTCGATCACGGTGATCAACGCCGCGCTGATCAAGGACCAGCAAGCCCGCCTGCTCAGTGAAGTGCTGCGCAACGATGCCTCGGTGGGCGACAGCTATGCGCCGATCGGCTATTACGAAAACTTCGTGGTGCGCGGCTTCTCGCTGAATGCCGCAAGCAGCTACAAGATCAATGGGCGCACCATCACCGGCGAACAGAACGTCGCCCTGGAAAACAAGCAGCAAGTGGAAGTGCTCAAGGGCCTGGCCGGCCTGCAAAGTGGGATTTCCGAGCCCAGCGGCGTGATCAACTACGTGACCAAGCGCCCGGAAGACGTACGCTCGGTGACGGTCTCCACCGACGATCGCGGCAGCGGCTATCTCGCCACCGATGTCGGCGGCTGGTTTGGCAGCGAGCAGCAATTGGGCCTGCGCGCCAACGTCGCCCATGAAGACCTCAACTCCTACGTGGAGCATGCCGACGGCCAGCGGGATTTTGTGTCCCTGGCCTTCGACTGGAACATCAGCCCCGACGCCGTGCTGCAACTGGATGCGGAGTACCAGAACAAGCAACAACGCTCGGTGCCGGGCTATCAATTGCTCGGCGGTACGCAAGTGCCCCACGACGCCTCGCCGAAAAAACTGCTGGGCCATCAAACCGGTTCCAAGCAGGTCGGCATCGATTCGTTGAACCTCAACGGCACGTTCGAGTACCGCTTCAGCGACCAGTGGAAAGGCAGTGTCAGCGCGGCGCGCAGCAAAGTGGTGATTGATGACTACAGTTCGTTTGCGTGGGGCGGTGCCACGACCGGCCTCGGTAACTATTTCACCCCCGAAGGCAACTACGACGTCTACGACTACCGCAGCCCCGACGACACCCGCCGTGACGATGAAGTCCAGGCGGCGATGACCGGCATGTTCGACACCGCAGGCATCGGCCATGAACTGACCTTCGGCACCAGCGCATTTCGCCGGGTGATCGACAAGCGTAAGTTCGTCAACGAGTACATCGGCACGACCAATATCGACGAGGATGCGCCGAGCTTCACGCCCACCGACAAACCGTTGAACGCCCGCCATCGCAACCTCGACAGCCGCCAGTACGGCGTGTTCGTCACCGACCGCCTCCGCTTCAATGAGCACTGGCAAACCATCCTCGGCGGTCGCGAAGTGCGCCTGGATGAAAAAGCCTTCGACGACAATGGCGACCCGGCGCGCCATACCCAGCAATACGTGTTCCTGCCCCAGGCGTCGCTGATCTACAAACCGGTGGAAGACATTTCGCTGTACACCACCTACAGCAAGGGCTTGTCCCTGGGCGGCACGGCGCCGTGGTTTGCGACCAACCCGGGCGAAACCCTGGCGCCGACCGTGTCGCGGCAGATCGAAGCCGGGGTGAAATACGACTGGCGCCGCATCAGCTTCGCCGCCGCCGTCTTCCAGACGCGCCAGGCCTACCAGTACGCCAAGCCGGATGACGCCGGGGCCTTCACCTATGTGCAACAGGGCGAGCAGAAGAACACTGGCGTGGAATTGTCGGCCAACGGCTGGGCGACCGAGCGCTTGCAGATCGCAACCAGCGTGGCGGCGATTCGTGCACGGGTCAGCGGCAGCGGCACAGCGGCCTACGAAGACCACCAGGCGATCAACGTGCCCAAGCTGCGCGCCAGTGTGTACGCCGATTATGCGTTGCCATGGGTCAATGGCCTGGCGCTGCTCGGCGGCGTGCAATACAGCGCCAAGAAGTACGCCAATCGCACCGGCAATGTCGAAGTCGGGGATTACGCGGTGGTCAACGTCGGCAGCCGCTACAGCACCCGCGTCGACGGGTATGAAACCGTGTTTCGCCTGAGCGTCGACAACCTGTTCGACAAGCGCTACTGGCGCGACGCAGGCGAGTACATGGGCGATGACTACCTGTTCCAGGGCGCGCCGCTGACGGCGCGCCTGAGTGCTACGGTGAACTTCTGATCGCTTATTTGGGCATTTTGCGAAAGCCGACGGCCAGGCGGTTCCAGCTGTTGATCGTGGAGATCGCCACGCTCAGGTCGACCTGTTCCTGAGCGCTGAATTCGGCGGCCAGCACGTTGTAGTCTTCGTCAGGGGCATGGGTCTGGCTGAGCAGGGTCAGGCTTTCGGCCCAGGCCAGGGCGGCGCGCTCACGCGGGGTGAAGAACGGCGTTTCACGCCAGGCCGACAAGGTGTACAGGCGCCGTTCGGTTTCACCGCCCTTGCGCGCATCGGCGGTGTGCATGTCCAGGCAGAATGCGCAGCCGTTGATCTGGGAAACACGCAGGCGCACCAGCTCCAGCAGCGGCAGCTCGATGGACAGTTTGCCGACGGCAGCTTCCAGGGCGCGCATGGCTTTCATGGCGTCTGGGGAGGCGGTGTAGAAATCGGTACGGGTTTGCATGATGGAACTCCAGGGCGGTGAGGATTGGTGGCTAGGTTAGTCACCGCCGTGGTCGGGAAAAATATCCAATTGCGCAGAAGATCAGGTGACCAATTGTGGGAGCAGGCCGCCCTTATCAAACATAAATAATTTATTGATTATTAAGGATTAAAATCCCTTCCTAAGTGACCACATTTTTTGTGGCGAGCGGGCTTGCCCCGCGTTGGGCCGCGAAGCGGCCCCTGACAAAGACACCTGCGCGGTGTCAGGTACGCCTCAGTGGCTGGTTGGGGGGCCGCTTCGCGGCCCAACGCGGGGCAAGCCCGCTCGCCACAACAGCCCGCTCGCCCCCCCCAAAAAAAGCACTACCCCGGCAACGGCATCACGCGCAGCGGCCGCACCGATTTGTAGGAAAAGCTCGAGTAAATCTCCTTCACGCAGGGCAGCGTCTGTAACACCTCCCGCGCGAACTCGCCGAATGACTCCAGGTCTTTGGCCACCACCTCCAACAGGAAGTCATAACGCCCCGACACGTTATGGCACGCCACGATTTCCGGTATCGCCAACAGCCGCTGCTCGAAGGCGCGGGCGATTTCCTGGGTGTGGCTCTCCATCATGATGCTGACAAACGCCGTTACGCCATAGCCCAGGGCCTTGGGCGACAGGATCGCCTGGTAGCCGCTGATCACCCCACTCTCTTCCAGGTGTCGGACCCGGCGCCAGCACGGCGAAGTGGTGAGCGCGACGCGGTCGGCCAGTTCGGCCACGGTCAGGCGGGCATTGCCTTGCAACGCGTTTAAAAGGGCTTTGTCGGTGCGGTCCAGACTGACGGGCATAACGTGCCTCTGATCATTATTTTTATGGATGTTTCGTCCCATAACCCGGGATTTATCAGCAAACTTTGCAAAGTTCGGCTGTGGTTATGAGCATAGCATTGTAGGAAATAAGGAGCGCCAGACATGAACAATAAACATCCTGCCTTCGGCTTTTCCACCCGTGCCATCCACCACGGTTACGACCCCCAGGACCACCATGGCGCGCTGGTGCCGCCGATCTACCTGTCTGCAACCTTTGCCTTTCCCACCGCGGAATACGGCGCGGCCTGTTTTGCCGGGGAAGAAAGCGGCCACTTCTACACCCGCATTTCCAACCCGACCCTGGCCTTGCTGGAGGCGCGCATGGCCACCCTGGAAAACGGCGAAGCCGCGATAGCGTTCAGCTCTGGCATGGGCGCGATTGCCGCGACCTTCTGGACCCTGCTGCGCCCCGGCGACGAGGTGATCGTCAGCCAGACCGTGTACGGTTGCACCTACGCCCTGCTGCACCATGGCATCAGCGAGTTCGGTATCAAGGTGCGCCATGTCGACCTCACCGACCTGGCCGCGCTGCAAGCCGCGCTGTCCCCGGCCACGCGCATGATCTACTGCGAAACCCCCGCCAACCCCACCTTGCAACTGGTGGACATCGCCGCCATCGCCGCGCTGGCCCATCAGCAGCCCAACATCACCGTGGTGGTCGACAACACCTACTGCACGCCCTACCTGCAACGCCCCCTGGACCTCGGTGCCGACGTGGTGGTGCATTCGGCAACCAAGTACCTCAGCGGGCATGGCGATATCACTGCCGGCATCGCGGTGAGCAACCAGGCCCTGGCGCATCGTATTCGTCTGCAAGGGCTCAAGGACCTGACCGGCGCGGTCATGTCACCCCAGGATGCAGCGCTGCTGATGCGCGGCCTCAAGACCCTGGCGCTGCGCATGGATCGCCATTGCAGCAACGCCCAGGCCGTGGCCGAGGCCTTGCAGGCGCACCCGGCCGTGGCATGGGTGACTTACCCTGGGTTGCGCTCTTTCCCGCAGTACGAATTGGCGGCCCGGCAAATGCGCCAGTCCGGCGGAATGATTGCCTTCGAACTCAAGGGCGGTATCGACACCGGCCGGCGCTTCATGAACGCGCTTCAGTTGTTCACCCGCGCCGTCAGCCTGGGTGACGCCGAATCCCTGGCCCAGCACCCGGCGAGCATGACCCACTCCACCTACACCCCGGAAGAACGCGCACAGCACGGCATCAGTGAGGGCCTGGTGCGTTTATCGGTAGGCCTGGAGGACGTCGCCGACCTGCTGGCGGACGTTCGACAGGCCCTGGCCCAGTGCATGCGTATCGCGCCCCGTCACACCCGGACGGCTGAACCGGCGCTGAAATAACGCCAACGCCTGGGGTTAAGCGTTCCCACAACGGTGGCCGGCCCAGTCCGACCGCCGTTGAGGCAATTGCATCGCGTTTTCGCGGATTGGATCCCCATGCCGAGCCGGGCCTGTACTAGCATAGGTTTTCCGGCGGGCGGGATTTTCACTGTGGGTTATTCGCATTGGCCAGCACCTTGCCCCCCCCGTCGCGATAAGGCCGAATACCCGCACTTTTCATGGATGAGTTGATGAACGCACACCTGTTCCCCCATATCGGCAAGGTCATCGCCAGCACCGGCAGCCGCCATTTCCCGCGCATGCTGCATGACCTGATCCTCACCCAATTGGCTGTGGACGCCACCCATATCACGCAACTGCAGGTCAGCCCCGAAGGCCATACCCGGCGCAAGATCAGCCCGGTGTACACCGACTCGGTGACCGCCGGCAGCGCCGAACCACCCACCGCCCAACTGCACCTCACGCGGCGCAAGGACGATATGCGCTACGTACTGTCGGTGTACCGCTCGCCCCCGTCAGCGTGTTTTTCCGCTCAGGAACGCAACCTGCTGCAAGACTTCTCCACCTTGCTGCTGCCCATGGTGGAAAAACACATCAACGCCATCCAGCCTTGCCGCACTGTCAGCGACCCGGTCGTAGCGCAAAACCACGGCCTCGACACCCTGCGCCGACGCATCGAAGAACGCCTGGTGCAATCGGGGCTGAACCTGTCCAAGCGCGAGCTGGAAGTGTGCGTCGGCCTGCTGGCCGGGCGCACCGCGCCGGAGCTGGCGGAACAACTGGCGCTGAAGGTCAACACCATCGAGAGCTACCTCAAGCGCGCGTCGGTCAAGCTGGGTATCAGCGGGCGGCATTCGTTGTTGCGGTGGATGTATGCGACGCAGGAAGGGGCGGCCGTGAGTTGAGGGGGCCGCCTCTCAAGCCTTCACCTTCAAATGCCGCGCATACCAGGGCCGCTTCGGCACGCGCTTGAACAACCCCTTCAACATCTCGTCCTCGGCACCGAAGGTAATGCGCAACGCCAGCTTCATGGTCTCCGGGTCCATCTCCATCGACCGCCCCATCTGCAGCCCCGGCGTGGTGCTGCAGCCATGGGTGTCCGGCCCCAGCCAGGGGTCGCCGACCTCGACCCAACGCCCCGCTGCGAACCATGCCACGCCGTTGACTTCAAGCCGGCTGACCTCACCGGGATGGAAGCGTTCATGGGCGCGAAACCAGTCTTCGACGCGGTCGTCGATCCAGCCATGGAAGTGCCAGAACACCGGGTTCACATGGGAGGAAAACGGATCGCCAAGGAAGTCGTTTTCCGCCGCATACCAGCGTGCAGCAAAGTCCGCGGGGTCACGGGCGAACGGTACCGGGGCGCCGTTGGAGGGGTCGCGAGGCACGGAGGCCCAGCGCATGTGCAGCCAGTCGTGCAGCCCCAGTTCCATCTCGGAGCCGAGTTGGCCCAGGGTCAGTTTGGCCAGGTAGCGTGGGTCGCGGTACTGGGATTCCCACACCTGGAAGTTGCTGTGGTAGGTCTCGGCGGCCTTGATATCGCTGACCCATTGGGTGTAGTCGCCGTCGTCCGGTGCCAGCCAGGTAGGGGGCAAGGCAAAGCCGTCGTGGTTGTCGAAGTAACGCACGAAGCCCAGGCGATCGCGCTCCAGGGGCGGTTGCGGTTCGGGGAATTGCGCCCATGAGGGCAAGTGTTGCATCGAGCGCGCGGTACCGAGCATGTGGCGGTGCATGAAGAAGAAGTCGATGCCCGAGCCGTTACGGTCCTTGAGTGTGCCGCGGGCGTCGCGTTCCTTGCCGCGCGGGCCGGGTTGCCAGCCGATGCCGCGCAGCGCATCGCGTTTTTCTTCGGAGAGTTTGTGCCATTGGTCACGGGTGGCGTGCCACAGCTGGTGGAACAGCCGGTGCTCCGGTGAAACCAGCCAGGCCAGCAGGGCCGGGTTGAGGCCGATGCGTTCGCGGGCTTCGGGAAACACCTGTTTGTGCGCGACGAAGCGGTTGTCGCGTTCAACCAGCGCGAGGGGCCGGTCCAGGTCGAGGATGTGCCCGCTGAGGGTGCTGCTGCCGGCATTGGCGAAGTTGGCCCAGACTTCGTCCAGGGTCATCTTGAATTCATAGGCCGGTGTGCCGTCGGCGGTGTCGCGGTCGATCAGGCGCCAATAGAGCACGGCGCCCTCGCCCGTGAGCAAATCACCGAGGACGCGATAGCGCGGTTCAGCGTCGGCACGCAGGTTTGCAGCCGTGTCGAGATAGCCGCGCAGGCCACGGCCGCGTGGGGCGATATCCAGCAGCAATTCCAGCCCCTGCAACGGCAGGCCCTTGAGGCCAGCATCGCGGCCTTCCAGGCGCAGGCTCCACACGCCGCGCAGCGTGTTCGCCAGGTGTTGGCCGGCAGTGTCGGCCAGGTCGACGGTGGCTTCGCCGGGCGTGATGGGAAATTCTTCGCGCGTCAACTCGCGATGGGCATAAAAGGCCGCCGGCACGGCTGCGCCGGTCAGCGCCAGGCCTGCGATGAACCCACGTCGAGAGATGGTCATTGTCTACCTTAGGAAACGCCTTTATCAGAGCTAGAACGTTTGCTCACGGGGGAAATTTAGCTTGCCGCCCGCGACGCCTAAATTTGCGCGCTCATGGCTCGTTCTTCCCAGATAGCAAAGGCCTCAACTGACTGAGACGGCAATGACAAAACCACGTTCGAAAAAGGCGCTGTATATCGGCTTGCCGCTGGCATTGGCCATCGGTGCCGGCGCCGGCTTCCTGGCCTGGGATCACTGGTTCAGGGGCAATGCCGGTTACCCGTTGGCGGTGATCAAGCAGGCCAACGACCTGCAGGATCGCTTGCTGTCGTTCGACAGCCATATCACCGTGCCGCTGGATTTCGGCACGGCCGGCAACGAAGCCGACAAGGATGGCGGCGGCCAGTTCGACCTGGCCAAGGCGGCGCGGGGTCGGTTGTCCGGCGCGGCGCTGACGATTTTCGGCTGGCCGGAAATCTGGAACGGCGCCAATGCACCGCACAAACCCACCGAAGGGTTTGTCGAAGAGGCCCGCCACGAGCAGGAAGTGCGCTACAAGATCATCTCCGGCATGGTGCGCGACTTTCCCAATCAGGTCGGCATCGCCTACACCCCGGACGACTTCCGGCGCCTGCATGGCGAGGGCAAGTTCGCGATCTTTATCAGCATGCTCAATGCCTACCCGCTGGGTAATGACCTGAACCAGCTGGACTTATGGGCTGCGCGCGGCATGCGCATGTTTGGCTTCAGCTACATCGGCAATAACGCCTGGTCCGATTCGTCGCGGCCGCTGCCGTTTTTCAATGATTCCACCGATGCCCTCGAAGGCCTGTCGGACATCGGCAAGCAAGCGGTACAGCGCCTCAACGACTTGGGGGTGATCATCGATGTGTCGCAGATGTCGACCCAGGCCCTGGAGCAGGTGGCACAACTGAGCCGCACGCCAATGGTCGCCTCGCACTCGGCGCCGCGGGCGTCAGTGGACATCCCGCGCAACCTCAGCGACAAGGAACTGCAACTGATCAAGAACAGCGGCGGCGTGGTGCAGGTGGTGGGCTTCCCCGCCTATTTGCGCCCGCTGAGCCAGCCAACCCAGGACAAGCTCAACGCCCTGCGCGCTCGTTTCGACCTGCCACCATTGCCCAACCTGGCCATGGCCCTGATGCCAGGTGACGCGATCATTGCGGCATGGCCCGAGCAGAAGTTCGGCCAGTACGCCCAGGGCCTGTACGGCATCCTGGAGGAAGAACCCAAGGCCACGCTCAAGGATTGGGGCGACGCCATTGACTACACCGTGCGCAAGATCGGTATCGATCACGTCGGCATCGCCTCGGACTTCAACGACGGCGGCGGCCTGCAGGGCTGGGAGAACGTCGGCGATGTGCGCAACGTCACCGCCGAACTGATCCAGCGCGGCTACTCCGAAGCCGATATCGCCAAGCTGTGGGGAGGCAACTTCCTGCGGGTGTGGGACCAGGTCCAAAAAGCCGCCAAACCTTTGGCCAACCGCTAACCACCGGTGAAGTAAGTCCATGACCGACCGCCGTACGTTTCTCAAACAGGCCGGGGTAATCGCCGCCAGCCTGCCATTGGGCGCTGCCATCCTGCCCCAGGCATCGGCCGCCAGCGCGCCGGACAGCCCATGGGCGGACCTCAAGCAACTGTTCGACCAGGATCCGAGCTACCTGCACTTCTCCAACTTCCTGGTGGCGTCACACCCCAGGCCGGTGCGTGAGGCCATCGAACGCTACCGCCGACAGATCGACCGCAACCCTGGCCTGGCGATGGACTGGGGACGTGAAGAAGCCTGGAAACGCGAAGGCCAGGTGCGCGAGTGGGCCGGCCGTTACTTGAAGGCCAGCCCGCCCCAGATCGCCCTCACCGGCAGTACGTCCGAAGGGCTGGCGATGATCTATGGCGGGATCAAGGTGCGGCCCGACCAGGAGATCCTCACCACGGTTCACGAGCATTACGCCACGCAAAACTGCCTGGATTTTCGTGTCGCCAAGCAAGGCACCCAGGTGCGCCGCATCCGCCTGTTTGAACAGGCCAGCCAGGTCTCCATCGACGAGGTGCTGGGCAATATCCAGCGCTCGATCCGCCCCAACACCCGCGTACTCGGCATGACCTGGGTGCAGTCCGGCAGCGGCGTGAAGCTGCCCATCGGCGAAATCGGCCAACTGGTCGCAGAACATAATCGCAACCGTGACGATCAGGACCGCATCCTGTATGTGGTCGACGGCGTGCACGGTTTTGGCGTGGAAAACCTCGACTTCCCGGATATGCACTGCGACTTCTTTATCGCCGGCACCCACAAATGGATGTTCGGCCCCCGTGGCACCGGGTTGGTCTGCGCCCGCGACCCGGTGAATAAATACGTCACGCCGATGGTGCCCACGTTCTCCGAAGACAAGGACTTCGCCACGATCATGACGCCCGGCGGCTATCACGCCTTCGAACATCGCTGGGCGGCGGACGAGGCCTTCAAGCTGCATTTGCAACTGGGCAAGGCGCAGGTACAGACGCACATCCATGCCCTCAACACCGAACTGAAAACCCAGCTGCTGGCCCTCCCTCAGGTCGAACTGGTCACGCCTCGCAGCCCCGGCTTGTCGGCCGGTTTCACCTTTTTTCGGGTCAAGGGCCAGGACAGCGACGCCGTAGCGGATTACATGATGAACAACCGCGTGGTGATCGATGCGGTGGACCGCGATGTCGGGCCGGTGATCCGCACCGCCCCCGGCTTGCTCAATAACCTCGATGAGATCCAACGCTTCATAAGCCTGCTGAGCCAGCAAGTGTGACGGTGATTTTTCCCTTTGAACGAGAGGCTCCCATGACTCCATTGCGACTCACCCCTTTGACCGCCCTGACGCTGACGGCCCTGTGCACGGCATGGCTGCCCAACCTGGCCCAGGCAGCCACGCCGCAACCCGGAAAAGTGTTCAAGGACTGCAAGGACTGCCCGGAAATGGTGGTATTGCCGGCCGGCACCTTCACCATGGGCACCCCGGCAGATGAAGTCGGCCGCGAGCCGGACGAAGGCCCACTGCATGACGTGACCTTCGCCAAGCCCTTCGCCATGAGCCGCTTCCAGATCACCGCCGGCGAGTGGGACAGCTACGTGCGCCAGACCGGGGTGAAGATCGCCGACGGCGACACCCGCCCCGGCCGCGAATGCATCGCCAGCAAGCCACGCTATCCTCAGGGCCCGCGCCAACCGGCGGTGTGCATGGACATGGACGACATCAAACACTACGTGGCCTGGCTGTCGAAAAAGACCGGGCAGCAGTACCACATGGTCAGCGAGTCCCAACGTGAATATGCCGCGCGCGCAGGCTCGACCGGGCCATTCCCCTTCCCGTTCGACGAGGGCAAGGGCTACAGCATCGCCCAGCACGCCAACACCTACGGCCCGGCGGATGGGTACAGCTATTCGTCGCCGGTGGGCAGCTACCCGCCGAATGCGTTTGGCATGTATGACATGCACGGGAACGTCTATGAGCGGGTGGCCGACTGTTACCACGCGGATTACATCGGCGCGCCCACCGATGGCAGTGCCTGGGTCGAGCCCACGTGCGAGCTGTACCAGATTCGTGGCAATGACTGGGGTGAAGCGCCGGTGTTCTCGCGCTCGGGCAATCGCAACAACATCTACCCGCAGACCCGCGGGGATTGGATCGGCTTCCGCGTCGTGCGCGATCTCTAAGCCCAGCCCCTACCCTGTAGGAGCGAGCGTGCTCGCGAAGAACTCATTGGCACCGCGCTGATCCTGAATACACGCGTTATCGTTGACGTTTTTCGCGAGCAAGCTCGCTCCTACAGGGGATCGCGGCGCTTCAGCCTTTGAGCGCCAGCAACTCCAAACCTTCATGCAACGCCGGGAACAGGCTGTTGTTGAAGTTGTTCCAACGCAGTTCAAGGATGGTGTCGTCCGGCGAGATCTCGGTCTTGAGTACGTCGTGGAATACTTCGCCGGAATCGATGCCATTGTCCACGTAGTGGAACGAGGCGCCGGTCAGGTACAGCGGCTCGCACGGTGTGGTCGCCCTGGTCGCCCAATCCACCACCGCTTGCCCCCGCGCTCCGTACAGCGCATTCCAGGTGGCATAGGCACCACGGCGCTCGTACGGCGACTCGATACGGGTAATGCCCGGGTGGATATTCATGATCCGACGCGCGAACGGCGCACCTGGGCGCACCAGTTCATCGAGAATCACCAGCAAACCATCCAGCACCACGATGTCGGCCTTCAATTCGACCAGCGTGTCATACAGGCGACGTTCGAAATCCTGCTTGCCGGCGATATGCTCGGCACTGCCCCGTGGCAGGCGGCGATAGGTGGACGGCACGCTCAGCAGCAGGTCGTTGACCAGGCGCCCCTGCACCCGCAAGTCCGCGGGGTACAGCCATGGGCGCCCAGGCGTGCAGGCAAAGCCATAGTCGGCGACCAGTTGCTGGTCCCGTGGGTTCTGCTCGTCATCGTCATACACCACGCCCACCAGGTGGTAGGCCTCGCCCAGCGGCGTGTCGTTCAGCGACCCCACCAGAAACTCCAGTACCGACTTCATGTAGCGCTCATGGTCCTTGTAGGCCACCGGCTGCCCGGCCTTGTCGGCGGCAGCATTTCTCAGGGACCAGACATACACCAGGTTCTTCTTCGTCATTGTTTCGCTCTCGCTGAAGGGACCACGCCCCGCGTCGTTACGCGTGCGCCTACAGAACAAGAACGAGCCAGCCGCCCGGCAATTTATCCGTCACTGCCGCCGCCGGGCATACCGAGCTAAATACTCGCGCCGACGCTTCGTTTGTCATGGGTAAGGGTCTGTGTGCCCAGCCCCCTCTTTTTCACTCTCCGGGATGTACTTATGACCGACCCCAAGCGCGGCGCCTTCAGCGGTTTGCTCGCATTGCTCAGGCCCTTTCGCACCCTCGTGACGGTCTCCGTTGCCCTGGGCATGGCGGGTGGCCTGGCCATCACCTTGCTGCTGGCGACTATCAATAATGCCCTGCACGCCTCCACCGGCATGACCCAGGGCGTGATCCTGGCCTTTGCCGCGCTGTGCCTGCTGGCCCTGACCAGTTCGATCGTGTCGGACATCGGCACCAACTATGTCGGTCAACGCATCATTGCCGCGCTGCGCAAGGACCTTGGCGAAAAAGTCCTGTCGGCGCCTATCGAGCAGATTGAACAGTATCGCTCCCACCGCCTGATCCCGGTGCTGACCCACGACGTCGACACCATCAGCGACTTTTCCTTCGCCTTTACACCCCTGGCGATCGCCACCACCGTCACCCTCGGTTGCCTGGGCTACCTGGCGTACCTGTCGGTGCCGATGTTCCTGATGATGATCGTGGCCATCGTCATCGGCAGCAGCGTGCAGTTCATTGCCGGCCACAAGGGCATTCGTGGCTTTGACGAAGCCCGCGACCTGGAAGACGAGTTGCAGCGCTACTACTCGGCGATCGCGTCAGGCGCCAAGGAGCTGCGTATCCACCGCCCCCGACGCTTTCGCATGAACACCCACCGCATCCAGGAAACCGCCGACCGCATCAGCGATATCCAGGTGCGCTCGGTGAATATCTACATCGTGGCCAAGACCTTTGGCTCGATGCTGTTCTTCGTGGTGATCGGCCTGGCCCTGGCGATGCAGGCCTACAACCCCAACCCCGACCCCGCGGTGATCACCGGTTTCGTGCTGGTGCTGCTCTACATGAAAGGCCCGCTGGAGCACGTAGTGGGTTACCTGCCGATTATCGGTAAGGCGCGGATTGCCTTTGCGCGTATCACCGAACTGTCCGAACGCTTCTCGTCGCCGGAACCGCACCTGCTGATGGATGGCAGCGAGGCGCCGACACCGGTGGTGCACAGCCTGGAATTGCGCGGCGTCAGCTACAGCCCGCCGGCGGTGGAAGGCAGCCAGCCATTCCACCTGGGGCCGATCAACCTGAGCATCAAGCAGGGCGATATCGTGTTTATCGTCGGTGAAAACGGTTGCGGCAAGACCACGCTGATCAAGCTGTTGCTGGGCCTGTATCAGCCCCACGCCGGGGAAATCCGCCTCAATGGCGAGACCGTCACCGACCCGCTGCGCGATGACTATCGCCAATTGTTCACGACGGTGTTCGCCGACTATTACCTGTTCGATGACCTCGTCCAGGGCAGCGCCACCCAGTCGCTGGACAGCGCCACCCGGTACCTGGAGCGCCTGGAAATCGCGCACAAGGTCAGCGTCAAGGACGGCGTATTCAGCACCACCGACCTGTCCACCGGCCAGCGCAAGCGCCTGGCGCTGGTCAACGCCTGGCTCGAAGAACGCCCCGTGCTGGTGTTCGACGAATGGGCCGCCGACCAGGACCCGGCCTTCCGACGCATCTTCTACACCGAGCTGCTGCCGGACCTCAAACGCCTGGGCAAAACCATCATTGTGATCAGCCACGACGACCGTTACTTCGATATCGCCGACCAGTTGGTGCGCCTGCGCGCGGGCCAGGTGGTGCATGAAATGGCACCGGCGTGAAATTTTTTTCCGGTTTCTCCAGTTAGGAACGTCTCACTAGTGGTAATGAGAACCAGACTCAATAAATACTTATAAACTGCCCACCTCACACACAGAAGAGAAAGCATTCATGTCAGTACGACTCGGTCTGAGCCCCCTGAGCAAAGCGCTATCCATGCGACGGGCCCTGAACTTCAACCTTACGCCTTGCGCGCTCGCGATTGCGGTATCGCTGCCCATCGCCGGGTATGTACAGGCCCAGGAGCTCGAGATCGATATTCCTGCACAGCCGTTGGGGACGGCGCTGCAGGAATTTGGCCGCCAGACCAATCTGCAAGTGCTGTACAGCCCGACCGATGTGCAAGGCAAGAACAGCACTGCGGTCAAGGGCAAGCAGGAACCCGACAAGGCGATCGCCTCGCTGCTCAACGGCACGGGTGTCCATTACAGCCTGCAAGGCAACGCCGTGACCATCAGTGCAGCCGCGACTTCGGGGCTGGAACTGGGGGCTACGCAAGTCACCGCTAACCAGTTGGGCACCGTGACGGAAGGCACCGGCTCGTATACCCCTGGCACTATTGCCACGGCGACACGCATGGTGCTGACGCCTCGCGAAACGCCGCAGTCGATCTCGGTGGTGACGCGCCAGGTGATGGATGATTTCGGGCTTAACGCCATCGATGACGTCATGCGCCATACCCCGGGCATCACCGTGTCGACCTACGACACCGAGCGCACCAACTACTATTCCCGTGGCTTCTCTATCGTCAACTTCCAGTACGACGGCATCCCGACCCTGCGTGACGCCCAATACTCAGCGGGCCAGACCCTGACCGACATGGCGATCTACGACCGTGTCGAGGTCCTCAAGGGCGCCACCGGCCTGCTCACCGGCGCTGGCGGCCCAGGGGGCACCATCAACCTGATCCGCAAAAAACCGACTTCCGAGTTCAAGAGCAGCATCGAACTGGGCGCCGGATCCTGGGACAACTACCGCTCCCAGGTCGACGTCAGCGGCCCCCTGACCGAAACCGGCAATGTGCGTGGCCGTGCCGTCGCGGCGTATCAGGACAAACAATCGTTCCTTGACCACTACTCGCGCAAGACCGGTGTGCTCTACGGCATCCTCGAATTCGACCTGGACGAAAACACCCTGTTGACCCTCGGCGCCGACTACCAGGACAGCGATCCGAAAGGCTCCAGCTGGACCGGCACACGGACCATCTTTGATGCAACGGGAAACAAGCTGAACCTGCCGCGTTCGTTCAACAACGGCCCGAAATGGGGTTCATGGGAGCAATACAGTCGTACCGCTTTCGCGACCCTGGAACACACCTTTGACAATGGCTGGGTCACCAAAGGCCAGTACAACCACCAGATCAACGGCTATAACGCGCCTCTGGGCTACATCTCCCAGGACTCCGCCACCGCCAGCTCCATCTACGCACGCAAATACGTGGGCGACACCACCAGTGACAGCCTCGATGTGTACGCCTCGGGGCCATTCGAGCTGTTCGGCCGCGAACACGAACTGGTGATCGGCCAGTCCCTGTCCATTTCCAAATGGAAAGCCAAGGACTACACCGCGACCACTTACTTCAACAACTCCTATGACTTCTACAATTGGAATGGCCAAGCCATCGAGCCGCTGTGGACCGCCACCAAGATCAATGACGAAACCACCCGCCAGACCGGTACCTACGTCACGGGTCGCTTCAGCCTGACGGACGAGCTGCACCTGTTGCTCGGCTCACGTATCGCCAACTACCAGGTCACCGGTACCAGCGACACCCAGGAAAGCGGCAAGGTGGTGCCGTATGCGGGCCTGACGTATGACCTGAACGACAATTTCACCGCGTATGCCAGCTACACCGAAATCTTCCAGCCCCAAACCCAGTACCGCACCCGCACACGCGCCATGCTTGCCCCCAACGAGGGCAAGAACTATGAGCTTGGCGTCAAGGGTGAATTCTTTGGCGGCCGCTTGAATTCCAGCCTCGCCTACTTCGAAGTGCACGAAGAAAACCGCCCGCTGGCCGACACGGCGTGGAACTCCCAGCCGGGCGTCGACTATTCGTACATCGGCACCAAGACCAAGACCAAGGGCTACGAAGCGGAAATCTCCGGCGAATTGGCCCAGGGCTGGCAACTGCAAGCGGGCTACACCCACAAGATCGCCCGCGATGACGATGGCAAGAAGGTCGCGACCTGGGAGCCGGAAGACCAGGTCAGTTTCTATACCACCTATAAACTCCAGGGCAACCTGGACAGGCTCACCGTCGGTGGCGGCGCGCGCTGGCAGAGCGCTGGCTGGCAGACCGTCAACAACTGGGGCTACCCCGGTGGTGGCCGCTCCGAGAAATTCACCCAAGACCCGTACTGGCTGGTTGATTTGATGACCCGTTACCAAGTGACCGATAACCTTTCGGCCACCCTCAACGTCAACAACCTGTTCGACAAGCACTACTACACCAACATCGGTTTCTATGACTCGGCTTACCCTGGCGACCCACGCAACGTGATGCTCACCACGCGCTGGGACTTCTAACCCCGCAACCCGCAAAGCCCCTGGTCACTCCGTGGCCAGGGGCTTTTTTGTGCCCGCTGCGCAAGCCTGGATGAACACGCGGTATCAGACAGCAAAACGCCCCTGGCCATCGCTGGCCAGGGGCGCCCTTTACAGCAACCGCTTACTCCATCGCTGCCACAAAGCTGCTGATGAACTCAGCGTTATCCACGATCCGGTGGTGAGTCGTATCGATCACCACCGAACGCCGGATACCCGCCTGGCCAATCACCTCGCGCATACCGGTCTCGATCAACGCCTGGTGGATACCGCCCTCGCTCAGGGCCGCCCACCAGCAATTGACCGGCGCCCGGATGGCGCGGTAATCGGTGTCTTGCAGGCGCTCATCCAGCACCTGCTTGAGCGCCCAGGAGCGCTCGGTTTCGCCGCCCGACTGCAACTCATCCTTGAGCACGCGGAAGCTATCGCCCAGGGTCCGCTCAGCCCAATCGGACACCTGCTGCCATTGCTCATCCTGGCTGCCGCACGTCGCCTGCCACACCGCGTGGATCTGCTCGGCGTACGCCGGGAACATCACCGCCAGCAACTCCACGCGCCGCTCGGCCGCAGACGTCACCCGCTGATCCAACTGCGCCCCCTGCTGCCAGAACGCAGTAAAGCGGGCCGGGGGCGGCGCATCGATCCAGCCCACTGATTCCACCACGCGGCCCGCCTGTTCCAGGCGGTAAGCCACCTCCATGGCCAGGTTGCCGCCCAGGGACCAGCCGGCCAGGCGGTAAGCGCCGTGGGGCTGTGCGCTCAACAATTGCTGGGTGTAGTCCTCGACCATCTGCGCCCAGGTCGGCACTTCAACGCTTTCGTCCACCAGTGCCCGGCACATCACGCCCAACACCGGACGCTGCTCACGCAACGCCAGGGCAATGGCCTTGTAGCAATGCACCGAGCCAAAACTTGGGTGGAACAGGTACAGCGGCGTGCCCTGGGCCTGGCTATTGAGCCGGACGATCAACGAGCGCTCGCCCTCGCCCTCGAGGCAACGCGCCTGAGCCGCGACCGTCGGGTGCAGCATCAACTGGTTGACGCCCAGCGCGACACCGCACACCTGATGAATGCGGTCCTTGAGCATCAGCACCAACAGCGAATGACCGCCCAGCTCGAAGAAGTTGTCATGCAACCCGACACGTTCGACTTGCAGCACCTGCGCCCATGCCGCGGCAATCTGTTGTTCGGCCTCAGTCTGCGGCGCAACGTACTCGCGGCCAGCGGCCTCGGGCTTGGGCAGCGCCTTGCGGTCCAGTTTGCCGTTGGGGCTCAGCGGCATGTGCTCCAGCACTACCCATTGCGCCGGGACCATATAGTCCGGCAGGTGGCTGGCCAGGTGGGTGCTCAAGCGCTCGCGCCAATCGTCACCGTTCGGTTGCAGCACCACATAAGCCACCAGTTGCTTGCCATCAACCACCTGCACGCTCGCTTCACGCACAGCCGGGTGTTCCAGCAGGCGCGCTTCGATTTCACCCAGCTCGATGCGCAAGCCGCGCAGCTTGACCTGGTGATCGAGGCGGCCCAGGTATTCGATGACGCCGTCGGCACGCTGGCGTACCCGGTCGCCGCTGCGGTACAGCCGCGCCCCAGGGTGGAACGGGCAAGGCACGAAGCGCTCGGCGGTCAAGCCCGGACGCCGATGATAACTACGCGCCAAGCCTGCGCCGCCCAGGTACAGCTCACCGGCAACTCCGACCGGCACGGGTGACAGGTCGGCATCCAGCACATGGGTGCGCAGGTTGGCAATCGGTTCGCCGATCGGCACCGTGTCGTGCCCCTCGTCGACGCAGGTCCAGTGGGTCACGTCGATGGCGGCTTCGGTTGGGCCATACAGGTTGTAGAGGCCGGCTTGCGGCAGTTTGGCAAAGACTTGCTGCTGGGCGTCGACCGGTAGCGCCTCGCCGCTGCACACAATCCGCTGCAGGCTTTGGCAACGGGCCACCGCCGCATCCTGGAGGAACGCCTGCAACATCGAGGGCACGAAGTGCACTGTAGTGACCTGCTCGGCGGCGATCACACTGATCAACCGGGCCGGGTCGCGATGATCCCCCGGCGCTGCAACCACCAGGCGCGCACCGCTCATCAGCGGCCAGAAGAACTCCCACACCGACACGTCAAAGCTGAACGGGGTCTTTTGCAGCACCGTGTCGCTGGCACCGAGGCCATAGGCTTCCTGCATCCATTGCAGGCGGTTGGTCAGGGCCGAATGCCGGTTGCCCGCGCCTTTGGGCTGGCCGGTGGAGCCGGAGGTGTAGATCACATAGGCCAGGTTTTCGCCGTCCAGGATGATACCTGGGTTGCTATCGCTGTAGCCTTCGAACCACGACTCACCCAGCACCAGATGATCCAGGCCCTGGGGTATGGGGAGCTGTTGCAGCAGGTGCGCTTGAGTCAGCAGCAACTTCACCCCGCTGTCTTCAAGCATGTACGCCAGGCGCTCACGTGGATACTCGGGGTCCAGCGGCACATAGGCGCCACCGGCCTTGAGCACCGCCAGCAGGCCGACCACCATTTCGATGGAACGCTCCAGCGCCAGGCCCACCAGCACGTCCGGCCCGACGCCAGCCGCGAGCAAACGATGGGCCAGGCGGTTGGCGCGGCGGTTCAGTTGCGCGTAGCTCAGACGCTGCTGGCCAAACACCAGGGCCGGCGCATCCGGCGTGCGCGCGACCTGTTCTTCAATCAACTGATGCACGCAACGCTGCAACGGGTAATCGCGAGCGGTAGCGTTCCAGTCGTGGATCACTGCTTGCTGTTCCTGGTCATCCAGCAACGGTAACTGGCCGATACGCTGCCGGGTGTCCTGGGTCATGCCGTCGAGCAGATTCAGCCAATGGCCGGCCATGCGTGCCAGGGTGGCCGGCTCGAACAGGTCCGTGGCGTAGGTGAACGAGGCGGCAAGCCCCTCGGCCGACTCATGGGTATTGAGGCTCAAGTCGAACTGGGCCGTGTGGCTGTCCCACGCCAGGCCGCTGACCTGCAGGCCGGGCAACGGCTCAGCCTGGTCGTGGCCACTGGCTTGGGTTTGATGATTGAACAGCACCTGGAACAACGGGTTGAAGCTCAGGTTGCGTTCCGGCTGCAACGCCTCCACCAACTGCTCGAACGGCAGGTCCTGGTGGGCCTGGGCATCGAGTGCGCGCTGTTTGACCTGGGCCAGTAACTGGGCAACCGTCTGCTGCCCGTCGATATCGGCCTTGAGGACCTGGGTATTGACGAAAAAGCCAATCAGGCGCTCGGTTTCCACGCGGTTGCGGTTGGCGATGGGCACGCCGACGCGGATGTCCCGCTGGCCGCTGTAGCGGTGCAACAACGCCTGGAATGAGGCGAGCAGGAGCATGAACAATGTCACGTCCTCACGCTGGGCCAGCGCGCGCAACGCGGTGACCCGTGCCGCCGGTACGTGGATGTCCAGGCTCGCGCCGCGATGGCTTTGCTGGCTCGGGCGGGCGTGATCCAGCGGCAATTCCAACACCGGTTGTTCACCCCCCAGCAGGTCTCGCCAGTAAGCCAGCTGGCGCGCCTTCTCGCCGGCTTCCATCCACTGGCGCTGCCACACCGCATAGTCGGCGTACTGGATCGGCAGGGCCGGCAATTGCGGCTCCTCGCCCTGGCTGAAGGCGGCATACAACTGCACCAGCTCGTCGACCATCACCTGCATCGATCCCCCATCGGAGATGATGTGATGCTGTACCAGCACCAGCACGTGGTCGTCAGCAGCCACACGCAGCAGCCACACCCGCATCAGCGGGCCCTGGGTCAGGTCGAAAGGCTGCGCAATGTAAGCCTCCACCTGGCTGCGCAGGGCCGACGCATCCACATCGACCTGGGCGATCTCAACACTGGCCGGCGCGCCAATCACCTGCACCACACGCCCGTCGTCCGGTTTCAGGTGGGTGCGCAGGCTTTCGTGACGCGCAACCAGGGCGTCAAAACTGCGCTGTAGCGCCACGGGATCCAGGCGGCCTTTGAGGCGCAACGCGCTCGGCACATGGTAGGCCGCGCTGTGCGGGTCCAACTGCCAGAGGAACCACTGGCGTTCCTGGGCATAGGACAACGGCAAGGGCAGCCCTCGCTCCACTGCGACCAGGGGTGGCGCCAATGGCATGCCGCTTTCGGTCGACAGCGCTGCGACAAACCCCTGCAGCCGTGGGTGTTCGAACAGGCTTCTGAGCGCAACCTCTCGGCCCAACACATTGCGCAGGCGGGAGATGACTTGCATCGCCAGCAACGAGTGGCCGCCTCGCTCAAAGAAGTGATCATCCAGCCCGACCCGCTCGACACCGAGGATGTCAGCCCAGAGGGCCGCGACCTGTTGCTCAAGCTCCGTCACCGGCGCGACCCAGGCGTGTTGCGACTGGCTGGCGTCGGGTTTCGGCAGCGCCTGGCGATCCAGCTTGCCGTTCGGATTGAGCGGCATGCGGTCGAGGAAGATCAGGTGCGCCGGCACCATGTAGTCCGGTAGTTGCTCACGCAAGGTGGCCTTGAGCGCTTCGGCATCCTGTTGCTCGGCGACCAGGTAGGCAATCAGTTGATGGTCGGCCGCCAACACCAGCGCTTCACGCACGCCGGGCTGGGCCAGCAGCAACGTTTCGATTTCCCCCAGCTCAATGCGGAAACCACGGATTTTCACCTGATGGTCGACACGCCCGACGTACTCGATCACCCCGTCGGCACGGTAGCGCGCCAGGTCGCCGGTGCGGTACAGGCGCTCGCCGGTTGCGCCGAACGGGTCCGGCACAAAGCGTTCGGCGCTCAACAGCGCACGGTTCAGATAGGCGCGGGCCAAACCGCAGTGGCTGCCGATGTACAGCTCGCCCACCGCGCCCAGTGGTGCCAGGTTCAGGTCGCGATCCAGCACGTACAGGGCACGGCCTGGCAACGAGCGACCAATCGGGCTGGCGGTGGCGCCGATGGTCTCGCTGGACGTGCAATCCAGCACGCTCGAGACCACCGTGGCCTCGGTCGGGCCGTAGGTATTCAACAATCGAACATGGCCCAGGCCGGCCTTCAACCACTGTGCCGGGCCGTCCAGCGGCATGGCTTCACCGCCGATATGGATCTGGCGCAGCGCGCCATATGTGCGCGGCCCCGCCGCCAGGCAGTCGAGCAAAAACAGGTTCCAGTAGGCGGTGGGCAAGTCGGCCAGGGTGATGCCTTGAGCGATGATTTCCTCGTACAGCCGCGCGCTGTCCCACAGCTCTGGACCGCGCAGCACCACGGTGGCGCCGTGGGTCAGCGCCGGATAGAGCTGCTCGACGAATCCGTCGAAGTTCAGGGTGGCAAATTGCAGGACGCGATCGTCCTGGGTCAACCGCGAATAGCCCGCCGCGATGCTGGAAAACTCGGTCAGCGCCCCATGGTTGATCGCCACGCCCTTGGGTTTGCCGGTGGAGCCGGAGGTGTAGATCACATAGGCGAGGTTTTGCGGGTCGACGGCTACCCGCGGATCCGTCTCGGGGTACGGGGTCAAATCCGTATGCGTCAGGTCCAGCGTCGCCAAGCCTTCGGGTAGCGGCAGGTCGAGAGTCGCCTGGGTCAGCACCAGGCGCACGCCGCTGTCTTCAAGCATATGCAGCAGGCGTTCACGCGGGTATTGCGGGTCGAGCGGCACATAGGCGCCGCCGGCCTTGAGCACCGCCAGCAGGCTCACCACCATCTCGAACGAGCGCGCCACCGCCACGCCGACCAGCCCTTCGGGGCCGACACCCCGCGCGATCAGCGCATGGGCCAGGCGGTTGGCTCGGCGGTTCAATTCGGCATAGCTCAGCGACTGTCCGCCCAGGCACAGTGCCGTGTGCTCCGGACGCCGTTGCGCCTGGTGCTCGAACAGGTGCTGCACCCCCTGTTGAATCGAGCACGCCGGGGCCGGGGTATTCCAATCCCGCAGCAGGCGCGCGTGTTCCTGGCGATCGAGCAGCCTCAACTCGCCGATGGGTTGCCGGGCATCTCGCGCCACAGCGTCCAACAGGTTCTGCCAATGCCGCGCCAGGCGTGCCACGGTGGCGGCCTCGAACAGGTCGGTGGCGTAGGTCAGCGAGGCCCATATGCCTTCGGCGGACTCCTGGGTATCCAGGCTCAGATCGAAATGCGTGGTGTGGCTGTCCCACTCCAGCCCTTCCACCCGCAGGCCAGGCAACTGCTCGCCACGCGGCACACGCGCCTCGGCCTGGTGGTTGAACATCACCTGGAACAGTGGGTTGTGGCTCAGGCTGCGCTCCGGTTGCAGCGCTTCCACCAACTGCTCGAACGGCAAGTCCTGGTGCGCCTGGGCTTGCAGGGCGCGATGCTTGACCTGCTGCAACAGCTGGGCAAAGGACATCTGCCCGTCGATATCGGCCTTGAGCACCTGGGTGTTGACGAAGAAGCCGATCAGGCGTTCGGTCTCCACCCGGTTGCGGTTGGCGATCGGCACCCCGACACGGATGTCCGACTGCCCGCTGTAGCGATGCAACACGGCCTGGAACGACGCCAGCAACAGCATGAACAGCGTGACCCCTTCGCGTTGCGCCAGGCCCTTGAGGCGGGCAACCACATCGGCATCCAGGCCGACTTCCAGCTGCGCGCCACGGTAGCTCTGCACCGCGGGGCGCGGGTGGTCCAGCGGCAACTCCAGTACCGGTTGCTCGCCGCCCAGCAGGCCCTGCCAGTACTCCATCTGGCGCTGCTTCTCGCCGGCGTCCATCCACTCGCGCTGCCACCCGGCGTAATCGGCGTATTGCAGCACCAGCGCGGGTAATTGCGCCGGCCGCCCCTGGCTGAACCCGGCGTACAGTTGCACCAGCTCATCGACCATGACTTGCATCGACCAGCCATCGGAAACGATATGGTGCTGAACCAATATCAGCACATGTTCCTGTTCACTCAGTTGCAACAGTGTCACGCGCAGCAGCGGGCCCTGGTACAAATCGAAAGGCCGGGCGATTTCCGCTTCCACCCGCGCCTGCACCTGCTGCGGCGATGCACCGAGCAGCCGCGCCTCATCCAGCCTCAGTGTGGCGACGGGCAGGATGTGCTGCCGCGTGGACTCACCGTCGGTGACAAACACGGTGCGCAAGGTTTCATGGCGTGCGAGCAAGGCGTCAAAGCTGCGCTGCAAGGCCGCGCGATCCAGTTGCCCGCTCAGGCGCAATGCGTTGGGCACGTGGTAGGCCGCACTCTCAGGCTCCAGTTGCCAGAGGAACCACTGCCGCTCCTGGGCATAGGACAACGCCAGGGGCTGCTCACGGCTGAGCGCGAGCATCGGCGGGGCCAGCACCGTGGCGTCCTGCGCCTGCAGCGCCAGCACAAACCCTTCCAGTTGTGGCTGTTCGAACAACGTGCGCAGGGCAACTTCGTGCGCCAGCAACTGGCGCAGGCGCGAGATCACCTGCATGGCCAGCAAGGAATGCCCGCCCAGTTCAAAAAAGTGATCGCTCAGGCCGATCCGTTCGGCGCCGAGTACCTCGGCCCAGATCGCAGCCACCTGCTGCTGCAAAAGGCTGACCGGCTCGACAAACACCCCCTGGGCCTGGACAACGTCGGGCAGCGGCAGGCCTCGGCGGTCGAGTTTGCCGTTGGGAGTCAGCGGCATCTGCGCGAGGAACATGAAGTGCGCCGGCACCATGTAGTCCGGCAGGCGGGACTTGAGGGCGCGGCGCAGGGCTTCACGGAATTCCACCGCGTTGACCAGGGCAGGATCGGCAGGCACCACATAGGCCACCAGTTGCTTGCCGGTCGGGCCGTCCTGGGCCACGACCACGGTTTCGCCGACGCTGTCCTGCTCTCGCAGGCGCGCTTCGATTTCACCCAGTTCGATGCGGAAGCCGCGGATCTTCACTTGATGGTCGACGCGGCCGAGGTAATCCACCACGCCATCCGGACGGCCACGGGTCAGGTCGCCGCTGCGGTACACGCGGCTGCCGGGTTTGCCGAAGGGGTCTGGCACGAAACGTTCGGCGGTCAGGGCCGGACGTTCCAAGTAACCCCGGGCCACACCCTCCCCGCCCAAGTACAACTCGCCGGCCACGCCGATGGGTTGCAGGTTGAGTTGCGCGTCCAGCACATAGCCGCTGCGGTTGCCGAGCAGTGTGCCGATGGGCGCATAGACCGCCCCGCATGGGTCACCCTTGCGGGCCTTCCACAGCAGCGGCGTGACCACGGTTTCGGTCGGGCCGTAGCCATTGAACAGGTAGGTCGGTTTCAGTGCGCGCCAGGCCAGGTCGTAGCTGGCTTGCGCCACCGCGTCACCGCCGAAGCAGTACACCCGCACGGCCGGTGGGTTGCCGTCGCGCTCGGCATGCTCGGCCAGCTGTTGCAGGTACACCGGCGGGAATACGGCCATCGTCACCTGGTGGCGATGCATCTGCGCGTAGGTGTATTCGGGCAACCACAGGCTGTCATCGCGGATCAGCACGCTCGCGCCATTGATCAGCGGGTGCATCCAGCCTTCGTGGGAGCCGTCGAAGGCGAACGACATGAAGTGCAGTTCGCAATCGGCCGGCGAGGTTTCATAGCGCTCGCCCGTGGCAATGATGTGTGCCACCAGCGGGCCGTGGGACACCGCCACGCCCTTGGGCAGGCCGGTGGAGCCGGAGGTGTAGATCACGTAGGCGAGGTTGTCGCCGTGCAGCTTCACGTCTGGAGCCGTGTCGCTGTAATCGGCCCATTCCTCGGTGCGATCGATCGCCAGGGTATCCAAGCCGTCAGGGATCGGCAGTTGCTGCAACGCCCGCGAGTGAGTCAGCAGCAACCGGGCGCGGCTGTCTTGCATCATGTACAGCAGGCGATCACGCGGGTATTCGATATCCAGCGGCACATACACCCCACCCGCCTTGAGCACCGCGAGGAACGCCACCATGATCTCGGCGCTGCGTGGCATGGCAATCGCCACGCGCACTTCGGGGCCCACACCACGGGCGATCAGTGCGCGGGCCAGGCGGTTGGCCTGGCGGTCCAGCTCGCCGTAAGTCAGGGTCTGCGCGTCGAACTTCACCGCCACGGCCTCCGGTGTTTCAGCGGCACGGTCGGCGACCAATTCGTGCACCAGGCGCGTGGCCGGGAAGCCGGAATCGGTGCGGTTCCACAGCTGCAAGATGTGCTGCTGCTCGTCGCGGTCCAGCAGGTTCAATTGGCCAAGGGTCTGCGCCTGATCATCGACCATCGCCTGCAACAGGTTCTGCCAGTGGCGCGCCATGCGCTCGATGGTCGAGGCGTTGAACAGATCGGTGGCATAACCCAGCGACGCCCACAGCCCGTCGCGGTTTTCCTGCACGTCCAGGTCGAGGTCGAAGTGGGCCGTGCGGCGCTCCCACGCCAAGCCTTCGATGCGCAAGTGCGCGAGTGCCGGCGGCGTATCGCCCGGGCGCCCTTCGGCCTGGTGGTTGAACATCACTTGGAACAGCGGGTTGAGGCTCAGGCTGCGCTCCGGCTGCAAGGCTTCCACCAGTTGTTCGAACGGCAGGTCCTGGTGGGCCTGGGCCTCCAGCGCGCGCTGTTTGACCTGGGCCAGCAACTGGGCAACGGTCGTCTGCCCATCGATCTCGGCCTTGAGCACCTGGGTATTGACGAAGAAGCCAATCAGGCGCTCGGTTTCCACGCGGTTGCGGTTGGCAATGGGCACGCCGACGCGGATGTCCTGCTGGCCGCTGTAGCGGTGCAACAACGTCTGGAACGAGGCCAGCAGCAACATGAACAGCGTTACACCGTGAGCCTGGGCCAATGCCTTGAGATCGGTGGCCAGGGCCGCTGGCAGCGGTACGTCCAGGCGAGCGCCGCGATGGCTCTGCTGCGCCGGGCGCTGATGATCGAACGGCAGCTCCAGCACCGGTTGTTCACCCCCCAGCAGGTCGCGCCAATACGCCAATTGACGCGCCTTCTCGCCGGCCTCCATCCAATCGCGTTGCCACAGCGCATAGTCGGCGTACTGGATCGGCATGCCCGGCAATTGCGGCATCTCGCCCTGGCTGAAGGCGGCATACAGCTGCACCAGCTCGTCGACCATCACCTGCATCGACCAGCCATCGGAGACGATATGGTGCTGCACCAACACCAAGACATGCTCGTCCTCGGCCAGGCGCAGCAGGGTCACACGCAACAGCGGCCCGGCTTGCAGATCGAACGGCCGGGCAATCTCGGCGGCGACCTGCGCGTGCAGATCGATCTCGCTCACCTCACCCAGGGCAATCGACACCGGGGCCTGGGCTTGAATGACTTGGCGCGCGCCCTCTGGCAGCACCTGGATACAGGTGCGCAAGCTCTCATGGCGAGCGACCAGGGCATCGAAACTACGTTGCAGCGCCGAACGGTCCAACGCGCCCTTGAGGCGCAGGGCGCTGGGGATGTGGTAAGCCGCGCTGTGCGGGTCCAGTTGCCAGAGGAACCACTGGCGCTCCTGGGCATAGGACAACGGCAGTGGTTGCTCGCGGCTGGCCGGCAACAACGCGGGAACCGGCTCGCCAACGCTTGCTTCCAGGGCTTGCAAGGCGGCGGCAAAGCGTTCGAGACGCGGTTGTTCGAAAAGCAGTTTCAACGGCACTTCACGCCCCAGGGCATGACGCAGACGCGACACCACCTGCATCGCCAGCAACGAGTGGCCACCCCGCTCAAAGAAGTGGTCGGCCAACCCGACCCGCTCGACCCCAAGGATGTCAGCCCAGAGGGCCGCGATCTGTTGCTCAAGCTCCGTCACCGGCGCGACCCAGGCGTGTTGCGACTGGCTGGCGTCGGGTTTCGGCAGTGCCTGGCGATCCAGCTTGCCGTTCGGATTGAGCGGCATGCGGTCGAGGAAGATCAGGTGCGCCGGCACCATGTAGTCCGGCAGTTGCTCACGCAAGATAGCCTTGAGCGCTTCGGCATCCTGTTGCTCGGCGACCAGGTAGGCGATCAGTTGATGGTCGGCCGCCAACACCAGCGCTTCACGCACGCCGGGCTGGGCCAGCAGCAACGTCTCGATTTCCCCCAGCTCAATGCGGAAACCACGGATTTTTACCTGATGGTCGACACGCCCGACGTACTCGATCACCCCGTCGGCACGGTAGCGCGCCAGATCGCCGGTGCGGTACAGGCGCGCGCCGGTTGCGCCGAACGGGTCCGGCACAAAGCGTTCGGCGCTCAACAGCGCACGGTTCAGATAGGCGCGGGCCAAACCGCAGTGGCTGCCGATATACAGCTCGCCCACCGCGCCCAGTGGTGCCAGGTTCAGGTCGCGATCCAGCACGTACAGGGCACGGCCTGGCAACGAGCGACCAATCGGGCTGGCGGTGGCGCCGATGGTCTCGCTGGACGTGCAATCCAGCACGCTCGAGACCACCGTGGCCTCGGTCGGACCGTAGGTATTCAACAATCGAACATGGCCCAGGCCGGCCTTCAACCACTGCGCCGGGCCGTCCAGCGGCATGGCTTCACCGCCGATATGGATCTGGCGCAGCGCGCCATACGTGCGCGGCCCCGCCGCCAGGCAGTCGAGCAAAAACAGGTTCCAGTAGGCGGTGGGCAAGTCGGCCAGGGTGATGCCTTGAGCGATGATTTCCTCGTACAACCGCGCGCTGTCCCACAGCTCCGGGCCGCGCAACACCACGGTGGCGCCATGGGTCAGCGCCGGGTAGAGCTGCTCGACGAACCCGTCGAAGTTCAGGGTGGCGAATTGCAGGACGCGATCGTCCTGGGTCAACCGCGAATAGCCCGCCGCGATGCTGGAAAACTCGGTCAACGCCCCATGGTTGATCGCCACGCCCTTGGGTTTGCCCGTGGAGCCGGAGGTGTAGATCACATAGGCGAGGTTTTGCGGGTCGACGGCTACCTGCGGATCCGTCTCGGGGTACTGAGTCAAATCCGTATACGTCAGGTCCAGCGTCGCCAAGCCTTCGGGTAGCGGCAGGTCGAGAGTCGCCTGGGTCAGCACCAGGCGCACGCCGCTGTCTTCAAGCATATGCAGCAGGCGTTCACGCGGGTATTGCGGGTCGAGCGGCACATAGGCGCCGCCGGCCTTGAGCACCGCCAGCAGGCTCACCACCATCTCGAACGAGCGCGCCACCGCCACGCCGACCAGCCTTTCGGGGCCGACACCTCGAGCGATCAGCGCATGGGCCAGGCGGTTGGCTCGGCGGTTCAATTCGGCATAGCTCAGCGACTGTCCGCCCAGGCACAGTGCCGTGTGCTCCGGGCGTTGCAGCGCTTGCGCCGCGAACAGCCCATGCACACCCGCACTGTGTTGCAACACTGGCGCTGCGTGATTCCAGTCCTGTAACAGCCCGCGTTGCTGGGCCTCGGTCAACATCGTCAGTTGCGCGATGCGCGCGCCCGCCCGCCCCACGACGGCACGCAGCAGGCCCTGCCAATGCTCGGCCATGCGCTGCACGGTGGCGGCGTCGAACAGGTCAGTGGCGTAGGTCAGCGAGGCCCAAATACCGTCGGGCGATTCCTGGGTGTCCAGGCTCAAGTCGAACTGGGCGCTCTGGCTGTCCCACTCCAGCGCCTCCACCGCCAGGCCGGGCAACTGCTGCTCGCCGCGTACCCTGCGGCCTTCAGTCTGGTGGTTGAACATCACCTGGAACAGCGGGTTGTGGCTCAGGCTACGCTCCGGTTGCAGGGCTTCCACCAATTGCTCGAACGGCAGGTCCTGATGGCTCTGGGCTTGCAACGCGCGCTGCTTGACCTGGGTGAGCAACTGGCTGAAGGTCATCTGCCCGTCGATATCGGCCTTGAGCACCTGGGTGTTGACGAAGAAGCCGATCAGGCGTTCGGTCTCCGCGCGGTTGCGGTTGGCGATCGGCACGCCGACACGGATATCCGACTGCCCGCTGTAGCGATACAACAGGGTCTGGAACGACGCCAGCAACAGCATGAACAGCGTCACGCCCTCACGCTGGGCCAACGCTTTGAGGCCGGTGACCAGCGTCGCCTCCAGGCCCATGTCCAGTCGCGCGCCGCGATAGCTTTGTACGGCCGGGCGCGGGTGGTCCAGCGGCAACTCCAATACCGGCTGCTCGCCCCCCAGTTGCTCGCGCCAGTACTCCAATTGGCGCTCTTTCTCACCGGCTTCCATCCAACTGCGCTGCCACAAGGCGTAGTCCGGGTATTGAATCGCCAAGGCCGGCAAGCGCGCCTCCTGGCCCTGGCTGTAAGCCACATAACACTGCACCAGCTCATCGACCATCACTTGCATCGACCAGCCGTCTGACACGATGTGGTGCAGCACCAGCACCAGCACATGCTCATCCGGCGCCAGTTGCAGCAGCTTGACCCGTAGCAGCGGGCCTTGCTGCAGGTCGAACGGCTTGGCGACTTCTGCTTGCACCAGCGCTTCAAGCTGCTCGGGGTCACCGTTTTCATGGGCGATTTCAACGCGCACCACGGGGTCGATCACCTGCAGCACCTGCTCGGCATCTTGATGCAGGTGGGTGCGCAGGCTTTCATGGCGGGCCAGCAGGCTATCGAAGCTGCGTTGCAGGGCGACACGGTCGAGCCGGCCCTTGAGCCGCAAGGCGCGCGGCAAGTTGTAGGCCGGGCTTTGCGGCTCCAGTTGCCACAAAAACCACTGCCGCTCCTGGGCATAAGAGAGTCGAAGGGGCTCACCGTCCTGACGCTTGAAAACCGGGGCAATCTCAAACAGGTTGATGCCTTGTTGCTTGAGCATGACCGCCAACGCTTTCTTTTGTTGCGCAGAAAGTGACCCTACCGACTCGATTAATGCTTGCACGCCACGCCCCTCAGGAAATCAATTTATCCAAATCTTCTGCTGATAGACGTTTGAGGGCCTCCAAGGATTTAGCCAATGCGTCCTGCACCGGCGAATTAATTGTCTGTTGCGCCGCCACGCCGGCAGTGAATTCGGCCAGGGTCGGTGTGGTGAAAATCGATTTGACGTCGAATTCGCTGTGCAACTGCTCACGCAGGCGAACCACCACTTGCGTGGCCAGCAGGGAATGGCCGCCCAGTTCGAAGAAGTTGTCGTGCAAGCCCACACGCTCCACCTCCAGTACCTCGGCCCAGATCGCGGCAATCTGCTGCTCCAGCTCACTCTGCGGCGCGACGTACGGCCGTGCCTGCAAGTTGGCATCCACCTTGGGCAGCGCTTTGCGGTCCAGCTTGCCGTTAGGGCTCAAGGGCATGTGCTCCAGCAGCATCCATTGCGCCGGGACCATGTAGTCCGGCAAATGGCTGGCCAGGTGGGCGCTCAAGACCTCACGCCAATCCTCCTCGGCGCCTTGCAGCACCAGGTAGCCGACCAGGTATTTGCCGTCGACCGC